>JANNOF010000251.1:0-6960 GCA_031398925.1 Gloeobacteraceae cyanobacterium SOY_34_metabat_371 | reverse complement strand
TTGAGATCGATGATCCGTTGTTGAAGATGCAGGGACATGCCACGTTGGGAGTACATAAGGTAAAGCTTAGCTTGGACATCCCCATTCCGTGGCGGTAGAGGGCTTCTTAATCTTGATCCCAGCGAATTGCCTTGATCTTCTCAAATGTTGTTTTACCAAAACCCTTGATCTTACATTGAGCTAAAGTATCCCAATTTAACTCACCTTGCTGTTGCTTCCAAAGTTTAATTGCTGCAAGTGCTGCTTTGCATTGCGGCGTAGTAACGTTTGGTTTAGCCCTAAGCTTAGCAGTGATCATGTCTTCAGAGGCTTCTACTAGTGCTTTGATAATTTTTCTTTGATCCGGGAAGGCATTATCAAGGATTTTGGTTATTGCGGTAAGCTTTTCCTCAATCCCTAGGGTATTTATTTTAAGATTCCGTTGTTCATCAAAACGTTGATTGATGCTATCGAGTACTTTACTGATCTTCTGATCCAATGCTCTGTCGATCAGTTGTGTTAACCGAATTTCATCTAATTGTCCAGGAGTGGGTTTGGGAGGATCTGAAATCACAAAAAACTGATCCATTTGCTCTTTAATCGCCTGAGCCTGATCATCATTGAGCGGAAAAGACCATACCCAAAGACGCTTTAGCTGAATATTACGCGCTGCGATCAACCAATCAACCCCATGAATCACTTCATAGGTGTCATCCTCATCATTCCTGCTACGGACTACTAAAGGGATCAAATTACTGCCGTGTTTCTTTAAACTCTCTTCGATAAAGGCAACCCGCAGCGAATCAACCATTTGATCTGCCCCTTCAGGAGCAATTAAGGCGCGGACTTCTAGTTGCCCATGATGGGTTGGCTTGGGCGTCAGAATGTCAATAATACGTTTTTGATGATCAGACAGTTGCACGCTCTTCCTCCGAGATCTTCAAGAGATGTTTGGCAAGGCGTAAATAGCATTCAAAGGCATCCGCCGCTTTAATTTTATCGCCCGTAGGTAGATCTTTATCTGTATCTGCATGGCACAGAGGGTAGCCACGATCAGGATTAAGGGCTACCACTTTGAATTGCGGGATCCAGGTAGACTCTGGAAATAAAGGGATTAGTTCCCCAGTAGCTTGTAATTTTTGATGGATTTTTTCCACCATTTCACGATTGCCGCTGGTAGCGCTTTTGTCATACATACTTACTGCTACGCCAAGCATTTTAAGGGGTTCATCACGATCCTTACTGATCCCTAACGTCCGGGTTAATACATATTCCAACGCTCTGACGGGATAAGCCGCAAGTTGGGTCGGGATCAAGATATGGGAAGCCGCCATGAGCGCAATGGTATTCACTTTTGAAAAAGAAGGCGGGGGATCAATCAAGATAAAGTCATAGTTTTGCTTATAATTCTTGAGCTTGCGGATCAAAACCCGGTCTCCATCGACCGCTTGAGTCAAGGTTGCTTCCATATCGCTCAAGCGAATGTGTGAAGGAACAATATCGAGTACCACGTCGCCCCAACGTTTGCGAGTGATTGTATCGGGTAATTTAACGTCTCTATCCGTCAAAAGATCAACAATATCTTTCTTTCCTTGTTGTTCGATATCTACCAAGGGATCAATGCCTAAGCCTGTAGTCAAATTTGCCTGAGCATCAATGTCGATCAACAAAACCCGTTTACCCAACTTGCTAAGGGCAGCGGCGAGATTGATCGTGGTGGTAGTTTTACCAACGCCGCCTTTGTTATTAAACACAGTAATGATCATGGCTTTTTTCTCCGTAGGGGTAAGATAAATGGGATCAGGAACAATGGGCATCTGAACTTGAGTGAGGGAAGCTATATAGCGTAGAGAGGCTTCTTTACCGATCACCTTACGCACTTGATCAAAGTTATCAATAAGCCCTTTTTGATCAAGATCAAAAACTTTAATTATGCGGTTATTCCATTCACAAAACACCTGAAATTGCTTACCATTGGTCAGTAAACCAAAGGGCGCTTTAACGTGGCGTACATAGCGCCGGATCTGCCAAATATCTTCATTGAGATTGTGGCGTGGAGCCTTTGCTTCGATGATTAAATAGGCAAGACGTGGAAGTTGATTTCCCTGGATCAAAAAATCTAAACGAAATTGATCAAACTTAAATTGAACCGTAAAATCATTAGACCGATAGCCCAGTTCAGTAAGCAGGGGATTAATCACTTTATGTTCTACATCAGCCTCAGTGTGTAGATAGGGTATAACTTCTGACCACACCTCCGCTAAGCGCATAAAAATATTCCCTTACTGAGAACAGCTTAATTCGTTATGTCAAACTGAGATGTGAAGATTCGCTAAATCCTAGTTTTGCAATGGTTGAATCCAACGTCCATCGGGTAAAAGACTGAGGCGCTCCTCCAGACTTCCTGGTTTGGCAATGGTTGCCCCCCCCCAAAAGAGTTCTAAAACTTCCACCGTACCTGTGCCCGGAGGTAAAGGATCTAAAGGGTCCATATCACGGATTGTTTCGGCGGCGAGTTCGGCAATAACTGGGGGCGTAGTGCTACTTTCGGGTAACACTTCTACTTCTAAAACCGTGCCATCTTGGGCGATCACATACCGAATTACGGTGTATTCATCGGGGTTAACCTGAGAAAAATAAAGATCATGAAACTGCCGGATCTTCCAAGATAAGTAATCGGTATAGGACCGGGGGATCCCCTGAGCCTGTTGGGCTTGGACCGGCTCTTCGGGTTGCGGAACAGGTACGGTCCCCTTTTCTTTTTTGGGGGGATCCGGGATCTTTTGGGCAATTTTCTCGCGTTTTGTTTCTTTAGCGGCGCCCTGGGGCGTACCCTCCGGGGTTTCTTTATGGCCGTTTAACGTAGTGGGCGCTTGGACGATCTCAAATTCTAGAGGTTCCCCGCCGCCGCCGCCGTTGGGCATGAGTAAGGGCACAAAAGTTAAGAGCAAGACTAATAAAAGATGCCCACTATAGGCGAATGAAACCGACTGGATAAAGCGTTCCCGAAAGGGCGGGGCCACTCGGTAATCAAAATTTTGGCTCAGGGCCGTACGATAGGCATCCCAGGCTCCGATCAAAGAAAAACTGATCATCAGCGATCCCAAGATCCAAAGGACCGGTGTATCCCCTAATAAGAGCAAAAATTCTTCGGGTTTATCGCCTAAAGTTAGTCCCCAACTGAGCAGGACAAATAATGACTCTAAAGGAAAGGCGATTAGCAGCCAAACCACCGCAAAACTGACAATATTAACTAGCGAAACGCCCAAAAGACTCCAGCCCTTTTGCCATTCGCCGTTATACATCTGACCGATCCCCGGCAATAGTCCCAGTCCCGCCGCCACCCAAGGAGTACGGGGGGTGACTACCGGGGGAATAAAGGGCACAGGGGCCAATTCCCCCGTCCCGCCCCACGTCGGCGATAAACTACGGGTCCACAGGATCAACCGCCAACTGATCACCGCAGTGACCCCTAAGCAGACCCACAAAAGCGCTTCCGCTAGAGGATTGCTTTGAAAAGCTAAAAAGTTATAGATCCCGTGCCCGATAATCGCCCAAGCTAAACCGCCAAACATTAAGCCCCAACGGGTTTTGCCATCAGCAAGCTCCAATGCCTTAGCCCGTCCTAAATAGGCCCCCAGGATCACCCCCAACATACCGTGGAGGGGAACAGCCGTGACTGCCCGGATCAATGCGGTTTCAAAGCCCAAATTTAGGACGTATTTGATATTTTCAGCGGCACCAAAACCAAGACCCACCGCCGCCGCCAAAAGTACCCCATCATAGGGTTCACTAAAGGGTTTAAGCCGCCAGAGCATACCCCGCATCACAATATATTTGGCCCCTTCTTCGGCCAGACCCACCGCAAAGAGCGTAAAGAACGCCAGTGCCCCCAGGGAAGTGATCGTCCAAGGAGCAATGAATAATGCTTCTTCAGCCACTAAAGCGAGGTAAGCCGAAACCACTCCTGCTACCACAGCCCACAGGATCATCCACCAAGGACGCGGCAGGACTAAATCCCAGGGTTTACGAATATGCAGTGAAACCAGTCCTAATAAAACCAAAGCGGGTGCAATGGCGGACAGAATTAAAAGAATGGTGGTAGGAGTCATCGGTTATAGGGGTGGGTCTTCACCCACTTTATCGAGTCTTGATCCTTGCCGCCACTAGGCTTCTAATTGGGCTAGGACCATCACTTGATAGCTAATGCGGACCATAGCCGCTTTTTCGCCGTTAACGGCCAATTTGGTCTCGATCCAAACGTGACCTGTTTCATCATCCCAATCCGCATCTACTTGATCGATGGCCCAACCCGCCGAGGCGGTGTTCCCAGGATTGTAGATCGCCGATAAAGAGGCAGTGGCAACCGCTTTATGGATCTGGCGGCGGGTAAAGACGCGCTTACTCCCACCTGGCATCTCTAGGGGCACAAATTTAAGGATATCGGCTTTCCAACCATATTCTGGGCCTTCGAGCAAAAATACAGCGGTTCCGGTGTAGACAAAGAGTCGATTGGCCCCGTCTGGACCGCTCACATGAACTTCAATACTCTGGGGATTTTCAATTTTGATCAATTCAGCCATGGGTTTATCCTGGAGGTGTGATGTCAAAAATTTCCAGGCTAACGGTATCCTGTTAAGCCTTGGATCTAATCTGCACGTCGTAACTGTGGAGATTGTACCGCTAATCTTGATTTTTTTTAAAGCTTAAAATATTATCCACCCCACGGTGAATGACTCTGGGCAAAAACCTTATCCTCCGCCAGATCCACCAGACCCAAACGGTCGCGGAGTGTGGCTGCTTGGGGCGGGTCTTGCAAAGATTCCCCCTCCACTAAACGGATCTCCGAACAAAAAGTAGTCATACTCAAGCCCCCCCACCGTTTTAACGTCCTGGGACGTAAACGGACATTCTCCCCCTGAAACCAAAACCGTTCTTCCGATTCGGTTTCGTTATAGGTTGTCGCCAAGATCATGGCCCCTTCTTGATCAAAGCGATAGCGTCCCGCTACGGGTACCTGTTCGGCGTAGCCTAGATCGCGCAGTAAGGCACCCGTGGCCGGGTCGTCAAGATCGGGAATGGGGACTAAAAGGGATTGTCCATCGTGGTTGAGGGTATCGCCCTGGAGTACCCCCCGCCAACTGACTAAGGCCCCACCCGTAGCTAACGCTGGATCGACTTGATGGAGGGCACAGAGCGCTTGGACCTGGGGATCGCTGGCGGGCAGACAGCTAATGGCGATCTCAGAAGACCCTTTTTCTTGGCGGCGAAAGGCTAAATGATGACTGACGCGCTGAGAGTACCAGCGCCCTTCACAACGGCGAAAAAATGCCATCACATCCATAAATTACCTCGATTTTTTTAGTAGATCATGCGCGGATTTAAAAACTAAAGCGGTCGATACACCCGGTAATTGATCTCAGGAAAGATATTATCCAGGTATTCTACTTTTTGTAGCCATGCCTGATCGACGGTGCCTTGATGGAGATCATCAAAGATCTTGTTAAAGCGCAGCAGGTGCGAACGGGTGCGGCGGACCGCATAGGGCACCATCGTTGCCGTACGCATAATAAACGCCCAGTCTGAGGATTGGGCCAACAGCAGTTCACGGGCGCATTGGTTAAGGGCCCGCCACTCTAGTTCGTTTTGTGGTTCGCGGCGGGCTAATTCAATCATCCGTTCAGTGGCTTTGTGCAAATGGGGATAGATCCAGGCATTGGTGTCATTAAGCCAGTATTCATGAAAGCCCCGAGCCCCCCAACTGGATTGGGCCGGTTGGCAAACCTGTTGCGTAGGATTGTTTTGGAGGTACTCCGCCAAATGGGTCATGGCATAGGTACTTTGATCAAAATACGACTTACGGATCAAACGATCTAAGAACCAAGGCCCTTCATACCACCAGTGTCCAAAAAGTTCGGCATCATAGGGTGAAATGACAATGGGTTCACGCCCCATTAACCCGTGGAGATAATTGATCTGACGCACCCGGTTGTGCATAAAGTTAGCCGCATGATCCGCTGTTTTCTCTTTAGCCCAATAGGGGTCGTAGAGTTCCTTGCGGTCCATTGAACCCGCCCGTGAGGTGATGCGGTGGTACTTGATCCCGGTATTCTTGCGGATTCCGTTGGGAATAATGTAGGGCTTGATATATTCATACTCTGCTTCGTGGCCTAAATCTTTGTAAAACTCCCGATACACCGGATCACCGGGATAGCCTACCTCCGAACTCCATACCTGCTGGCTAGATTCGTAATCCCGCCCAAAAACCGCCACCCCACTATGGGAAAAGACCGGGGCATAGGGACCATAACGGGGCCGTGGTTTGGCATACAAGACCCCGTGGGCATCGGTAATAAAATAGCGCAGCCCAATATCTGCCAACATCCGCTCTAGCCCAGGAAAGTAGGCACATTCAGCCAGCCAGATCCCCTTGGGTGCTTTTCCAAAGGCTTCAGCATAGCTCTCCACCGCTACTTTGAGTTGGGCCCATACCGCTTGGGGGTACATTTGCATCAGGGGCAAATAACCGTGGGTCGCCCCACAGGTGAGAATATCTAAATTGCCTTGGTCTTGAAAATGACGAAAGGCCCGTACGAGATTGCGCTCGTAATGATGCCAAGTATCGTAGGCTTCTTGAAAAAACTGTTCATAATGACGGGCCAAATACTGCAAATGCCCGTGATCCTTTGTGCGCTCTAGTTCTTTTTCAACTAATTCAGCCATACCCGTCGGGCAAGAAGCGTAAAAGTGCGCCATGTGAGTTCCTCTATTAAAATGTCAAATAATCTAAGCCAGGTCTCTTTATTCAGGTTTCAGTATATTTCGGGCCGCCCCCGCCTTCGGGTACAGTCCAATCTATATTTTCAAACGGACACTTAATATCACATGTTTTGCAATGAATACAGTTTGTATAGTTAATTTGTAAATCATACTTCCCCACCTCTTGCGTTGAAGGCAGCATCTCATATACGCTAGCTGGGC
>JANNOF010000229.1:0-5530 GCA_031398925.1 Gloeobacteraceae cyanobacterium SOY_34_metabat_371 | reverse complement strand
AATTACCCGTAACTGGCGAAAGCTCTGGTGCCGGGGGTCTTGATAACTGGCAAAGGAAAAGGTGTGATAGCTATCCAACCAGCCGTGATTGGCGTGACCGCGCTCTTGGGAAGGACGTACGGTGATCATCAAACCCTCCTTGTTTAGATAATTCAATATTAAAGCATTTGCTCTAGATTTTCAAGTCTACCGCTTTGCCCTTTGCCCAGCCGACCACATAACTGTTCCAAAATCCGTTGTTCTTCAGGGCGGAGCACCTGCAAATCATGGATAATTTTTTGCACATGATCAGGAAAGATCTTCTCGATCAGCGTTGTGCCCACCGGCGTGAGATGGATCAAAATCATGCGGCGGTCGTTGGGGGCACGTTCACGCCGGACTAACTGACGTTTTTCGAGGTTGTCAATCACTACGGTGATATTGCCGCCACTTTTGAGCAACTTGATCCCTAGGTCTTTTTGGCACAAGGGACCCAGATGATAAATGGCTTCTAAAACGCCAAATTGACTAACGGATAAATGTACCGCTTCTAAGTGGCGGTGAACCCTTGCTGTCACCGAATCAGCACAACGGATCAACTTAATGTAACAGTTGAGCGCCTGGATCGCCTCTAGGCTGCCTTGGTACTTTGTTCCCATGCTCAAAACCGAATGCGTATCCTTAAGGATACTGAGTTTATCCCCAAGGATAGGATGAATTTACTTGGTACAACCATTCACCGTGACTGTGACCACATTGCCGACCACGGCAGGTCCACCCACAAGCACATTCACTTGAAAAGGCTGCTGTTTTGAGGAACGCGGTCTTCCGGTCATCGTAAAAGTATCATTGTTCCCCATAGGACGAGCGGGTTGCTCGTAAGCTACATCGCCTCGATCGTCATTATATTTAAGGACCATTTTAAGATCGTATTGACCGTTTTTATCGGTTTTAACCCGTGTTACATAACGACGGTACCGAGCACCAGGAGGGACAATAAAGTCCCCATTCCAGTTATTGCCGGTAATGATAGTTGACGGGGGAGAAATAGCTTTATTTAACGAAGTTAACCCCGATCCCACAACTTTAAGGGCGGTACATTGTGCATAGCTGGCAGGAGCCAATAAACACAATCCCAACAATGCAAAAACCAATTTGATCTGCATGAAAATACCTATGAACTACTCCAATTTTAACGGAGTCACGAAGTCTAGACCTCTACCTTAGGGCTAGGTGAACCCAAGGGCCTAAGGGCTTAGAAAGTGTAAGATCTCAGGCAAAGTACCCGCTACGCCTTTATAGACTTGAGCCTCAGGGGACATGGAAGCCAAGGCTTGATACAAAAGACCATGGGAGTGTAGATCGAGTTGGGAGACCGGGCGAAAGTAGGTACGGATCGTAAAAATCAACGCCCCAACGTGGGGTAAGCCCCACAATACCTGACGCTCAATTCGCAGATAAAGCTGGGGATTAAGCGGATCAAAGGCCCGTCCTTGCCAAAGCCGGGGATCAATAGTTGGCGGCGGCTCAGGATGATGATTAAGCCAACTATCCGTAGCTAACCCCCACGCAAAGCGCACAAAAGGCCCCCGGTTGATCAGCGTTTGCATCAAATCTGCCCCGGCTTGGTTGAGCTTGGTCATACCCGGTACTGGCTGGTGGATCAAGGCAAAGTCACGGCCTATTTTTTCCTCCGCTGCCCAGTGATTGGGAAAACAAAGGTGCACCGCACTTAAAAAATGGGGACAGTCCGTACCCAAACGCACCACGGCCATATCTTCTTGGATCTGCATCGCTAGGGCATCAAGAGCCGAACTGTAGCTACTGGGTGTACCTAGGGTTAACTCCCGATCAAAGCGCAGGGTCTCACCCGTTAACGTGCACGTTAGAAGCGTCTGCTGATCCGTCACCGTCCGATTAAATAATGCTGGATGTTCATGGACCAAGCGGTCTAGAATCCATGCCGTAACTGCTTGGGCTACGGGGGGCTCAAAACGCTGGGTTTGGAAATACTTGCTCAAGCGCTCCCGACGCGCCTCCTGTTTTGCCCCACGGTACAGGGCAAATTGATCATCAAATTGAAAAACATGGTGATCCCGCGCCCCGTGTCCGAAGTCAGTCCCCAAGGGCTTTAGGCCCGCTGCGACTTCATAGCGACCGTGGGCTAGGGGAAAATATACCGCAGGGGAAGAAAGCGCTGGATGCATGGGTTAGGGGAGACGGCAAAGACTAGGTTACATTAGAAAAAGCACTGGAATAGGCCATGATCCCAACCGTCATAGAACAGTCTTCCCGTGGGGAGCGCAGCTTCGATATTTTCTCGCGTTTGCTTCGGGAGCGCATTATTTTCTTGGGCACACCCATTGATGATATGGTCGCCAATCTCATCGTGGCCCAGTTGTTGTTTTTAGAGGCTGAAGACCCCGAAAAAGATATTGCCCTTTATATCAATTCTCCTGGGGGATCGGTCACTTCGGGCATGGCAATCTATGACACGATCCAACAGATCCGCCCTCAGGTTTCAACGATCTGTGTGGGCTTTGCTGCGTCCATGGGTGCCTTTCTCCTAGCCGCAGGAAGCCCCGGCAAACGCTTTAGCCTACCCAACGCTCGGATCATGATCCACCAGCCCTTGGGGGGCGCTCAGGGCCAGGCTACGGATATTGCGATCCGGGCCAAAGAGATCCTCTATATCAAGCAGCAACTCAACGAATTGCTGGCGCAACATACGGGTCAACCCCTAGACCGGATCAAAGTAGATACCGAGCGGGACTTTTATATGTCTCCAGATGAAGCTGCTGGGTATGGCCTGATCGATAAAGTGGTCGTGCAGCGTCCGGCCCTCGTCAAGGCGGGTTAATGCTCTCGGTGGAGGCGGTGCAAGGACTCGTTTTAGGACGGGTCCCCGCTCCTCAGGCCGTGGATCTGCCCCTGCTTAACAGTCTAGGGTGCATCCTGGCGCATCCCGTCCTAGCACCTACAGACCTACCCCTGTGGGATAACTCGGCCATGGATGGCTATGCCGTTTGCCTAGAGGCAGACTGGAAAGATCCCCTAGAACTAATCGAAACGATCCCGGCTGGGGTAGTGCCCCACAAGATGCTCACACCAGGAACGTGTAGTCGCGTCATGACCGGGGCCATGCTCCCGGTGGGGACGGAGGCAGTGGTCATGCAAGAAAAAGCCACCCTCACCCCAGATCAACGGGTACAGATTCTGAGTCCTCCTCGAGCTGGGCAATTTATCCGGGCCAAGGGCAGCTTTCAGCAACAAGGGGATAATTTGATCCCCGTAGGTCGGCAGATCACCCCCATAGAACTTGGGGTCCTAGCCAGTATTAATCAAGCAACAAGCCCGGTATACCGTCCTCCAGTGGTGGCAATTCTTTCCACCGGCGATGAATTAGTCTCCGTGGGGACCTGTCTAACCGGGAGTCAGATCCCCGATTCCAACCAATTGGTCCTCGAAGCCTTGGTCCGTCAGTGTGGTGGGATCCCGCAACCCATGGGCATTGTGCCGGATCAACCCGAAGCCTTAGAAGCAGTACTTAAACAGTGTGCTGGTGTTGATTTTATTGTTTCTACAGGGGGCGTTTCCGTCGGGGCCTTTGATTATGTTGAATCAGTCCTGGAAACCCTAGGCGCCGAAATTTTAGTTCGTCAAGTCAATCTTAAGCCCGGTAAACCTTTGACCTTTGCCCACTGGGGTAATACCCTTTATTGGGGCTTGCCCGGTAATCCGGTTTCCGCATTGGTGGGATTTTGGTTGACAGTCTACCCAGCCCTCCAAAAATTTAGGGGCTACCCGGCGGATCAATGGCTTTTAAAAACCACGGAAGCGTTCTTGACTCAGGATCTCCAGGCCGGGGGCGACCGGAGGCATTATCTGCGGGGTCAATTTTTAAACGGGAACTTTACCCCCACGGGATCCGATAATTCTGGTAATTTTGTTAATCTCAGTGGCGTTAATGCCTTTGCGATCCTTGAACAAGGAGAGACCCAGCGTCTAGCCGGATCCGTTGTTTCCCTAGTTTTACTTCCGATCTAAGTCAGGCAGCGCCTCTGTTCCAAAGTAATACACGGCCATACTCAGTACCCCGTAGGAATAGCTACTGTGCAGGATCTGGGTTTTTCCTGTGCTGGCTCCGAGGGCTACAAAAAGCGGCAACAGATGTTCTTCGGTGGGATGATTGCGTTGGGCATAGGGGGCTTGTTCGCGGTAATTCAAAAGGGCCGTAGTGTCTTGAGCCAAAAGTTTAGCTGTCAACCACTCTTCAAACTCAGTCACCCAAGAGGGCGGAGCCATCGGCTCAGCACCTCTATATAACTCCTCTAGATTATGGGTGGCACTGCCACTACCCATGATCAGTACCCCCTGTTGCGTTAAGGGCGCTAAAGCCCGCCCCAGTTGCAGTGCATGGGCTGGCCCGAGATGGGTTTGCACGGAGAGCTGGGTTACGTGAATATCGGCTTGAGGATAGGCAAGCATCAACGGGACCCACGCTCCATGATCCAAACCGCGCGTAGGGTGGATCTGGGGTGTGAAATTGGCGGCACATAATAAGGCCACTACGTCGTGGGCTAAATCCGGTGCACCCGGTGCGGGGTATTGCACCTGATAGAGTGCCTTAGGAAAACCATAAAAGTCGTGGATTGTGGCAGGATTTGGCGCGGTACTCACCAGGGGTTGTGGAGATTCCCAATGGGCGGAGACCACCAAAATGGCGCGGGGTCGTTCGACTAAAGATCCTAAGCCTTGGAGAAAATCATGGGCGGCGGATGGCCCAAGGGCGAGGGTAGGAGCACCGTGGCTGATGAAAAGTGCAGGCATTGGTTTCATGGTGCGTTAGGAAAAGAGTTGATTTTTAGTGTAAACATCAGAATCAATCTTGAGATCCTGTAGCTATTGACGAAGTATTGCGCGTTGGGTTTCTACTTCTAATCCCATTGGGTAGAGTAGCTGAACCTCGGCTTTAGACCGCACCATGTCTAGACGAGATCCTTGATCATAAACACATTGAAGTCTGTGGCGGTGTATTCGCCGAATGGGCCGCTCCAATCGAAGTCATTGCGCTGATAGAGCCCATGCGCGGGCTTAAAGGCTGGGCCAGTGCCCGTCTCGAGAAGAAGACGTGAGTATCCGCGCTGACGGGCCGTACGAATGATCTCATTGAGGATGGCTTGCCCGACACCGCGACGCAAAAAGGCCGAGCGCGTGCGCATTGATTTGACCTCGCCGGTCAGCGGGTCCAGTTCCTTTAGTGCTCCGCACCCGCACAGAATTCCGTCCATCCACGCCGTCCAGAAGGTGATATCCGGCGCTTTGAGGTCCTGAATCGCGAGGGCATTAACGTGGCAAGGCGGGGAGTTGCTATGCATGCCAGAGAGATGTTCGGCAATGAGCGAGTGAACCTCTGCAGAGGAGAGGTCATCTTGGCGGATGTCAATACCCACAACGCATTCTCCTAGCGCACTACAACAATTGTCCATCACCTACCGTGAGCATCCGCCGTACTTCGTCACCCAGAAAGCCAATTGCCATCGGACGGCGC
>JANNOF010000210.1:0-4612 GCA_031398925.1 Gloeobacteraceae cyanobacterium SOY_34_metabat_371 | reverse complement strand
CAACTGGGGATGGTTAAGATCAAAGTCGCTGTCAATTACCGCAACTTTTACGCCATTGCCCATAAAACCACGCCGATGCAGCGTATCCAGTTTGGTTAGACTAGCCGTAGCCTGAATAGGCTTAGGCGCAATCGTTTGCAGGAGATCCGATGGCTCAGGCTGGGAGACAGACTGGACGAAATCCAGATTAGCCAAGTTTTTTAAGCGCTGTACTTCTACCTGACCACGCACGCGCTCTTGTACTATTTCCTCGGGATCTAAACCAAAGCCCGATAGTTGCTGTTTTTGTTCGGTGTTTAACCCCGGACTTAGGGTGACTTCCACCATCATGGGGCGGTTCTTTTTGCCGCTATCGCGCTCTAGATCCACAACCGAGCGGGCAATGGAGCTGTCCATTTTAAGGAGTGTCCGGTCATTCACATGCACCACAAAGTTCATCTGACCCAGCGCACGGAGTACCCCGGCGGTTGCTGAGACAACGGCCCCGCCCTGACGGGCTTGGTTGGGATCGACCCCCAATTCTTCGAGGGCCACCTGCTCACTGGGTTTGAGGTCTGCTTTGGAATAGACGATCACGTCTAATTTGGGTTGCTGACGGCTGCGTACCGAACGGGTACGGCTGAATTCAAGGACACGCGGACCCAGGCGGGAAATTTCCGAGGGACTTACCTGCGGGGGTTGTGCTGCTAGAGGACTACTCAAAACCAGCAGTAGACTCCCTAGTAGCCAAAAACGTTTTAGCATGGATCTTCCTTGGGGGGTTCTGTAACCTGAGGCTCTGGCTGCGGCACTACGGGCTTAGTTTTGTCTTGAGGCGTACAGGATTCAGGAACCGCAGGTAAACTTTGAAGTTCAAACACCTCCGCCGGATCAGAGACCGGGGGGCTTTGGGGCAGTAGGGCGGGGACCATGAAGAGGGCAAGCCCTGCTACTGCAAGACTGGGCAACCACCGTACGATGGCGGCCGTCCCCCGCACAGGGGCCACTTGAGCTAAAGGGGCAGGGCGTACCCAGCCCGATTTTTTGACCAACGCCGCTAGGGGTTCCATTTGATGTTCAGGATCATTATTCATACCAACCTCCAGTAAACAGTTCGCGTCCAAAATCAGTGCCACTACACTCCTCGCAAAAAGTAGTGCCTAGGTGGTCCATTAGGCGGTCACAGATACGCCCCAATCTACGCGTAACCGCCACCCGTGAGACCCCTAAGGACCGGGCGATGGTTTCATGGGTCTCATCATAGAGAAAAGCCCGTTCCACAAGCACCTGTTCTTCGGTGGTGAGTAAACCCAAGGCTTCCCGAAAACGACAGGCACACTGTTCTTCAAGTAGCAGCCGTTCTGGGCTGGACGCCTCACTGGGAATTACTTCATGGAGGGGCGCCTTAGATTCACCCACCAGCAGGTCCAAAGAAGTTGACTCAGCCAAAGCCCGCGCTTGAAACTGTGAATGCTGGGCACGGGTACCCAGGGCAGGCCGTCCCCAGTAGGGGTCTTGCCGACGCTTCAGTTCGGTATAGGTACTGCGCAACACACTGGCCCGCAACCAAGAAGTAAAGTGGCCCCGCTCTGGATCAAATTCCTGGAGCCGATAGGTGGTCAAACGGATCAGCACTTCCATCACAAAGTCGTCAGGATCAAGCGGACGACTAGCAAAGCGCCAATAATTTTTTTGCCGCAAATAAGCCTGACAGATCTGGGTAACTTCTTTTACAAAAAAAGCCAGACCATTTTCTCTGAGGGTTGCCTCTACCGCACCCACCGCCTGTCTCCGGGCGGCTAGGCTCCAATCCCCGCAATGGCAATAATGCTCACGCTGACGAAACAGGGGCTTGAGCCGACAGGCCAAACGATCCAACCCATCACGGTTAGTGGGTATCGACTCTTCATCGACGGGTAACGTACAAGCTACTTTCATCGGTCACGGGGTGAGCAGGACAGTCTTACTTTCCTTGTAGGCAGGTTCGCTCGATTCCGTAACCGGATCAGGGGCAAAATTTCTTTAATGTCTTTTTTCATAACTAGGTTACTAAGCTGTCGGTCCCGGTCCACAATAGTTAATCCCCTGATTCTAAACTTCTTCCGATCAATTTAGCGAGTGGTCCCATGAATACTCCGTTTTACCGCCCGCAACGCCTTCTGACTGCTAGCGCCCTCTTACTGATCCTGGCGACTGCGGCATTAACCAGTTCAGCCCAACCCATATCTTGCACTAACGGCGATCTCAATTGCGATGGTCGCACCGATATTCTCTGGCGCAATCAACTTACCGGGGCCAATACCGTCTGGTATATGGGTGGTGCTACCCACTTAGAAGACCAAGGGATCCCGGCGGAAACTGACCTTGACTGGCAGATCGTAGGTACCGGCAATTTCGGTGACAGCGCCGACCTTGACATTGTGTGGCGCAATGACCGCACGGGTCAAAATGTTGCTTGGTCGCTCTCCGAAGATGAGGATGACGGCAATATCACTGCCTATACCCCCTTACCTTTACCCGCCGAGCCGGACATTGCTTGGGCGATTGTTGCCGCCGCTGATTTTAATCGTGATACGCGCCCTGATCTGCTGTGGCAAAACAGCGCCACGGGGCAAGTACGGATCTGGTTTATGAATGGCACGGCACTAAGTAACGTTCTAAATCTAGGCACAGAAGCAGACCTCAACTGGCAGGTCGTAGGCGCAGGGGATTTTAATCGAGACACACGCCCTGATCTTGTATGGCGTAACCGGACCACGGGTCAGGTCCGGGTTTGGTATGTCAGCCAGGGTACCTATCAACCGAGTGATCCTTTTAATGAAGTTCCTAACCTCAGTTGGGAAGTCGTCGGCGTCGGGGATTTTACCCGTCTTAAGCTAGGCCAAGTGGTAGGCGAAGCGGACGGAAGTGCCGATATCCTCTGGCGCAATCAACTCAGTGGTGAGACTGCTTTGTGGGTCATGCAAGACACAACCGTGGTTGCTACAGCCTATCTGCCCCGTGTTCTAGATGGGGCGACGCTGCAAACCCAAGCAGGTTTATCAAGCACCACACAAACCCCTGGGGCCACAAGTCCCTGGTCCGCCATTGCCCACTGAGTAAAAAGGAGCATTATGCGCCAAAGATCAAAACATAAATATAAGTGGTGGCTTAAAAGTTGTTGGGCAGGGCTGGCGAGCTTGGTCCTAGGAACCATGCTGGTATCAGCGCAAAGTACGACCTGTGCGCTTAGTGACTTCAACTGCGATGCCCAACCGGATCTGGTCTGGCGTAATATTGGTGCCTCTAGCCCTGGCCGTAACGGGGTCTGGCTGATGCAGGGCATTACCTTTCAGCTCTATGTCGAGTTACCCGCCGAAACTGACCTCAATTGGGAACTGGGGGGCAATGGTGATTTGAGCAAACCCCCCGACAGAAAACCAGACTTGGTGTGGCGCAATAAAGTCACAGGGGCCAATCGCGTTTGGTTGATGAATGGCACAACGCGCCAGTCTATTGTAAATTTACCCGCCGAACCGGATCTGAACTGGCAGATCGTGGGTGCAGAAGACACTAACGGAGACCGTCAAGCAGATATTTTTTGGCGAAATAAAGTCACGGGGGCCAATCGGGTTTGGATCATGAGCGGCACTACCCGTAAATCTAGTGTGAATTTACCTACAGAGTCTGATGTCAGTTGGCGGATCGTTGGGGTCGGCGATAGCAATGGCGACCGCCGACCGGACCTCTATTGGCAAAAAGCCACTGGGGAGGTGCGTATCTGGCAAATGAAAGGCACTCAATTGCTCGCTACGCTCACCCTACCCTCCTTGAATGATCCCAACTGGCAGATCCAATGTGCTCGTGATCTCAGCAGCGATGGGAAGGCCGAAGTTCTTTGGCGCAATACCCTCAGTGGCGAGAATGCCGTCTGGTACCTAGAAGGAAACCAGGTGACTTCGACGGTACACCTCCCTGCGGCCACCCCGCTATTGCCCGTAGACCGGACGGTCACTGCTGGTTTAGCTGGCGACCCGGTCACCCAAGGAAATAACATGTTGTGGTTTTACGACTGATAAAGTTTTGGTATCGATCCGGGTGTCGGGATGCCAAAATTAAAGGTGTACGGCCATAACGCCTGTAGACCAGGCTGAGGAAGGGAATGAGTAGCATGAACCCCAAACTCAGTTTTGTTTGTGGTCTCTGCCTGGCATTTTTTTTAGTTGCCCCCCTTCCTCTGATTGCCCAGTCCCTAAGACCAGCCCTAGCCCCCCTACAGGAAATAGAACGCCTAGCGGCCCAGGTTACAGCCCTAGTCAGTAGTAGTAAACTTACCGAAGCGCTGCCCCTAGCACAGCAAGTAGTCCTGCTCCGGGAGGGTTTACTGGGGTCTGAGCATCCCCAAGTGGCAGCGAGTCTCAATGAATTGGCCCTTATTTACCTCCGTCAAGGGGAATTTACCCAAGCGGAACCCCTTTTTCAGCGTAGTTTGAAGATCCGCGAGCAGGCCCTAGGGCCTGAGCACCCGGATGTGGCCCGGACCCTCAGCAATTTAGCGACGCTCTACACCCATCACGGACGGTACATCGAAGCAGAACCCTTGCTGCGGCGCAGTTTGACCGTTCTAGAGCGCAACTTTGGCCCGGATCATCAC
>JANNOF010000200.1:0-3094 GCA_031398925.1 Gloeobacteraceae cyanobacterium SOY_34_metabat_371 | reverse complement strand
CACTGACCAGGGATCAGGGAACAGAGGAGCCGAGCCAGTCGGTCTTGACGCACATCCACGTGATCTAGCCAATTTTTAGCGCGTTGGAGTGGATTAGGACCAAGACCCGTTACTTCGCGGCGCAACTGTTTTAATAGCGCTGGATCTTCGCCGAGGGCAATACAAAATTGACGGAGTACTTCTTCTTCCTTAGGGCTATAGATGCCATCGGCTAGAGCAACCGCCACGGCAGTACGCAAAAAATATCTCGCTTGGGTCGGATCGGCAGCTAAATAGGCCAAGTCCGGCGGAGTAAGCGGCTTGGTAGCCTGGGCATCGAGTTCAGGAATCAAGTTTTGTAAAAGATGTTCTTCTTGAGCTTGTAGGGATCCATCAGCCCAGGCAATTGCCAGTAAACCTTGGAGCCATTGGGCATGAACTTGATTTTGGGAGACAGAAGATGCAGGGTTCATAGGAACTTCCTTGGGGACCTGAGCAAGATTGAGTCAGGAAACCAGTGTCTGATCAACCTTAGTCATACCCATTGTCAGGGGTGTCCGCCCCAAGATCGGTAATTATTCACACTTTATTCATAACTTCTGCTTATTAATACCTAAAGAGGCAGCATTTTAGGCCCCAGCACCTGCTGTTAGAGTAGTAACGTTATGACGCTAATACCCCTATGTCTACCCCTGAACCCTTGGTTGCTTTGAAACAGATCCATAAGCGCTTTGGCAGTAAAACTGTCCTAGCGGGCGTAGACCTCGAACTTCACCGCGGGGAGGCCCTTGCGGTGGTAGGGCCTTCAGGAACTGGAAAATCAACGATCCTACGGCTGATCTGTGGCCTTTTAGCGCCGGATCAAGGAACTGTCCTCGTCGGTGGTGCCCCGGCTGAGTCCTTAGGACCGGCTAATGTGGTACAGGTGGGGATGGTTTTTCAGCAGGCCGCACTTTTTGACTCCCTTACGGTTGAAGAGAATGTCGGCTTTAGACTTTATCAAAAAGGCAAATTACCAGCCCCTAAGATCCGAAAATTAGTTGCCGAAACCCTAGCCAAAGTCGGCCTTAAGGATATTGAAGACCTCTACCCGGCATCTTTATCTGGGGGCATGCGCAAACGGGTTAGCTTTGCCCGCGCTATCCTCGAAGACCCCTCGGAACAAAATGAGCAGCTCCAGATCCTGCTTTTTGATGAACCTACGGCGGGGCTGGACCCTGTGGCCTCAACGGTGATCGAAGATTTGATCCGGGACTTAGGCCGTGGCAATATTGCGGCCTATGTAGTGGTGACCCACCAGCACAGTACCATCCGGCGTACGGCGGATCGTTTGATCTTGCTCCACCAAGGGCTGATCCAGTGGCAAGGATCAGTCCTTGACATCGAACAGAGTGAGAACCCCTATGTGCAGCAGTTCTTCTCCGGCGCAACCCAAGGACCGATCCAATAAACTAACAGGAACTTAGCCTTCCTCTGGGGTATCCGCCGTTGGCTCTGATTCCTCTTTTTTGGAACGGCGGCGGCGGCGATTGGGGGGCGGTTCCTCAACTACCGTCGGGGGCGGGGATACAGAGAGGATCATCGTTTCCCGACTGGTGGCCAAGACCGGTTCGCGCGGGATCAAGGGGGGCGGTGGAGCGACGAGTGGGGGAACCAAACGCTCGATTTCCTCAGGTTCAGGGGCCTGTACTTCTACCGGTGATGCGACGACGGGCGGAGCAACCACGGGTGGGGCGATCACCGGGGGAGCCACAACCGGAGCAATGATTACCGGTGGCGAAATGGGCACAGGGATTAGGGGCACCTGCTCTAAGGGGGATAAAAAGGATGGAGGCGGAGTCTGGGCCGGGATCACCGTAGGCAATGCCGGTTGGGGTGCTGGGATGACTTCGGTACGGGGGAGGCGACTTCCGCGTGGATTACGGCGTTTATTGCGATCCGCAGTCGGGCTGGTGCGGTCCACCGTCCGGTCCGTACTACGCTCTGGGGTCCGCTCGATCCGCTCTGACCGTTCTCGAATGGGGGTACGGTTAGGGGCAGGAGCACGGGAAGGACGACGGTCATTGCGAAAGGTCGGATGGGGCATCATCAGATCCGCTTCTTTGGGTTCGTCAGAAAATTCTGATTCTCCCCCTAATCCATACTCATTGTCGTCGGCACTGGCTGACAAGGGATATTCCCCTAGGGCAGCCACGGGATCAAGGGCATCTCTATGGGGTGCAATACCCGGTAAATTGACCAAAAGTCCGAGGCCATCACAGGTGGGGCAGCTATGGCCAAAAACTTCGTAAATACTCTGACCTTGACGCTTACGGGTCAGTTCAACCAAGCCCAATTCGGTGAGTTGGGCGATCTGGGGATGGGATTTATCTGACTTCAGCGCTTTGGAGAAGTGCTCCAGGACTTGGAGCTGGTCCCGACGGGATTCCATATCAATGAAATCAACAATGATCACCCCGGCAATATTACGCAACCGCAGTTGACGCGCGATCTCTGTGGCGGCTTCGCAATTGGTCCAAAGCACCGTTTCACGGGCCGTAGCCGAACGGGTAAAACTCCCGGAGTTGACATCAATCACGGTCAGGGCTTCGGTGGGTTGGATCACCACATACCCCCCTGAGGGCAGATCCACTCTGGGTTTGAGGGCTTCGCGAATCGCCGCATTGATGCGGTAAAACTCTAAAATGGCTACCCGTTCCCGGTGATGCTCGACATAAAGTCCCTGGGGCATCCGCCCACTGTTCCAAGACAGTAAATGTTGCTTAACCCGCTTTTGCCCAAAAGCACTGTCTACTACGATGCGGTTAACTTGATTGGAGTAGGTATCCCGGAGGATCCGCTGAATAAAGTCTTCATCCCGGTTGAGCATCGCAGGGGCTTGGGCCGTCAACATTTTTTGTTGGATCTTTTCCCACTGCTGTTTGAGGGCCTCAAGGTCATCAATGATCGATTGCTCGTCCACTCCTTCAGCCTCGGTGCGAACGAGTAACCCCATACCCTCTGGTTTGATCAAAATCGCTAAGGCCCGGAGCCGATGGCGTTGTTCTTCATCGCGGATCCGGCGCGAAAGATTGACCCCTTTGCCATAGGGCATCAGCACCAAAAAACGACCAGG
>JANNOF010000190.1:0-12238 GCA_031398925.1 Gloeobacteraceae cyanobacterium SOY_34_metabat_371 | reverse complement strand
GATCGCTGCGTCAGTTTGGATAAAATCCACCCGTTTATCACCGATGCGGATCTCGGAACTAGAGCGATTGAGGGCGCTAATGATCCCGGCGGTCACCGTATTGCTAAACCCCAGAGGGTTCCCTAAAGCAATCACCCATTCTCCGGGACGCAGCTTGTTAGAATCGCCGAGCTTGACCGTAGGCAATGGTTTGGGTGCTTGGACTTGGACCACAGCTACATCAGTCAAGGGATCAACCCCCATGACTTTACCCTGCAGGCGGTCACCATTTCTAAGCACTACGGTGACTTTATCGGCCCCTTCGACCACGTGGGCATTGGTGACGATTAGGCCCTTGCCTTCAATGATAAAACCTGATCCTTGGCCCTGGGTATTGGGATTAAGTCTTTCGTTCCCCTCCCCGCCGCGGTCATCAAAAAAGTCGCGCCCAAAAAAGTCGCGAAAAAAGGGCGGCAGCTCACTATTGCCCTTAGCTTGACGACGGACTGCTTTTTCTACGTCGATACTGACTACCGCCGGAGCAGCCTTTTCGGCAGCATCGGCAATAAAATTTGGTCCCAGCGCCCCGATCACTGGACTTACACCAGGGTTATTGCTGACATTTTGGGGTTGAAAAGACTGTTCAGGGGCGGCGGGGGCAGAGAAACCTTGAACCAATTGCCCCATTGAGGATCCTGCCACAAAACTACCCCCAGCGACAAAAGCTGTCAGGGCTAACCAGGTAAGTCGATTCTTCCACATTGGTCAATGTCCTCCGCGCAGATAAGCGCTAAACCATTATTGCTCTAATATAGCCAAGCCTAAGGCTATGGTTGATACCGAACACACCACTATAAAAACCAATTACATCGCGCGGGTCCGGGTCCACCAAATAAAGATCACTAAAGGGCCAGCGGAGAGGATCACAAAAAGGAGGGCTAAAGAGATCAAAGTCGAGTTCACAGCATAACTCCAGGGTGCGCTTGTAGAAATTATAGCGAGGTGCAGCCTCCCTAGCATAGGACTTTAGAGATTCTCTTGTAGCCAACGCCCTAGAACTAAAGCAACCTCTGGGTCTATGTGCCAGTGGGACTCAAGATTTTGGTCTAGGGACCGGTAGTGATCAGTCTGGATCAGCCAATGATCGACTCCGGGTAGCAGAACGAGGGTGCTTGGTTTGCCAATTTTTTGAAGTTCATGGGCGATCTGCTCCGACTCAGCCGGAGGAAAGACCCAATCCATCAAACCGTGGATCACCAGTACCGGACAGGCCACTTGGAGGACCGGGCGAAACAAAAAAAGTGGTTTACGGTCACGGTAGTTCTGTTGCACTACAGCTAAAGCCTGGGGCTGATGCTCCCGTGGGGCTAAACATAAAGCTTCTTCCGCCGCGACTCCGTATCCCCAAAGGGCGGTGGCGGATGACGCCGGGGGCGCCATTAAAATCAAGCCTTGAACCTGATGACGCAATGCCCCTAGGGTCCCCAGCCCACACCCCTCAGCATGGCTGAGGATCACAAGGTGCTGAAAGTGCTGGCGGGCTAGATTAAGTACCTGATCAAAGTCTTGGAGGGTGATCTCTGGGCCAGCAAAATCACCGCTACTTTGTCCAACCCCGCGGCGGTCAAACCGTAGGGAACCCATGCCTTGGAGCGCTAATTGTTCCGCTAACTGGGCCAAGGGTCGAAAACCTACATCTTGATCATTGCCATCCCGGTCAGCAAGGGCACTGCCACAGGCAAAAACCACCCCTATCGTGCCGGGATAGGCGGTGGCGTGTAACACGGCCCCATCAACGGGGATCTCAAGTTCAAAAAAAGCTTGGGACATAGCTTAATTGTCAGGATCGATAAAACGGGCTAATTTCTGTTTGATCTGGAGTTCATAGACCTGCCATTTGCGGGTGCTATATTCTGGGGCATCCGTAAAGCCCCCTAAAAAACCAATGGGAATTTCAAATCCCCCCGCCCGTTGTCTACCGCCCCCAAAGGGTTTACCCTGCGTATCGCTACCAAGCGCGGCTTTTAAAAATTCATCCGGATCTAACGTAATCTTGTTGGTTCTCAAAGACCCGGTTAAAATTTCCCGCTCATCTTCTCCGGCAATGATCCCAAACACCAGCGCTGTATGGACATTTTCTTCGGTTAGTAAAAAATCCGCGGCCTGGGGAATCGCATCCCGGTCACCATAGGCCAAATACCCGACCCCGGCCACAGAAAAGCCACTATCGACCTCCCGCTTGGTCAAGGCGCGTTGGATCACATCCATTACCCGGCGCGAACGGGCACTCTGGAGGATCGTTTGCAAGAGCTTGTTGTCATAAAAACGGCTGAGGTAGGTCGCAGCTTGCAGATCATCTTCTTGGGCGGCGAGTAAATTCAACGTCTCAGAACGGATTCCATGCATCAGGGCCGTAGCGACCTTGACGTGCTCGGCGTTCTGCTTATTAAATTGCACCAAACATCCAGCTTGCAGATACTGGGTGATCATCGTGGCGGTGGCCCCTTGGGAGGGGCGAATATCGCTGAACTCAGCCTCTATGGGCGTTTGTGGCTCGTGATGATCAATGATGGCAATAAAGGGAATATTGGCCTCTTGAACAAAAGGTAACGCCTGACAGGTAGTGCCCTGATTGTCTAAAAGCACAGCACCCTGATAATTAGCCAAATTTTTGTGGACTTTTTGCCACGTTTGAAGCGGTAGATTGGTCAACTTCACCAGGGCGATATTTTCCTGGTGACTCAAGGCCCCGGCATAGACAATATCCACTGTGATCTCAAAGGGCTGGCAAATTAAACGCCAAGCCCAGGCTGCTGAGAGCGCATCGGGATCGGGAAAATCCTGTAGTAAAACCAGATGCTTTTGTTGACGATGGCGGGCCAGGGTTTGACGTAACTGCTCTAAATTAGCCGTAATTAAAGAGCCGTTACTGGTTTCAAGTTGATTCACTAGCGGCGCCTGATGATGCATAGATCTATTTTACTCAACCCAGAAACAGATCAAGATCACTTGCCCTTTTTGGTCTTTTGCTTGGCGCGTTTTAAATCTTCCTTAGCGGTTTTTTCGGCCGCAATTTTGGCTAATTTAGCTTCTTCTTCTTCTTCGGCGATCTTCTCTTGATAATAGGCATAATTACCCGGATAAACCCGCAGTTCTCCGTCACGGATCTCGACGATCTTGTTGGCAACTTGGGAAATAAAATAGCGGTCATGGGAAACCAAGATCGCGGTGCCATCGTAGGCTTGGAGCGCTTCTTCTAGCATCTCTTTGGCCGGGATATCCAGGTGATTGGTTGGCTCATCCAAGATCAATAAGTTGGCGGGCCGCAGGAGCATCCGGGCTAGGGCCAAGCGGGCTTTTTCACCCCCACTCAAGGCCCGGACCGCCTTGTACACCGTGTCGCCACTAAACAAAAAGCGACCAAGTAAAGACCGGACTTCTTCGTTTTTCCAATCCGGGACTTCTTCGTGGATCGTCTCGAGTACATTGCGGTCTAGATCCAAGGCTTCAGCCTGATTTTGCTCAAAGTAACCGGGAATAACGTTGTGTTGCCCTAGGCTGATCAAACCATCGGCGTAGGACTCTAGACCCATGATCATCTTGAGTAGGGTAGATTTTCCGGCGCCGTTGGGACCTAAAAAGGCCACTCGGTCCCCGCGTTCAATCAGTAAATTAGCCCCTAAAAAGAGGATCTTATCGGCATAACTGTGGCTCAGGTCTTTGATGATCACCACTTCGCGCCCACTGCGGGGAGCGGGGGGAAACTGAAATCTTAAGGTACGGACGCCACTAACGGGAGCTTCGATCCGTTCGATCTTATCGAGTTGTTTCTCGCGACTTTTGGCTTGGGTACTACGGGTTGCACTGGCCCGAAAGCGGTCTACAAACTGCTGTTGGCGGTCTAGTTCCCGCTTTTGGCGCTCGTAGGCACTGAGCTGGGCGGCTTCATTTTCGGCTTTTTGGATCAAGTAATTGGAGTAATTGCCCAAATAACTACTCGAAACACCCCGTTCGGTTTCAACGATCTGGGTACACAGGCGGTCTAGAAACTCCCGGTCATGGGAGACAATGACCATCGGTGTGGTCAGCCCACGCAAATAGCGCTCTAGCCATTCAATGGTCTCTAGATCCAAATGGTTTGTGGGTTCGTCGAGCAGCAATAAATCTGGGCTTTGCAACAGGATCTTGCCTAGGCCCATACGCATTTGCCAGCCGCCACTAAAGGAACTGACCAAACGCTCAGCATCGGTGGGATCAAAGCCCAATTCGGGTAAAAGCGATTCGATCTTGGCCTCTAGGGTATAGCCCCCCAAGCCCTCAAACTGCTGTTGGTAGCGGTCTAAGTCATGGATCAAGCGGTCTAAATTTTCAGCGGTGGCGGCTTCTAAGGCTTGTTGTACCCGGGTTAATTCCTGTTGGGCAATATTGGCCTGCCCAAAGGCCATCCAAAATTCTTCACGCACGGTGCGGGTGGGATCCACCTCAAACTCTTGGTTGAGATGGGCAATATGTAAACTTGCTGGACGGACTACTTGTCCACTGGTGGGTTCTTCTAGCCCCATGGCAATACGGAGCTGGGTTGATTTTCCAGCCCCATTTACGCCTACCAAGCCAATACGATCCCCGGCCTTGACCTCCCAAGTAACATCCTTGAGAACTTCCCCGCTGGGATAGATTTTGCTGATATGTTCTAAGCGCAGCACAGGGAACTCCGGGCCAGTTACACGAATCTTAACAAAACCCGTGACCCTAAGCTAGCTAAAACGCGATTGGTGACGTAACAAGTTTAAAAATTCATCCCGGGTCCGGTGATCTTCACGAAAAGCTCCGGTCATGGAACTGGTGACGGTCCAAGCATTGGGCTTTTGGACCCCCCGCATAACCATGCACATGTGGCTGGCCTCAATCACTACGGCGACCCCGACGGGTTTGAGTACCGAGTCAACGGCTTCGGCGATCTCGCGGGTCAACCGTTCTTGGACTTGTAGGCGGCGGGCGTACATTTCTACGATCCGGGCCAGCTTAGAAAGCCCGATCACTTTTTGATTGGGAATATAGGCCACATGAGCCCGCCCCACAAAGGGTAAAAGATGATGTTCACAGAGGCTAAACACGTCAATATCTTTGACCAAAACCATTTCATCGTGACCGACATCAAAGATCGCATCATTAACCAGGGCTTCCAGGGATTGATTATAGCCTTGGGTCAAAAATTGAAACGATTTGGCAACCCGTTTGGGGGTTTTGAGTAATCCTTCGCGGCTGAGGTCTTCGCCAATACCATTAATGATCGCTTCTACCCCGGTCATCATGCTAGGAAGGGGATCGGAAAGATCGATATATTGACCATTGCGCACAGGACGATCCGGGGTCTGAGTCATGAAAATCTCCAAAATTAATGTTACAAAGCGCCACCGGTAGGCATGAGGACCACTTCCTCTAGTACTGCCTCAGCCGGGAGTAAAAACATCTGCACGATCATTTGGGCGACGGTGTGGGGGGCTAGCATCCGACTACGGTCAAAATCACCCCCCAA
Source organism: Gloeobacteraceae cyanobacterium SOY_34_metabat_371 (assembly GCA_031398925.1). Lineage (GTDB taxonomy): Bacteria > Cyanobacteriota > Cyanobacteriia > Gloeobacterales > Anthocerotibacteraceae > JANNOF01. Next base: position 6,723 of record JANNOF010000190.1, on the reverse strand, counting down.
GGTATTCCAGAGCGCCGTATCCACTGCCCCTGGACACAGGGTGCAGACACGGATCCGGTCTGGGCGTAATTCTTCGGCAAGGGTTCTTCCCAGGGCTACTAGGCCAAACTTACTGGCACAATAAGCACCCCAGTTGGGAAAAGTCCGCAGACCCGCCACCGAAGCTAAATTGACAATCACCCCGCCTCCGGCGTTCCTGAGGTGGGGAATTACCTGTTGGATCAGGGCCAAGGGGGCCTTGAGATTTAAGGCCAAAACAGCGTCCCACTGGTCTAGATCCATGGTTTCTAAAGAACCCGTTTGGACCATACCAGCGTTATTAATCAGTCCGATGGGAGAACCAAGGGCAGCAACAATCCGGTCTACTAAACCCGGCAGCGACCCATAGGCAGTGAGATCTTGGGTAAAGGTTTGGGATTTTGCTCCCGTCGCTTGGACTTGGGCCTGAGTTTCTGCCAGCCCTTCTTCAGAGCGTCCTACTAATGCCAGGGTAAAGCCTTCCTGACCTAGGGCAAGGGCTGTTGCTCGTCCGATCCCGCCACTTGCTCCAGTCAAAATAATAATCCCTGAATGCTCGGTCACATTTGCCTATATTCAAGCCCTTAGTTATTGTACTACCGAGATCGATCCTGGGGGATCAATGGGATGTGAGTGTTGCTTAAACAGTCGGGCTGTATACTTCAAAACTAATTTCTGGTGGACCCAGCGTAGGGAGGAAGGGCTAAAGCCCGCCAAAAGGCTTGGCTCGCTTGGGAATATTCAGGTCGCGCGGCGGAGCACAGGCTCAAACTATCTAGGTAATCCACAATAAGCTCTAGGTTTCTTCTAGGTTTGTTAACCTTAGCCTTAAAGATCACACACTACAATAAGAGAACTATTAAACGTAACCATGACTGCCAAATCCTGGCCCCTTTGGATCGTAAGTGGGCTTTTACTCTGGGGGACGTTCTTAGTCTTGGGGCCGTTTTTGCCCGCTATTTTTTGGGCGGCAATTTTAGTCTTGATCAGTTGGCCGCTTTATCAAAATCTGCTTAATGCCATGGGCAAGCAACCTTTATGGGCTGCCTTGTCTATGACCTTACTGCTGGCCCTCAGTGTATTTGTACCCGTGACCCTGATTGGTGTGATCCTGACCCGAGAAGTAGGGTTGTTACTCCAGTCTTTTCAAAGTGGCACACCCTTACTTAGTTTGGCAGCCCTTGCTCAAACCGTAGAATCTTTGCCTTTTGGATCGCAACTTAGCGATACGATCCGGGGTCTAGATATTCCCCAGGTCCAAGCAGCACTCCAAGCGCGCGCGGGGCAGATCTTAGGGGTTTTGGCAGGGGTGGGCTTAGACGTAACCCAGTCGATTATTACCTTGGGTCTGACTATTTTTACAGCTTTTTTCTTGTACTACAACGGTGATTATTTAGCTCAGCAGATTACGTTAGGGCTGGATCGCTTGGGGGGTAAACCCCTTGTTTCCTTAATTCCTACGCTTACTAACACCATTCAAGCGGTGATCCTAGGCTTGGTCCTGACGGCGTTGGCCCAAGGATTTTTGGCTGGATTGGGCCTTTGGGTGGCAGGGGTCCCCGGCCCGGTTTTGTTAGCCGTATTGGTGGCCTTAGTTTCGGTGGTCCAAGTCCCTACCCCGATTGTGTGGTTTCCCTGTGTGATCTGGTTGATCAGCCAAGGGGAACTTTTGCCCGCAGCGGGACTCATGGCCTGGGGCACGTTAGTCGTGGGTACGATTGACAATATTTTAAAACCGATTTTTATTAGTCAAGGCACCGGGATCCCTTTTTTATTGGTCTTTTTTGGCGTTTTAGGGGGCTTACTGGCCTTTGGAACCCTGGGCATTGTACTTGGTCCGGTGGTGCTATCGTTGCTCATTACCCTTTGGCGCCGCTGGTTAACCGAGCCTGAGGAACTGCCCCCCCCCTATTAATTACCGCGAAAGAAATTGCGTTCATCCCTACCGGGGATCACCAGGGTCAAATTGGCAAACTCAATGTCGTCAAAATCAACTGCCACAAAATTACCCCCAGAAAGATCAGCAAAGTTATTGCGCCGATCCACAGGGATATAGCCCTCGCTGGCAGTGGCCAAGATCAATTCATTACTGCCTTTTTTGAGGAGCCAACGGGGTAGCGGGATCAAAATATTATCCCCATTGAGGGTTAAGCGTTTGACCAATGTGCCGTTGAGAAAGACCCGAAAGGCTGAATTTACACTGCCGCTAAACGTATTTTGCACGGGTAACTTGGATTGTCCCGCCATGACTGAATTGGGGGTATCCACTCCCACCAAAGACCCGATCTTAAGAAAGGGGTCTTTATCGGGGATCTGCTCAATTTTAAAGACCCGCTGAAATTTATTGCCCTCTGAAGGGAGCCGCATTTGATTGGAGTTAGCTGAGGCACTGCTAAAGCGGTTATCCCCTAGATGACGGACCCGATTATCTAAGACTATCGTCTGGGCATTGAGCTGTTCGAGCTTAACTTCAAAGGAGTTTTTGCCGCCCTGGGTAGTCAAAGAAAAGGGGGCATAGTCTGCCACCCGTGCAGTCAAGATCCGATTAGAAGGTACGCTACTGGGCAGCGTAAAGCGACCCTGTTGATCCGTCACCACCCGAATGCCTTCATTGGGGACTTCGATCTCGACCCCAGCTAGGGGCTTACCCGTTTTTTGATCTACTACGCGGCCCCCATTGGTGGATTGGAGATCTACGCTAGCCGTGGATCCTTTAGGCGCACTGACCGTTAAATTTAAACGCCGTTGCAGCGCTTCTATATCAGCATTATTCAGCTTGTTATCACGGTTGATATCGCCTAGGACAAGCTGTTCTTCGCTCAGGAGCGCTTCACCCCTGAGGTAAGACTCAATCATCCCTAAATCTTGGCGGTCGGTCCGTCCATCTCCGTTTAGATCCCCAGTGTTGGCCCAAACTGCTGGCGTTAAAATTAGAAAACCCAGAGCCAGGATGGTTCGCATGGTGGTTACTCCCACGCAGGATATACCCCAGCATAGACTCTCAAAAGATTTTAGACGTTCCCCAAAAACTTGAGGGGACAAAATTTTTGCAAAATCTTGAGATCGGTGAGGATCAGTTGCTTATTGTTAGGGCGGATCAACCAGCCTTTTTCCTCCCACTCGCTGGTTAGCTGGGCAATCATAAAGCGGTTGGAGCGCGTAATCTGGCCGAGTTGACTTTGGGTTAGGGCAAACTGGAGTTGCCTACCTTGGGGGACCGGATCCGCGCAGTGGATCCCCCAGGTTAATAAGGCCCCTAAAATGCGTTCCTCCACAGAGCGTAAACCCAAGATAGCCAGCAATCGTTCGGTGTAGCGCAAATAGGCACATAGCCCGGCGGTGATGTTTTCCTGTAGCGGGTTAACCTGAATGACCTCCGTCGGGCTAAGGGTTACGGCCTGGGTTTCAGGGTCGGCCATAAATATTTGATCTTTGAGGACCATACCGCGACATAGGGGAGCACTACCTTGAAACTCCCGAAACAAGAGCAAATGCCCATGGGTACACCGATAAAAACCGCGTGGGAATCCGCATAAGCGCGTGGCAAGCGTAAGTCGGGCTGGGCGTGACAAAGCTAAGGGGTGGAAGGACATGGAACTCTAGGGGTGAATACAAAAGTAATAAGCAAGAGCCCTATGCAAATTAAGGGGGACAATCTACGTGAAATTACATAGAAAATTTCAATCTAAGCCCGGTCAGTTCACTGGAGAGAAAAACGTCTAAGCTCTGGCTACACTAGAACAAGCACGGGACCAGGGTGTATCTTATGTTGCGCATCGTCACTAACCGCACTGAAGCAGAAGCAGAACTGCGGCGTATTACTCATCGAACCCGCACTGAGGAACTCCATCTTAAAGAGGAGCAGGTCCGCGTGATCCTCAGCCACGTCCGGGCAAAGGGGGATTTGGCGCTGGTGGAATATACCCAAAAATTTGATGGGATGGCCCTATCACCAGGGGATCTCATGGTTTCTGCCGACGAGATCAAAGCCGCCTACGAGCGGATCCCCCGCGATCTTTTGGCCGCCCTGCGCCTAGCGAAACAGCGGATTGAAACCTTTCATCGGCATCGTATTCCTAAATCTTGGACTGTTTTTGAAGATAACGGCGTGATCCTAGGCCAACGCTACACCCCAGTAGATGCGGCGGGGCTCTATATCCCTGGTGGACAGGCGAGTTATCCCAGTTCGGTTTTGATGAATGCAATCCCCGCCAAGATCGCCCAAGTCCCCCGTATTGTGATGACCACCCCCCCCAATAACGAGGGCCGGATCAACCCTGCGGTACTGGTAGCTGCCCATGAAGCGGGGGTAGATGAAATTTATCGAGTGGGCGGTGCCCAGGCGATTGGCGCGTTGGCCTACGGAACCCCTACCATTGCCAAGGTGGATTTGATCACAGGCCCAGGTAATATCTATGTCACCATCGCCAAACGCCAAGTCTATGGTGTGGTGGGAATCGATAGTCTGGCGGGGCCTTCAGAGGTTTTGATCATTGCCGATGAGACAGCCAATCCCCTTTGGATAGCAGCGGATCTCTTGGCCCAGGCCGAACACGACCCCTTAGCTGCTTCGGTACTCTTAACCACCAGTTCAAAAATTGCGGATCTCACCCATGAAGCGCTAAACCGTCAGTTACGGACCCATCCGCGCAAACAAGCTACTGAAAAATCCATTGCCAATCACGGGCTGATTGTAATTACAGAAAATCTACAGGAATGTGCCGAACTCTCTAATCTCTTTGCCCCAGAGCATCTGGAGTTACAAATTAGTGAGCCTTGGGATCTGTTGAAATTTATCCGTCACAGTGGGGCGATCTTTATGGGGCACCACACCCCAGAGGCCGTTGGCGATTACCTCGCTGGCCCAAACCATACCTAGCCCACCAGTGGGGCTGCTAGGTTTAGTTCGGCCTTGGGGGTCCAGACTTTTCTCAAGTCTGCGAGTTTGATCCAGTACAGCCCCCAGGCCCTCCAGGAAGTTGCTTGGGCGGTTGAGGCCCTCACCTTAGCCGAAGGGCTGCCTTCCCACGGCGATTCGGTACGCTTGCGTACGGATACTTAGCTGCTTATTTTTTAAAGAATAGATACCCTTCTTCCAGAGCTTTTTTGAGGTTGCTTTGATCTTTGTAGTCAAAGTAATTCTTACGGTTGAGTAGATCATCCACGGATTTCCAAGGGCGTCCGTCGACAACGGCACGGGATAGTCCTGGATTGAAATGGGGCACATTGACCAGATCATCAAAACTGGCTTTGTTAATGTTCTGTGCCCCTTTTTGAGTGGTTTTAGGCAATTTAACGGTGACACTGGCGGCAGAAACGGGCTGGAGGGTCCCGATTACGGGTCCTAGCAATACAGCGCCTAAGGCTAACGTCAACAGCCGAGGAAATAAATGCATGACTAAACCCAAATGACTGCCCCTGATCTTAGCCCCTAGGGGCACTGCGTAGGTTAAGAGTCAATGATTTATTGGTAGAGATTTAAAATCTCCATCGCACGCGGGGCGGTGATCTCGTAGTCTATGGGTTCCAGTAAAGAAACCCCCGTCATGGCCTCAGGCTGGGATAAATTCAAGATCTCCAAAATTGTCGGGGCCACATCTGCCAAACGCCCCGCGCGCAGGTGTACTTCCCCACCCCGTCCAGGGATCTTAAGTCCCTCGCCTTCGATCAAGATAAACGGTACCGGATTGGTGGTGTGGGCCGTCCAGGGTTGGCCTTGTTCATCCCACATCAATTCGGCATTGCCATGATCGGCGGTGACTAAAAGCGTTCCCCCGACGGCCAAAGTCGCCTGGAAGAGCTGACCCACACAGCGGTCTAGGGTCTCGATGGCTTGAACCGCAGCCCCATAATTGCCCGTGTGACCCACCATATCCGAGTTGGCAAAGTTAACTACCACCAAGCTATATTGACGGCTTTCAAGGGCTGTGATCACCGCCTGGGTCACTTCCTGGGCAGACATTTGGGGAGCCTGATCATAGGTATTTACCCTAGGGCTGGGGATCATGTGACGGTCTTCACCGGGATAGGGTTTTTCGACCCCGCCATTAAAAAAATAAGTCACATGGGCATATTTTTCGGTTTCAGCACAGCGAAACTGCTTGAGTCCCTGTTGGCTGATTACTTCCCCCAAAAGATGATCAAGATTTTGGGGGTGAAAGGCCACCCGGACCGGAAGATTCGCAGCGTACTGGGTCAAGGTACAAAAGGCCAAGGGGTGGATCACCGTCCGGGGGAAACTATTAAAGTCTTTTTGGACAAAAGCCAGGGTGAGTTGACGGGAGCGGTCGGGGCGAAAGTTAAAAAAGATCACGCCATCCCCAGCGGTTATCGCACCGGGGGCCAGACGGGTGGGCGGTATAAATTCGTCGGTGAGGCCCGTTGTGTAAAACTGATCTAGGGTTTCGACTAAACCCTGGCCCGTCCCCGGTCCATCGGTAGTCATGACTTCATAGGCTTTTTGGGTCCGGTCCCAACGCTGATCCCGGTCCATGGCATAAAATCTTCCCGCCACGGTAACTACACGGCCTAACTTTAATGCTTGGAGTTTTTCATCAATGACCTTAACTTGCTGGGCGGCGGCGGTCGGCGCCGTATCGCGCCCGTCGGTGATCACGTGAATACAGAGTTCTTGAATTTCTTGCTTGTGGGCTAGATCGCAAAGGGCTAAAAGATGATCCAGATGCGCGTGGACCCCACCATCAG
>JANNOF010000188.1:0-7618 GCA_031398925.1 Gloeobacteraceae cyanobacterium SOY_34_metabat_371 | reverse complement strand
GTGTCTAAGCTCTATTACCCCACCAATACGCCCATTTTTTTTAAGGCTTTTGATCTCGATGATCCGAGTAATGACACGATTATTGATCCCAATGGCATAGCTGGAAATGACAATAATTCAACATTGATCCCGAAAGGGAGCTTTAGTGGTTGCGCTGTAACAGGTCCAGATAGCTGTTCGGCACTAACAAATGGTTCAGGCATAGCTACAGCTTTTTTTGAAGTATCGAAACAGCCTGGAAACAACTTCCGTGTCATTGCCAGTATGGATAAAAATTATCTCGATACCTTAATTTTAGATGGGATCGATATTCGTGATCCTGCCACGGGCGAGATAATTGGGACCGGGCCAGGAATTGGTGGGAGTGATACTCGCGCCCTTGGGACCTCCATGTTGACCGTCTGGCGTAAGCTCCATATTGAGGTAGATTCGATGGGTCCGGTTGTGGGTAATCAAGTTCCAGGAACTTTTGATAGCGTGGTTTTATTGGGATCTAATCAAGCAGACTTGACCCTAATTCCTGATCCTCCGCTTGCAGGTAATCCGCCATTCGATTTAAGTAGTAACCGCTTTGAGAATGGAAAGATCTATATTGAAAATACTCCGTATCCCGTAATCTCAAGTACTGCTATATCTAATGGAAAATTCAATGTAAAAGTAGATCTTTCGGTTGGAGTAGCCATAGTTCCAGGTAGCTTTTTTTCCTTAGTAGATGATGATGATTTTAATTCTAATAATGGGCAGGCTCTAAGAGGAGATGAAAGTGAGAATTTAGTAGTTCCTGATCTCAGCTTACTTCAGTCAAGTTATGATCCAAGCAAAAATGTTTATGCTCCTGCTTATGTCATTCCTTTTAGAGATCTTCAGAATGGTGAGGATAGCAATGTGCCTTTTTTATTAAATTCGCCAAGAAGTGAACAAGTTGGAGGATCATTGACACAAACATATGATTTTGATTATGAGTTTTATCATACCGATCAGAATTTCTGGGTAATTTATCTGCTTGGTTCATATCAATCAACAGTTAAGTTAGATAACGATCCTCAAAGTGAAAATGCTGCTTCCGGCGAGGCAGACAATCAGATAAATGGAAAAGGAGCAAGTATATTCTTTGAGGTGTTGCGATCCCAAGAAGCACCTATTGATAGTTTTAAAAATGCTGCTGCTACCACTGCCCATGAGTCAGGTCATCTATTTAATGGAGCTCATTCGGACATGGGATTAATGGCACAAGCCAAAGATAGGAACAGTAAACAATTTACTCCGAAGACTCTGATCAAGATCCGGCAGTCCCTAAACCCTTAATATCCTTTGGAGGTGTTGAATGAGCAGAAAATGGCATAAATTCATGGGAACGTGCAGTGTGATTTCTGTTTTGATCGGGATGAATAATGTTTATGCTCAGAGTGAGATTTGGGCTACTAACTCTGTAAATCCCTTGAATAATAATGTTCAACTTTTCTTGGATACAAATAAGAAATCGTATCTCCCCGGGGAACCGGTTAAAGTAAAGATGAGGCTAAAGAATATATCAGCTAAGCCTATTAAAATATATCAATGGCTGTCCGAGGATAGTAGCTTGGTCAGCGCATATGTTTCTAAAAACCAAGATCAGTATAAACGTTATAAGGGATGGAATGAAATAGATATTGCTGGTGAATTAGAGCCAAAAATATTGAATGTTGGTGCAGAATTAGTAGCTGAAGAGGAACTTTTATATTCACCAATATCCCACAGCTCATATATCAATAAGCTAGATAATGCCATTGAAACTTTCTATGCCCTGCCTACTCCTGGATCATATAAAATCAAAGTAATTTACGATCAATCAAATGATAGTAAATACTTTGACGATAAGGTTGAAGCTGAAGTTAGTATTCAGGTTGAAGTACCTCAAGGTACTGATGCTAGTTTATGGCAGGCATTAAAAGATAATCCAGAATATGCTTTTTTTCTACATAGGCATGTAAAACCAAGTGGGAGTCTGGAAAATGTGGAAGAATTTGTTGAACCCTTAGAAAATTTGACCTTAGCTTATTCAGAAAGCCGCTATGTTACAATCATTCGCAATGCTTTAGACCAGTACTATAAAAAATATGGCTTAACTCCACAACTTCGAGTAGAAGAATGAACTTAGAAGATTTTTGATCCCGATGATCCCACTAATGACATGATCCCAGATCCTAATGGCATCGCGGGAAATGATAATAATACAACCTTGATCCCGAAGCATGGAATCTTGAGTATTGGCTCTATCTCAATAGTTACTGGCGGACTTTTTCTGGCTCTAAGAAACCGCCCATTTTGTCAATATAGCCAAATTTGCTCCCCAGGCGTACCCAAGCATGCCCTTCATGAAAGTCACCACAATGATCAAACTGGGGAGCGATTAGGGGATAGCCTGTTTTATCGATATAGCCGTATTTAGTCCCAATCTTGATCCGCGCTCGCCCTTCTGAAAAATTTTCAGCGCGGTCAAATTGTGGGCCATAGAGGGGCTGAGGTTTGATCACCAATATTCCGGTAAGGTCGATAAACCCGTAGCCATTGCCTATTTTGACCGCCGCTAGCCCTTCTCTAAAGTTCAAAGTCTCGGCATAGATCTGCGGGATCACCCATTCCCCCAGAAGATTGATATAGCCCCAGGCTTGGGTTGTTTTAACGGCGGAACGGTTTTCGCTAAAGTTACTGGCCTGTTTGAACAGAGGTTGTATAGCCACTGCACCAGACGTATTGAGATAGCCATAGAAACTACCGATTTTGACCACGGCCAAACCCTGATGAAAGGGCTGCGCATTGCCAAAAAAAGGCTCAACCAAAAAATTCCCGGCTACATTAATAAAGCCATAGCCCGCTACGGACTGGACTACCGCCCAACCTTCTTGGAATACAAACGCCTGATCAAAGCAGGGAGGAAGGACCCAATCCCCTAAAGGATTGATATAGCCCCACATCCCCCCTTGGTTTACCGGGGCCAAACCGCACCTAAAGTCGCGGGCATAGTCATAAACCGCCGGGATCACCACCGTACCCTTGGGGTTGATAAAGCCGTATTTCCCGTTGATCCGTACCTGGGCTAACTGTTCACAAAAGCGTCCGGCGGCTTCAAATTGGGGTGGGATTATCCACATACCCTTAGGATCGATGTAGCCCCAACGCCCTCCTTCCCAACCGCCCATCAAAACCGGGGCTAAGCCCTCATTAAAATCAATGGCCCAATCAAAGGGTACATGGGCGGTACTGCGTTCGGAGTAATGGCTCCAGGTTTCCCGTGCTTGAATCATGCTAATTCCCCCTAAAAACTATCCAAAATCGTGATCGGGGGAACTTGCTGTTAAAAGTATACCCAAGGATAGTCAGTACTTTACATTATTTAACGTTGCACTAGGGTAGGCTGAAAGCGGTAAACTGTTGGCTAGATCACAAGGAATCCACCCATGGTCAGTACCGCTGATAATCCCGCCACCTATAAAGTCCCGGTCAAAGAGACCTTACTTACCCCTCGATTTTATACCACCGATTTTGTCGAACTGGAGTCCTTAGATACTTCTTCAGTAGCCCCTGATCTAGAAGCACTGATGGCAGAATTTCGGGCTGACTATAACCGCTTTCATTTTTATAAAGATGCTGACTATACCCAAGCCGCGGCTACCCTCCAAGGCCCGCTGCGGGAGCTGTTCATTAGTTTTTTAGAGCGTTCCTGCGTCTCGGAGTTTTCAGGATTTATTCTCTATAAAGAAATTGCCCGCCGCCTCAAAGCCAAAAATCCCCTTTTAGCTGAGGGTTTTTTGTTCATGTCCCGCGATGAAGCCCGTCATGCTGGTTTTTTGAACAAGACCATGGCGGATATGCGTCTAGCACTTAACCTGCCAGCCCTCAAGAAAAACAAAAAATATACGTTTTTCCGACCCAAGTATATTTTTTATGCGACCTATCTTTCTGAAAAGATCGGCTACTTTCGCTATATCACGATCTTTCGGCACCTAGAGCAGCAACCAGAGTTTCGGATCCATCCGCTGTTTACTTTTTTTGAAAACTGGTGCCAGGACGAAAACCGCCACGGGGATTTCTTTGCGCTGGTGTTACGCTCCCAGCCGCAGCTTTTACAGGGGATCAACCGTTGGTGGATCCGGTTTTTCTTGACCGCCGTTTTTGTAACCATGTATCTCAACGACCACAAGGCCGCGGACTTTTATAATTCCTTGGGCTTAGATGCCAAAGCCTACGCCAAAGAAGTCCTGATCCGTACCAATCGTGAATCGGGCAAAGTGTTCCCAGAGATTTTAGATATGGATAAGCCTGAATTTTGGCAAACCCTCGAAGACTGTCTTAGTCACCAACAAGCCTTAGATCAGGCCACTAATCCCGTGGCAAAACTACCCCATTACCTGGGGATCGGTTTAAATTTTGCGCGGATCATCTTGGCCCGTCCGCAATATTCTCCGTCGGGAGTGGGCTAGCTCCCCGCTACCCATGGATAAATTGCGCTTTTCCTTTGATAACCTGCCCCAACGGCCCCTGCGTTTTGTGCTTTATGCCCTAGCGGGGTTATTGGCGCTAAGTATAGGTTTTTGGGGGTATATTCTAACCCTTGATCCGGAGACTTGGCGACCAGAAATCGAGCAAGCGCTTTCTACCAGTACAGGACGCAAAGTTGAACTAGGGCGGCTCCGCTTTAGGACTTTTGATGGGCTGAGCCTACAATCAGACCGTTTGGTGATCACCAATCCCCGCTTTGGCATCGAAGGCAGTGCCCAACAGGTGCGCTTAGCCATTAACCTGTTGCCTTTGTTGTGGCAAGAAGTCCAGGTCCGACAGATCACCCTAGACCGGATGGAATTGATCGTCCAACGGGATAATAGGGGCGGTTGGAGTGTGCAGGATCTGCTCAATCGCCCGGTCAAGACCCAGGGTTTATCCTTTGATCCGACCACCAGCGTCATTCAACTGACCCGTGCCACCGTAGCCATCACCGATCAGGCTGTTACCCCTAATCGTGAATATAAAATCCGTAATCTCAATCTGCGTCTTGGGGGGAGTGGTACCCAAGGTCCCCTGGGGATTTCCCTAGAAGGCATTGTCATAGAGCAGGATCTAGAAACGGTTTTAGCCCTAGAAGGGGAAGTAATCTTACCCAAAGCCAAAGAACCCATCGCTGGGGATGTGCAAATTTTGCTGGCCAATATCCAACCCACCGCTTGGCAAGAGATCTGGCTACCCTGGCTCAAAACCCAGGGGCTAACGGGGCTGAGCGGCATTAATATGGGGCGCTTGGATGTGGATCTGCGCTGGCAGGGGCAAAAAAGTGGCGCCTATTCCCTCACCGGACGCTTGGGAGCCAAAGCCGTAAGCTGGGCCTGGAAAGAGCTTTGGGGCGAACAGCCCTGGGCCACTTCCCAGGTGATCTTAAACCTTGATTTGGCCCAAGACCAGGGACTTTGGGAAGTCAAACCGACCAAAATTACCTTGGGGGACCTGGATGTTACCCTCCAAGGACAAGTGGATGCTGTCAATAAAACCGCTCAGATCCAAGGCATAAGTAATGAATTTGACCCGTATAAAGCCCGTGATCGGCTACCGCTAAAACTGGTTCCCCCGGCCCTAGAACCCTGGCTGATCACCAGTACCGGAGCGGGTAACGTCCGTTTTACCGCCCAGAGTAGTGGAGCTTGGGAAGCCCTCAATACCACGGGGGCACTAACTTTTTTGGGACCAAGTCTCAAAACATCTAAGATGGACGGCGATATTGATGCGATCAAAGGACAGCTTTTATTCAATGAACCTGGACGGGTAGAGTTTAATGCCGTAGAACTTGGACTCGGCAAAACCACTTGTCTGGCGACGGGAGAACTCAAGGACGGTCAATGGAATCTCCAGCTTAGTTCGACCAATTTGGATCTAGGACGATTGAGCGGGATCAGTTCGGCCTTTTTTCCGGGATGGGTGGGGGAATGGCGGGGCCGAGGCAAGCTCAATGGTAACCTGCTTGGTCCTCTAGCCAATCCTTACTTTCGGGGGGCCTTAGATCTCTATCAAGCTGAATTTCGTGAGCGCAACCTCACCCGTCCGGTCACGGGGATCTCAGGAACGATCCGTTTTGAGCCGAGTGTGGTCCTTTTTGAAGACCTACGGGGCGAAGTGGAGGGGCGTCCCCTGACCCTAACGGGCAAAGTAGGCCAGGGCAGTAGCCTAATTTTGGAGTCTGAGCGCTTAGATCTGGGCCTTGTGCGGGCCTTACTGGCCTCGCCCTTAGTCAGTCGTAGCCTACAAAATGCCAGTCGCGTGATCACCCGGCTCAATGGTCAGGCCCAAGGCCGGATTGAGATTGCCGGGGCCCAACTGAACGGAGTTTTGGCCCTTCAGAATGCAACGGTCGGTCTGGCTACCCTAGGTCAACCCCTAACGGGCGTAGCGGGTCGGGTAGTACTCAATAACGGTTCTATTGATCTGGAGGGGCTACGGGGACAGGCCGGGGGCGGAAGTTTTGTCTTTAATGGCACGGTGCAAAACCCAACGGGGAGCGCTACTTTGCAAGGCGCGTTATCCGGCAATGTGGCGGTTTCCCAAGCCCTGGAGCTGTTACCAGGATCGATGGGGGTCAGTGCCCAAGGAACCGCAACCTATGAAGCGGCCTTTAGTCCCCAAGGCGGCACGACCTTAGTACGGATCGAAGCCGACTTAGGCGGGGTGAGTCAGGCCAAAATAGGCCCCGTGGATCTGGGGGGCAGCCGTCTGCAAGGGGCAAAAGTCACCCTGAGGGCCGGGCCTGGACAACTTGAAGTTATCGAAGCCAATTTAGATCTTGCGGACGGAGCCCTTAGTGGTCAAGGTCAAGTGGACAACTGGCGCAGCAGCCCCCGTTTGAATTTAACCCTCAATACCCAGCCGGAATCCTTGACTGCCCTAGGGGCAACTTTGCCCTGGATCCAGGAATTAGCCACCGTAGCTCAGGGGCAAGGCCAGCTTAATTTACGCCTGGGCGGTTCGCCGAAAAATCACAACTGGACGGGCGGCGTTCGTTTGCGTGAGGTTCAAATCCCCCTATTGGGCAATCTAAGCCTGAGTGGGACGGTCCTTAAGGAAGGATCTACCTACAAAAGTTCAGATCTAACGGTCCTATGGCGCAAAAATCCCATTGATCTCAAGGGCAGTTTTACCAATGGCCCGATCCCCCAAGTCCAGTTTCAGGCCCAAAGCGCCGAACTTGATCTAGAACAACTCTTAGCCGATTATGGCGCTAGCCCGCTACGCACCTGGCAGGGCACCGGGCGCTTAAGTATTCGTCAAACCCAACTCGGTCGTTTAGAGGTCCGGGATCTGGTTTCAACGGTCCGCCTCGGCGATGTGTTAGCCCTCAGCCAGATCGAGGCCCGTCAAGATAAGGGCACGCTCCGGGGTAATGTGACTATTGATCTGGGTAGCAATCCGCCGACCTATCGCGGGGATTGGAATCTGAAGGCCGTTGGCTTAGGCCGGGTGGCGAATGCTTGGCTGGGTTGGAGTAATGCCCGTTTGGGCAACGGCGTGAAGGTCCTGACGAGCAATAAAGTTCGACCCTTTGCCGTCCGCACGATGGTCGTGATGACCGACGGACTGCATAACTCCGGCGGCGATCCTG
>JANNOF010000164.1:0-1965 GCA_031398925.1 Gloeobacteraceae cyanobacterium SOY_34_metabat_371 | reverse complement strand
GGCCAGTTGGATGCGGGTCTTTTGGAACATTAGTCTGCCGGGATCAGGTCAATAAACGTTACCTCCGGCGGGCATCCTAAACTCAAACCCCGAAAACGTCCGATGCCACGCGAGACATAAAGTTGGTTGATCCCTTGGTGGTATAGCCCGGCCCAACTATCTGATTTGAGCAGCCCGGTGTAGGGAAGGCGGATGCCCTCTGGTACATTACTGTGAACCAATTGGATCAGCCTGCGCCAACCAAGGGGGGTACCTAGGGGGCCGAAGCGCACCTGTCCGCCGTGGGTATGACCCGAAAGTTGTAGATCAATGCGTTCGTTCTCTAGCGGCCAAAAAGTATCTGGGTTGTGGGCTAGCAACACCGTGGGCTTACGCCCGCGTAGGGTGCTAAAGATCTGCTCCGGTTCATGGGGCCCAAACCATAAATCTCCTACCCCAGCCAAGGCGATCCCGTCCACCGTGGTCCACTGATTTTCAAGAACCGTAATCTGTTCCCGTTGTAAGGCTTGGGTGATCTTTCGGCGGGAATCCCAAAGTACATTGTCATGATTTCCCAAAACCGCATAAATTCCAAGACGGCTTTTAATCCGACCAAGGGCCGGGGCCAGACGTTCGATAGGTGCAATGGCGCGGGTGACGAAGTCTCCAGTTAAGGCGACAAGATCTACATTGGCCTGATTAATCCGCGCAATGGCTTCGGCGATCAAGGTCCAGGGAGCTGTCATGCCGTCATCCCAGTGCAGATCACTTAATTGGGCTATTTTGATCACGCGGTCTAACCCCTGGACAGGGACTTGGAGGTTCTCTGTGATCAAAAGCTCAGTTTCTATCTGCGTCCATAGAACGGGGGTGAGTAAGGTTGCACCTATGCCTCCCAGAACCAATTGCCGTCGTTTCATGAAGTATTGACCTTTAAACGATCACAACTTAATCAATCACAACTTAACCGATCCTATTAAAATTGGCTGATCAGCCCCCCATCCCCCTAAACCTCTTATACCCCCGTGAACTGGGGGCTAGGGGGCGCGAAGCCAAGATCTATGGCTTAACCGAATTTGATAGCACAGATTTTTTGCCCTGTTTTGCCCAATGACTGCCCAATGACTAAGAGTAAGGGAAATCTTCCTTGGGGTAGAGTAAAAAAAAGTGCACGCATCCGAAGATCACAATAGACCTTTGGAGAAGCTGCGATGCAAATGATAAATATCGGCCTGTCACCAAAACAGCTTAAAGGCGCGACTGAACTACTGAATGCTGACCTCTCTGATACTTATCTACTTTTGATTAAGACGAAAAAGTTTCATTGGGATGTAACGGGTCCTCAATTTCGCTCCCTCCATACCCTCTGGGATGAGCAGTACGAAGCCCTTAGCGCCAATGCTGATGCCATTGCTGAGCGGGTACGTATGTTAGGCGAATATCCTATAGGTACAGCTAAAGGCTTTTTGGAATGTGGGACCCTAAAAGAAGACCCAGGTGATATTCCCCCAGCCTATGAAATGGTCAATCGGCTCCGGGCTGATCATGAGCAAATTATCCGCAATCTTCGTAAACATATTGATATCTGTGGTGAAAAATACCACGACAGTGGAACCGCAGATTTCCTAACCGGACTGATGGAACAGCATGAATCCATGGCTTGGATGTTGCGGTCTTTTTTAGAAGGGGAGGCTATTCAGCCTTCTAAAGAAGCAAGTCATACGGCGGATGCTCCCGCCCTTGGCTAACCCATCGGTTTAAACTTTTGATAACCCTATTTGGTACCTTCATGACCACTCAATCACGTCCACCTGCTTACAACGAACCCGCACCGACCTCCTCTGATCCTGTAGATAATTTGCGCCTCCAAGGTGAGTACCTAGGGGACCAACTGACGCCCGATTCGGCCCGTACTGATCCCACTCCAGCGGATCTTCAGCAAGCGGCCTATTCCTACGCCAATGCCGCCCTAGGATCAGGATTTAC
>JANNOF010000145.1:0-7466 GCA_031398925.1 Gloeobacteraceae cyanobacterium SOY_34_metabat_371 | reverse complement strand
CTAAATCTCCTAAGACATAGCCCGTTAACAGGGCTTGAACGGGTTCCGGTAAAGGCATTATTCCCGTACCTCCCGAATCAGCTCTTGCAGCCCCTGACGTAATTTGGTTAGACCCAGTCGTGCCCAGCTTTTGACCGTACCCAGGGGAACATTAAGCTTACGGGCGATCTCTGGTTGGCTAAACCCATCAAAATACATGAGTTCTAGGGCTTGTCGTTGGTTTTGAGGTAATTCTACCAGGGCTTTGCGGACCCGCTCAGCGCCTTCTTGCAGGGAAACTTGATCCAAACTACTCGGAATGGCTTCGGGTAAATTGATCTGACCACACCGTTCAATTAACCTCAATTTCCGGCCTTTGGCACGGATCCGGTCAATGGCCCGCGACCGGGTCAAGGTAGAAAGATAGCTACCCAAACTCCCGCGCCCTGGATCATAGTTACGGGTCCGCCAGAGGGCAATAAAAACTTCCTGGGTCAGGTCTTCAGCTTCTGGGGGGTCTTGGAGAATACGAATAGCCACAGTGTACACGAGGGGGGCGAAGCGTTGGTAGATCAGCGTAAGTGCAGAAGCTTGCCCTTGACGGAGGGCATAAATGAGTTCAGAGTCGCCCAAGGCTGGTGGGCTAGTTGGCGAGGAATTGACCTCCACCTTCTTGTTCATGCCAAAGCCCAATGGGTACCTCTATTTTATGTACGCTATCAGATCCTTCTTAGATCAGGACTTGCTGGCTATGATCCCAGACCGTTAGAGTAGAGGTGCTCTATGGGACTAGCCATGCGTACTTCCCAACCCCTGCCTACCCTTTCTGCCCCTGTTATTCTGGGGATCGTCGGGGCCGCTTTGATCTGTAGCCTGTTTCTATGGCCTTACCCCATTTTACTACCTCTAAAGATCTTGGCCGTCTATCTCCATGAAGCTTGCCATGCCCTAGCTGCAATTCTTACCGGCGGGACCCCCATACAATTGAGCGTCCGCTTAGACCAATCGGGTCATGTCTTGAGTTCCGGTGGCTTTTTTCCCTTAATTGCCGCCGCAGGCTATATAGGATCAGCAAGCATCGGAGCCCTTTTGATCGCCCTTAGCCGTCATCCTGTGGGACAAAAAATTTTTGTGACCGTACTGGGGGGCTTATTATTTTTTCTGACCTTGAGTGTGATCCGGCCCTGGCAGTGGGAGTTTTGGGCTGGGGCCTTATTTACCTGGGGCTGGATCACGGTGAATTATCAACGACCGACCCTAGCGCAGTACCTCAATTTATTTATGGGCAGTTTTTTGGGCCTCTATGCACTGCACGAGTTTAATGATTTTCTCTATGCCGTTCAATATACCGATGCCGGGATCCTGGCGAATAGTTGGGGTTTACCATTTTTGGCTGGGCCCATTGCCCTGGTTTGGATGCTGATCAACCTCACTATGCTCTATCAGGCCCTCCGTTATGCAACGAGATCCTAGGCGCTAGAGGAATGGTCGAAATACCCTAACCGTCCTCGCCTAGGTAGAACGGTTTTTATAAACGTTCTTGCCACGGAAAAATAGTGTTGACGAGGAGCATTAAGTATTGTTACAATAATTTACATAAAGTAACAAACGGAGTCCTCCATGAGCGTACTGAAGACCTTGATCACCACCGCCCCCCCCGTTGAAGTTGATCTTGAGTTCAAGCGCTTCTTCGTCGCTTTGGTTGAAGCCGCTTTTCGGGAAGGATTGTCCCTAGAGGAAGTCCACGGTGAAATCGGCAAATTACGCAACGAATTGGTGATCCCATCCATTGATAGCCTGCCCCTCAAGGAATGGACGGCCCAGACCTATTGGGCTATGGAAAACCAAGGCAAAATTGGCATTGCCATCTGTGGCTTGTGCGGCAAAATTGCCCCCAGTCGCGAACTCAATTGTGCTAGTTTCTGTCCCTACCGGGCTTAAATCTTGAGGACACCGAAGCACTTGCTAAACTAGAGAAAATCTGGAGACGAGCAATGCAAGATTCTGGTTTTGGATTCACCATGGGCTTTGAGCCATTTTTCGGCAATTTTGATCCCTTTGCCAAGGGCTTTTGTGGTGTGAATACCTGCTCCGAACCCGCTTCGCGCCAAGAACGCCTCAGCCGCAAACTTCAGTTTATGAAGCGGCGTAAGGATGATCTCGAAACGAAACTAGCCGGGATCAACGCCATGATTGGTTCTCTAGAACAGCAAATTGCCGAAGAAGGAACGACTTAGGGACTTGTTTCCTGGGTTTGACGCCAAGCACTCCAACCCACATAGCCCAGTAGGACCGTAGCCCCAGCCGTATAGGCCCACCCTGAGGGCAAATTCGCTAGGGCGAGGGCCAGACAACCCGCCCAAAGCGTCAAGGCATAGATCGTGAGCACCGTAAAGCGATGGGATAGTCCCACCCGCAACAACTGATGGTGCAAGTGACGTTTATCCGGTTTAAAGGGCGATTGTCCTTGACTTAACCGTTGGATGATCACAGAGGCCGTATCAAAAATAGGTACCCCTAGGATCAACAGGGGCACAATGATCGCCACTGTGGTCACGATCTTAACCACCCCGATCACCGAAAGCCCTGCCAGCATAAAGCCTAAAAAATATGCTCCCCCATCCCCCATAAAGATCTGAGCCGGGTTGAAGTTGTAGCGTAAAAAGCCCAGGGAAGCTCCAGCCAAAGCCGCTGCGATCAAAGCGGCGGCCCATTGCTGGGTCAACAAAGTAACCATCAGGGTCACCACTGCGGCAATACCACTGACTCCAGCCGCTAAGCCATCTAGCCCGTCAATAAAGTTAATCGCATTAGTAACCCCGACCAACCAGAGGAGGGTAATGGGCAAACTAAGCAGCCCCAATTGCCAGGTACCTAGACCCGGAAAAGAAAGCGCCTCAATTTGTACCCCAACCATCCAAGCTCCGGTTGAAATAATCATTTGGGCTAAAAGTCGGGGTAGGGCCGGGAGGGTAAACAGATCATCCGCGAGGCCCACCAAGAACATAAAAACTGATCCGATGGTTAGCCCCCAGACTTCGTACTCCTCGCTAGGGGGTAGGGTACCAAACCCGCCCAAACCCCAAACGGTTAACAGGGCCGCGGTTACCCCAGCAAAAATTGAAACCCCACCCAAGCGGACCATGGGTTTAGTATGAACCTTGCGCTCATCGGGTTGGTCTAATTGACCACTTTTTAGGCCCACAGCGCGAATTGCCGGGGTCGTCCAGAGGACAACTACCGCCGAGCACAAAAAAGCTACGAGATAATAGACAAGACTGCCGTTACTAGCCATGCAACTGTTAGCCAAGCCAATCCCATTATGCGTGATTTACGTGTTCCAAACGCTAGCACTGGATGGCCTGAGCAAATATGCTATTATGCAACCCTCATTCCCAAGTAGCGATGACTAGCGTACGCATTGCCCTGATTGACTACGGTGCCGGTAACCTGCATTCTGCCCAACGGGCCTTAGAAGCAGGTGGAGCCAAGGTTCTGGTGGTTTCAGACCCCCAACATTTGGCCCAAGTAGATGCCGATGCTCTGGTACTGCCCGGTGTAGGCGCTTTTGATCCGGTAATGCGGCGCATCAAGGCCAAGGGCCTGCGCGGTGAAATTTTGGAACAAGCCCATTACAAACCTGTTTTGGGGATCTGTATTGGGATGCAAATTCTCTTTGATGGCTCCGAAGAGGGGGATGAATATGGCCTAGGCTTGGTCCCTGGGTGGATCCATCGATTTATGCCCCAGCCCGGAGTCGTTATTCCCCACATGGGTTGGAATCAGATCAAGATGGTTCCTACAGCCCTCTCACCGGGAGTGGCTGCTGATCCGTGGGTGTATTTTGTCCATTCCTATTACCCTGCGCCCCAAGATAAAAGTGCCGTGATCGCGACGTGTCAACACGGAGAACAGCATTTTTGTGCGGCAGTCCGCGTTGGCAATGTCTGGGGTACCCAGTTTCACCCGGAGAAGTCAGGCACTTTGGGGTTGAAGATCTTAGAAAATTTTGTCGCCGATGTAGCCTGCCAGACCCAGCCACTCTTGCTATGAACTGGGGTCAGATCCAAGGACAGCCCCAGGCCGTAACGTTACTGCGTCGGGCCCTAGTTACCCAGCGGGTAGTGCAGGGTTATCTCTTTCATGGCCCCACTGGGGTAGGTAAAGCCCTAACCGCTAAAATTTTTGCCCAAGCAATTTTAAATAATAATCATGGGCAATCCTTAGATCTATTGTGGGTCGAACCCACTTTTCGTAAAGGCAAGCAGTTTTTAACCCGTTCCGAAGCCGAGCAAGAAGGCTTAGAGATTAAGGGTTTACCCGAAGTACGCCTCGATCAGATCCGCACCGTAGGTCAATATTTAAGCCGTAGCTCCCTCCAAGCCCCCCGCTTAGTAGTAGTGATCGAAGGGGCTGAGACCATGGCTGAAGTGGCGGCTAATGGTCTGCTCAAGACCCTAGAGCAACCGGGAAATGGCGTGATCGTGCTCCTTGCTTCCTCCCCGGATCAGTTACTAAGTACGATCCGTTCCCGGTGTCAGCCCATCCCTTTTTATCGCTTGGAGGATCAGGTTTTAGCGAGATTACTACCCCCTGAGTATCCTCCCGAACTTTTGCCCCTCGCCCAAGGGAGTGTCGGAGAAGCGCTACGGATTCTAAAGTTTTATGCCAAGATGCCCGATGGACTGTTGAAATCCTTTGATCCTTGGCCCCGCGATCCTTTGGCGGCCTTGCACTTGGCGCGCGAAATCGAGCACTGTCTTGATCTCGATACCCAACGCTGGCTCATCGACTATCTCCAGCTTCAGCTTTGGCAACAAGGCGAATCGACCCACCTCAAGGCTTTGGAGCAGCTCAGACAACGTTTGGGGCATTATATTCAGCCCCGCTTGGCTTGGGAAGTAGCGCTGCTGCCCCCCCTTAGATCAACTTAGGCCCCCTTGATGCCTAAGTAGCCGGGCGCGGGACTGGGCATTTAGACGGTCTGTAAGCATGCGGCCTTTGCGGGAATAATCACTGGTTTGATGCTGCTGTTGCTCACGACGGGCCCGGACCATCTCTTGGATCAAGCGCTCGGCGGTAAATACCCGTGCACCAATCGATTCGACTAAGATGCGTTGGGCGCGGTCAGAGGTGGCAACCCAAAGGGCCGTAAACCCAGAGCGGATCAACTCTTGCGTACGTTGTTCAATAAAGCTATCCGCCGTTTGAAAAACAGCGGTGTAATAAACTTCTACGGCCCCTGGAGCTTCTATTTTGGTGAGTCCCGTATTTTGACCATAGGCATCAAAGACCAGTGAAACCTGCCAACCCCGGTAATGTCCAAAGTCCGTCAGATCATGCACCAATCGTTCCCTGGCCCCTTCGAGATCGCCCCGGTCGCGGAGTTTAATTAGCTTAGGCCAAGCACCAATGATGTTATAGCCATCTACCAAGATCAGAGGGTTCATGGCAATAGGTAACAATTACTTCATAATAGCCTGGAGATCCACGGGTTAGCGCACCAGCGAATACACCTCAGGCCGTCACCACTGAGGCTGCTGTACCATCGGATCAATGCCCAGGGTTTGTAAATTTTGGATCATTTGATTAAGATTTTCTGCTTGACTAAATGCGCCTATTTGGATGTATTGCTTCCCTTCTACCTCGCGGCGAAAGGCTCCTTGGATCTGAACGGCGAGTTGTGGGGTGGCGTAAAAGATTTTAGCGGGCACCAAAAGCCGCGTCATCGGCGTATAGGGCGTTGGGCTTGCCACCGCAATTACGGGCAATGCAGCATCCTGGGATACGGGTAAAGGGGGTAGCCCGGATAGGGCCGAGATCATTGTTTTAGGGGTATTGGTTTGAGGGGCTATATAACGTGCTACGGGGGTTGCGCCTAAATAGGCTGTGATCCCGCGCCGTTTGAGATTAGCGATCAAGGTCTGGGCATTGGTTTTACTTTTATAAACCCCTGCTTGCAAAAAGCGCCGCCCTTCAACTTGGCGGATCCAGGCCCCAGGGACTACTCGCTTCACCGTACGCACTACCCGGCGGGTTGGTTTGGGCACCAACACATAAAAAGATTCGGGGGCTGGAGTATTGGTCCGAGCCGACAGGGGCAACTGCCCCATACCCAAGATCATACAGAGGGTGAAGATCAACCAGCGACCCAAAATGCTGCTTGAGTGGTTCGGCACAGCTTTGTCCCAATACTTAAGAGTAGGTTAGCAGAATCCGTTGAATTTGTATGCTAACTGAGGGGAACCGTTCTCCTAAAGGAAGGAAGGTCTACACTAACTATGTAGACCTTTTCACAACAATGTGAAGGATTCGTATAGCATTCGTTAGCTTAGTTGACCTCACCAAGGCTTTAGCTGACCCATACTAGGAGTTAATAGGGAAACCAGGATCTAAATGATGAAATTTTCCCGGTCCATCACCGAGTGGTGGTGGGGCTTTACCACCCAGACCCGTTTATTAGCGGCGGCGACCTTAGTCATCGTTGCCGTATCCAGCGGGTTTACTTTTTGGGCAGTGGATCTTGTCCAACGCGATGCCCGCCAGAGTGATCAACTTTTTGGTGAGTCCGTGGGGCAACTTTTAGCCGCCAATGCCGCACCCCACATCAGTACGGGCAATATAGGCGCGTTAACCCGCTTTACTAAGACCTTTGTCGAAAATAACCCCAATATTTTGTACGTTATTTACTTTGATCGCACTGGAAATTTTTTACTGTATGTGATCTCTGCTAATCGTCAGGTAACGATCATTGAAGGGAGTCCCTTTAAGCAGCAATCAGCGGATCATCAGGCGCTTTTGCCCCCCCAGGTAGACTTGCCTAAGGTATTACCCGCTACGCGCTACCACAGCACGCCCTCAGGCCGGGTGACGGATATTTTTTATAGCATTACCCAGGCCGCCACACCTCTAGGAGTAGTCGCACTGGGGCTGAAGCCGGATTTGAGTCTGGTCACCAGTCAACGACTCACAACAACCGTGTCCATTGGGGTTGGCTTATTGGTAGCAGCCATTGCCCTATTGGGGGCGGTCTTCAATGCCCTGACGATCACGCGCCCTCTCAAAGAACTGGCGGCGGGGGTCCGGGGGATCAGCCAACGCAATTTTCAACAGCGCATTGCCTTACCCTTCGGGGGAGAATTAGGGGAACTGATCCGCAGTTTCAATATTATGGCGGAGCGACTTCAGCATTATGAGGCCCAGAATATTGATACGATTCAAGTCGAGAAGGCCCGTCTAGAAACCTTGACGACGACCATTGCCGATGGCGCTTTACTGCTCGATCAAGACCTACGGATCATGTTGTCTAACCCAGCAGCCGAGCGGATCTTATTATGGTCAAATCATCACATTGGACAGAATTTTTTAGACCGCTTACCCGTCGGGCTAAGGGCTGAAATTGAAGAACCCTTAGTCAAAGTAGTCTCCGGGAGCCTAGAACTCGCCGAGTGCCGGGTACTCTTGACCGATCCCCGCCGGACCTTACA
>JANNOF010000253.1:0-6459 GCA_031398925.1 Gloeobacteraceae cyanobacterium SOY_34_metabat_371 | reverse complement strand
TATAATCTCCCAGTTGCAGCCCATGATTCCACCGATGACCAAACGGTTAACTATGACGCCCACGTATTTTTTGATACGACTATTGGGATCCAGCCAGGTCCCTTTGCCCTACCAGCCACCGGACCCGCCTATGTTAAGGCCAGCGAACAGACTTCGGCTAAGTTTTACCTAGAAGGTAGTTCTAACAAAGCAGGCACCGCTTTTTACGTCAGCTTGCTGGCACCTGATCTCTCTAGCGTGCGGATTGCGCGCTATTCTGCTAACGCTATTCCCCTCAATACTCCCGTTATTGCCGATGTAGAAGACATTAACCACAACGTTGGTTTCTGGGCACCCCAACCCGATTTCCGCATTGTCGAGCGGATCAGCAGTGGCTTTACCAGTTTCCCGGATCTGGAGTTGGAAGCGATTTACCAAGACCAAGTGCGGACTTTTGTGGACTATCAAACCAATGTGGGCCTAAGAGCCATTGGCCAAAATCCAGAGGCCGATTTGGTGATGATTTACATTGAACAACCCGATGGCTCTGGGCATCAATTTACCCTTACGGATTCTCGGCAAGCTACTACATTTACCGATCCCAATACCATCGGTTCGGGTCAAGACCCAGCTAAGATCGCGCGCTATCAGAGCTATTTAGATTTTGCGTACCAGACAGCCAGTAACGCGGTGCAACGCATCATTGATACGGTCGGTACTACCCCCCAAGGTACGCCCAACAGTAATATCTTTGTGGTTTCTGATCATGGAATGGCCCCTTTTCATACTGCCGTCAGTATGACCAACCTCCTACTTAATGCTGGCTTTGATCCAACCAAAGTCAGGGCCGTAACCACGGGTCCTGCTGCCAATATCTACATCAATCTTCAAGGTCGGGAGTCAGGGGGTACGGTTAGCGCAGACGAATACCGCACCCTTCAAAAGCAGATCGCCAGTGCCCTAAAAGGCTTTACCGATCCCAACGTCGCGTACAATTTTTCACTACCTGGGCGTAAGGCAATCTTTGATTTAGTAGAAACCCGCCCGACTCCATCCGATGTAGCCCTAGGCACGGCAACAAACCGAGTGATCGGCCAAGATTCGGGGGATGTTTTTGCTATTCTGACACCGGGCTATAACTTTGATGGCACCCAAGTTCCCCTGGTTCAGCGCAAAGGTGATCCGGTGGCGACTACGCCCGTACTCTCGGTGCCTAACTTCTACGGTGCCCATGGCTATGACGCTACGTTGCCTGCCATGAGTGCTATCTTTTATGCTGCTGGGCCGGATATCCGTCGCAATGTGGAGATTCTAAAAGCCCGTAACATTGATGTGGCCCCGACCATCCTGCGGATCTTGGGTGTTCCAGCGGCCCCCACCGTTGAGGGTAAGCCTTTGTTGCGGATCCTCAAGCCCTAGTCTCATCGGGAATTGATAATGATCAACGCCAGCGTGAACTTCATGCTGGCTTCATTTTTGTATGAATTTTGGCTATTCCCCCCCCTTGATCGCGTACCCATCGGCGCCCCGACCCAAGGCAAAACGCAGCGAGGGTGCCAGACTCCGGTCCCCGAAGATCAAAAAGACCCCTAGGGCGAGGACAGATAACCCAGCGGCAATACCAAAGACCGTACGAAAACCCGCATAAACCGCTACATAGCCTAAAACCGGACCTGCTAGCGCCAAGCCCAGATCAAATCCCCCTAGACAAATGCTCAAACTGGTGGCGCGTTCATGGGGCTGGGTCCGGTCGGCAATCAGGGCAATGACTGCCGGGATCAGGGTACCTGCGGCTAAGCCTTCTAAAAATCCTGCGATCAAAAAGCTCGTTACCCCAGGGGTACCCCACAGGATCAGCATCGATAAAACATAGGCCACTAAACTCAAGGTTATAAATAAACCCCTGCCCAGACGATCCGACGCCCGTCCAACCAAGAGGCGAGAGATAAAACTCGCCACCGCCACCGCAGCGTAAAAAGCGCCAATATTAAGTGCCAACCCTTCAGCCGCAATAAACAGTGGGATAAATGCTGAGATTAAACCAAAGATCAGGCCAGCTACAAGCATGACAAAGCTGGGAATGGCAACTTGGGGGCTACCCAGAACCTGTCCAAAGCTAGGGGCCGGGATTACCCTCCCAGGACTACGGGCTAGTTCCCAAACACTCCAGGCACAGAGGATTCCGGCTAAACTCAAAGCCGAAGCAAACAAAAATACTGGATTAAAACCCAGCGCTTCATAGAGTAGTCCTGCGATGACAGGACCGAGGGCTAAACCCAGGGGGTTACATAGGGTCATGTAGCCCAAAAGCTCCCCCCGTAGCTTTAGGGGCACAAGCGCTACCACCAAAGCGCTATAGGCGGTTGTGATCGCTGCGGCACTCAGACCTTGAAACATGCGGAGGATAAATAATCCCGGAACCGTAGTGACCCAGGGATAGGCCACACACGTCAGTAGACAAATCACAACCCCCAACAACAGGACAAGCCGGTAGCCTCTTTGATCGCTGAGCTGTCCGATCCACGCCCTTGAGAGCAAAAGCCCTACGGCAAAAGCCCCCATCACAATGCCGATCTGTTGCTCGTTGGCCCCGGCATCGCGGATATATAAAGGCAAAATTGCTAAGACCGCCGATAGGGCACTCCAAAAAAATAATCCCACGCCAAACAAAACAATTAAATTTTGCCGCAGCTTAGGGTCCAGGGTTTTGAGGGTATTCAAAGCAATAGCCTTTAGTTTTTCTGCTCGATAATTTTAACCTTGAATAACCGTGTAGGCGGTTTACCACAGGAAGTTGATAGAAGCTAAAATTTGCATAGTATCCTAGACAAAACAGCATTGTACGGCACCCATGTTAACCAAACTGGAATTACTGGGCACTGGTGAAGAATACAAGGTCTATGCCTTTGAGAAAGACCTGATTACCATTGGGCGCTCCCCTGAAAACGATATTGTCATCGACAGTAGTCAAGTCTCCAAATTTCACTGTCGTTTGATCGTCAAAAGCGGAGTCATGGAAGTTGAAGACCTCAACAGTACCAACGGCACCCGGATCAACGGTCAACGGCTAGAACGGACGCAACTGAGTACCGGCGATCAGATCACCCTTTCGTTCTCCGTACCACCGATTAAAGTTACCCTAGAACCCGTGCTTGATTTGCGGGACTTGGGGTTTGATGCTCCCGGAGCCCAGCCCCCTGAGATCCTTGATCACCCCGCCGCTACGATTGTGGGTCAAGCCACCTTAGATGAGGCCATGCGTGCCCAAATCGCCCGTAATGCCGCCCAACGGTCGGTCCCCCGCAAGGCGAGTGAGCCCCCAGCCCCCGTTCAGCCCCGTGTTACTTCGGTGACCAGTAAGACCAAAAACGAGCTACCAACCCCAAAACCCACTAACAATAATCAGATCTGGATCTTGGTGGGCGCAGCCCTGATCCTGATCCTGGTAATCCTGTTGGTACTTCAGTAGCCCGCCGTTCCGTGAAATAATAGGAATTGATGCAGTAGGGGATGACAAATGGAGATCAAAGAAATCGAAGCACGGATGAAAAAAGCCTTGGAATCCATGCAGGGCAATTTCAACAGTATCCGCACGGGGAGGGCTTCAGCCAGCCTTTTAGACCGGATCACCGTAGATTACTATGGCTCCCCTACGGGCCTCAAGTCCTTGGCTACGATTTCTAACCCCGATTCCAGCACCTTGCTGATCCAGCCTTTTGACCGCTCAGCCTTAAAAAATATTGAAAAGGCCATTCAAGAATCGGATCTGGGACTACCTCCCAACAACGATGGAACGGGGATCCGCCTTAATATTCCCCCCCTTACCCAAGACCGGCGTAAAGCGTTGGTAAAAAACCTCCAAGCACTGGTAGAAGAGGGCAGGGTAGCGGTGCGCAATATCCGCCGTGATGGGGTAGATATCACCCGTCGCCGCGAAAAAGATAAGGAAATCTCTGAAGATCAATCCCGTGATCTGCAAGCGGCGATCCAAAAGCTCACTGATAAACATATTGAGCAGATTGAAAAACTTGCCACCGCCAAAGAAAAAGAAATCATGACGGTTTAAGGTCAAATTTAATCGGATCAAATTTAAAAGGTTCTGTAGCGCCTTGCTGCTCTAAAATTAATGTAAAGATTCTTAGCGTGATCATGAGTCAGC
This sequence comes from Gloeobacteraceae cyanobacterium SOY_34_metabat_371, assembly GCA_031398925.1. GTDB lineage: Bacteria > Cyanobacteriota > Cyanobacteriia > Gloeobacterales > Anthocerotibacteraceae > JANNOF01. Next base: position 2,321 of record JANNOF010000253.1, on the reverse strand, counting down.
CGACGGTGGATCCCCGGACTTTAGATCGTGGTGAATGTGGCGTCTGTGGCTACATTTATGAGCCAGAAGCCGGGGATGGCAAGGGTAAAATTCTAGTAGGCACGCCCTACGACAAGCTACCGGTGGATTGGCGTTGTCCCAACTGCCGTTCGCCCCTGACCCGTTTTAGCCGCATTGGACCACGCACGGGCACCCTGGCAGGCTTTGAAGAAAATGCCCAGTTTGGGCTAGGGGTCAATACCCTCAATCCCCAAGTCAAGAACCTCCTTATTTTTGGGATGTTAGGGTTGGGTTTATTGCTTTTAATGAGTTTTTACTTCTCGGGTTAGGGATTATGGAAATTTTCAAGTCACATCACGTTTCGCGCCGTACCTTCGGACACGTCCTTACTTCGCTCAGTCTCCTTGGGCTGCTTTCTGCCTGTAGTGGTATCAAAGTTGCCGATCAAGTTCCTTGGGTTGCCGTGCCCCTGAGCACCGATGCGGATCTCTTGGATGTAGTGTTTACCGACGATCAAACGGGCTGGTTGGTGGGTAGCCAAACCTCAGTCTTTAAAACCCAAGACGGCGGCAAAACCTGGCAACCTGCTTTTACGCAACCGCTTAAGGGCGATGTTCTCAATGAAGATGGCCAACGCACCGAGCTAAAGGCCCGCTTTATTTCGGTAGACTTTACCGCTGATGGGCGCGAGGGTTGGATTGCGGGTAAACCGCGATTGGTCCTCCATACCCAGGACGGGGGTAAAAGCTGGTTTGCCATCCCCCTCAATAAACGTATTGAAGGCAATCCGATCAAGATCATTGCCTTTGCTGCGGGGACTGCCGAGATGGTCATGGATACTGGCTTTGTCTTTAAAACCACCAATGGCGGTAAAGTTTGGCGGGCTTTGACGCCCACTTCAGCAGGCGGGATCCGTAATGTGGATCGTTTAGCCGATGGGTCCTACGTGGCTGTTTCGGTGCGGGGTTCTTCGTACCTCACCTGGAAACCAGGGGATCAAAATTGGCAGCTCCGGGAGCGGGAAAGTTCGCGTCGTATCCAAAACTTAGTTTTTGTCAACGAAACCCAGGGCTGGATGCTCAACAGTGGGGGCGAAGTCCAAGGGACCCAAGACAGTGGTAAAACCTGGAGCAAGCCCTACACCCCAGATCTAGCCAGTGCCGCAGGTCTTTTGGATGCCGCTATTGATGGCACAGGTCGTCTGTGGATCACGGGGGGCAATGGCACCCTACTTTCCTCCAAAGATCAGGGTAAAACCTGGGAAAAAGGTACTTTAGAAACGAAAGGATCGCTGTTTCGGATCAAGTTTGTCGATAAAAATCTGGGTTTTATCATGGGCCAAAAAGGTACGCTCCTGCGTTTTACGGCCTCTTAAATGCTCAATGGGCTCGCGACCCTAGGCTGGATCACCTTTGTTCTGGGCTTGGCGGAATGGCTGCGTCAGCGCGAGACTGATCCAGAGCTAGTCCGTAAATGGGTCCACATTGGCATTGGGAATCTTATTGTGTTTGCCTGGGGGTTTAAGTTCCCCCTCATGCTTTGTTTGGCCTTTTGTCTGCCCTTTGTGGGGTTAACGTTGGTTTCCTATCGGTTGCCCATTTTACAAAGTATCAATGGGGTCGGGCGACGCAGTTTGGGCACTTTTTATTACGCCTTGAGTATCACTTTTTTGATTGGCCTATTTTGGACCTTAGAACAGCCCCAGTATGCCGCCCTAGGCGTGTTGATTATGACTTGGGGGGATGCACTTGCCGCTTTAGTCGGGCAACGCTGGGGCAAAAAAGTTTATCGAGTCTTTGGGGTCCAAAAGACCGTCGAAGGCTCTTTGGTCATGGCTGGTGTTTCCACTGTAGTCAGTGTAGGGGTCTTAGGCAGCAGCGCTGGTTGGAGCGCCATGATCCTATTAGTGGCTATGGGGATCGGCGTTCTAGCGAGTGGTTTAGAGGTTTTTTCGGCGGGGGGAATCGATAATTTGACCGTTCCCATCGGTACCGCCTTAACCGCTTGGTGGCTCCTGGGCGGCTAGCTATTTAACTTCTAAGGTTTAACCGAAGCCATGGCGTCTACTACTAAGCCATCCTGGACGCGGATCGTCCGCTTGGTTTGCGCTGCCACATCGGGTTCGTGGGTAACGATCACAATGGTGATCCCTTGGGCGTTGAGTTCGGTCAAAAGATTCATCACTTCTTGAGAAGTGCGGGTATCCAAAGCGCCCGTAGGTTCATCGGCAAGGACCAGGGCTGGGCGATTCACCAAGGCGCGGGCAATGGCGACCCGTTGCTGTTGCCCCCCCGAAAGCTGACTGGGGCGGTTGGTCATGC
>JANNOF010000100.1:0-16966 GCA_031398925.1 Gloeobacteraceae cyanobacterium SOY_34_metabat_371 | reverse complement strand
GCACTTAGCCCCACTAACATTAGGACAGCATAAACTTTTAGGGCGGTGCGCTTCATGGCATTACGGGAATCATGATTTCCTTAAATTACCATAGCCTCTAGAGACACAAAGTGAGGACGATCACGACCTGAGGGCGGTACTCAAATCTTCAACCGTTGCAAAACGTTCCTCTGGGGTCTTAGCTAGACAACGCATTACAATGGCTTCTAGCTTGGGGGAAATAGTTCCACATTCAGCTTGCTGACGAATTGGGGTGGGTTCCATAAAAACATGGCCCTGACACCATTGGGCAAGGGTAGTTTTACCTGGTGGAAAGTTAAATGGATTTGATCCACTTAACATTTCATAAAAAATTACTCCCAGGCTATAAATATCGGCCCGGTGATCCAGGTCAGGTCGTTCTTCCCATTGCTCGGGGGCGGCATAGCGCGAGGTCCCTAAAAATTGCCCGGTTAGGGTCAAACTATCCTGATCCGGTACATTTTGAACTTTGACGATACCAAAGTCTAGAACCTTGACTAATTCCCCCAACCCCGTAGGGATCAGAAAAATATTGTCGGGCTTGAGGTCCCGATGGACTACTTTAATTGGCTCCCCTTCGCCCATTAAAACCACGCCTTGATGCGCCAAACTAAGCCCATTACAAATCTGCAAAACAATGGCAATCGAACGCTCTACACTGAGGCGACGCTCTTGTTTGAGTACCTGACCGAGGCTTTGTCCCCGTAGATATTCCATGACATAAAAAGGATTACCTTCGATGGTTACCCCATAATCAGAAACCTGGACAATATTGTTGCTATTGAGGGCGGCGCAAATAGCTACTTCTCGTTCAAACCGAATTCTAAAATCAGTGCGGCTTTGGGTATTGGCTTTGAGGATCTTAATCGCAACTTGTTTGCCGACCAAAGAATCTAACGAAAGATATACATCGCCCATACCGCCACTACCCAGCTTGCGCTCCAAACGGTAGCGATTTTGCGGATCAATGGACCGAGACATGGCGCTGAGGTCATGGGTGACGGTGTTGATGGGATTTAAGGGCGCTAATAGGGTTTGTTCATCATCGACGGGCCTAAATTCAGAGGGCGGCAAGGCTGAAAGCGCTACTAACCCCGCCAAAGGCGACAAGAGGAGCGCTAAAACCGCCGGGATCAACGGGATCCACCCGGCTTGGGCAAACAATAACCAGCCCATGCCACCCAAAAGCCCTACCCCCACCCCCCCTAGGAGGGCCATGAGCCACACCGGACGCACCTGCCAGGCGAGTAGACCACCACCCAAGGCCCAAAGGGTTATCCAAAGGGCTTCTTCAAATTCAGTCCAAAACCAAATTAAAGGGCGATCATCCAATACAGCACTGAGGATTTGACTGGTGAGTTGGGCATGGATAAACACACCCGGCATCCGCAGATCAGGCCCCGTACTATAGGGGGTATAAAACAAGTCGCGGACACTGTCGGCGGTGATCCCCAGCAGAACAATGCGTCCTTTGATCTCATCCGGATCAACCTTGCCCGCTAAAATATCCCCTAAGCTCACCTGACGGGCGACCTGAGTTGCCGAACGATAATGGATCAGGGTTTGATATCCTCGAGCATCCAAATTTTGATAGCCACCCGCTTGACTATCTAGGGGAATGAAAATAGATTTACCAATTTTAATATGGGCCGGGTTGGTGGGATCCCGGTCAAGGGTTAACCCTTGGGCTTCCAAATAATGTAACGCCAACATAAGGGATAAAGAAAAAATCGGCTGGTCTTGGGGGGTGAGATAAAAAAGTCCGCGGCGGACGACCCCTGCACTATCGACGGGAATATCACTGGCCGCCACCCGGTCTAGGGGCATGCCCGGTGGGGCTGCCACCCCACTGCCATTGCCTAGGGTTGTCACAGCAACCAGATCATCTGAAGTCGCAAAACGTTTTAGGAGTCCCGGGTCCGTGGGATTTTCGCGATAAATATCTAATCCAATAACCTGGGGCCTATAGCTCTGGATTTTAGCCAGGATCTGGTCTAGGGTGCGGTCTGGGATCGGAAAGCCCACGTTACGTAGATCATTTTCAGTTACTTTGACGATCAAGATACGCGGGTCCGGGCCTTCGTCGGGTTGTTGTTGAATCAACTGATCATAGGTCCAAAATTCTAAGCCCTGCATGACCCCGGTACTACGCAAACCAAGGACTAGCCCTGCCACCAATAGGCTGGCTAGGGCAACTGCCGGCAGTCCCCGCCAACGGGTCATAAAGCTCAGAAGTACATTCACATCGGGCATAGATTGGGGTTGCTCTTATTATGACGTGACCCTGAAAAATCCTGCGGTTTAATCCGGTAGGCCCCCGGTAACGGCTAAAACAGTCCCGGTAATATAGCTACTCTCCGTCGAAGCAAGAAATCCGACCACCGCCGCTACTTCTTCGGGGGAACCAAAGCGCCGTAGGGGGATCAGTTCTAAAACTTTTTTGCGGATCTTTTCATTGATCACAGCGGTCATATCGGTTTCGATAAAACCCGGTGCCACCGCATTAACCGTTAGGCCAGTACGACCCACTTCAAGGGCTAGGCTTTTGGTAAAGGCGATCACCCCAGCTTTGGTGGCACTGTAGGCCGTCTGTCCAATATTCCCCGTCAGACCCACCACCGAGGACATGTTGATAATGCGTCCGTGTTCTGCATCCCGTAGCAAGGGGAGTGCCTGCTGACAGGTAAAAAACACTGATTTGAGGTTGATATCGATTTGACGTTGGAGGGATTCGGGCTCCACTTGGACCAACAGCGCATCTTTGGTGATCCCGGCATTATTGACCAAGACATCGAGTTGTCCACTTTCTTGATCGATGCGGTCTAGGGCTGTTTCGACTTGGGCGGGGTCCGCTACATCGAAGGGCAACAAAATTGCCGTGCACCCCAGGGCCTCTACGGTCAGGGCGGTTGCTTCGGCTTGGGCTTGGTTGCTGTGGTAATTGAGGTAAATCTTGGTACAAGAACGGGTCAAAACCCGCGCACAGGCGGCTCCGATCCCCCGACTCGCCCCAGTGATCAGGGCCACACGTTGTTGGGTCATGCTGGTTCCTCAACTTTTGTTAGGCATCTGAGGCTTCAAAGGCCCCACTTAAGTATTCAAGCAGGACGAAGCTCTTTGGTGTGATCTGCAACAAGGCTACGTCAAATCGGCACGGATAGTCGGCTAGATCTGGATATTGGGCTAAAAATAATTGGGCCGTACGGATCAATTTGCGCTGTTTGGCTGGGGTAATCGCCAGCCTACCCCCTTGGTCTAGTCCCAATCGGCTCCGGGCCTTAACCTCTACAAAGGCGACTAAGCCGCCCCCCATCAGCACTAGGTCTAATTCGCCGTAGCGAGAAGACCATCGGCGGGCGACCACCTGCCAGCCAGCGCTGGTTAATTCTTCAGCGAGCCAATCCACTGCTCTATTCCCTTGCGACCGCATAGGATCTGATCCTGGACAGCTTAACTATCTGGAGTAGAATAGTGGGGATCAGCGCCCTAAGGGCCCACCTGAACGGTGATAACACTCATGTCCCAGCATTCTCCAGCCCCTTGTATTATCGATGTCGGTCTCGTAATCAACAAGAAAGACATGCTGCGCTTACTAGAAGACTTAGGCCGCGTGGGCTACGAAGAGATCCGCCAAGGCCAAGTCCAGCGCCAAGGTGAGGGATATGTTATGGAGGTCTATTGTGACCCTGCCTGCGCCACAGTGGTGGTCAATCGGACGTTATACCTCAACGTCAACAGCTTTGATTATTTAGAACTGGAGTCGCCCCCTACGGGTAGACCTCGATTTAATCTCGTTATGGAAGGCCGAATTCTACGGCTTACGCCCCTTAGTGATCCGATCTCAGAGCGCGAAGAGGAGCGTCAATCCGAAGTATTACAACCCGTAGGTGATGTTTTATCGGATGTAACCTTGGCTGATTGGGATGAAGAGGATGATTTGGATCTATAGCTTGTTCTATGTCTGATGTACCTAATGATGCACGTCTTTATGCCCCAGCCACCGAGCGTAACCGCGCTCCTATTTTGGAAGTACTGCGTGGAGTCTTACCCCAAAGTGGTTTAGTTTTAGAAATTGCCAGTGGTACCGGACAACATATTACCTACTTTGCCCCGCATTTTCCCCAATTGATCTGGCAACCCAGTGATCCTACCCCTGAGTATTTCAGTAGTCTGGTCAGTTGGTGTGATCATCTGCCCAGTCCTAATCTTTTACCTCCTATCGAGCTAGATGCCCGTCATCCCCATTGGCCTATCAAAGATTGTGCGGCAATTTTGTGTATCAATATGATCCACATTGCCCCTTGGACCGCAGGACTTGGTTTATTGGCTGGAGCCGGGCGGGTTTTAGGCACCGGGGGAATGCTTTATCTCTATGGGCCGTTTAAACAAGGGGGCCAACATACCGCCCCGAGTAACGAAGAATTTGATCGCAACTTACAGGCGCAAGACCCCAACTGGGGCGTGCGGGACCTAGAAGAAGTAATCCGCTGTGCCCAAGCCCAAGGTTTAGCTTTAGCCCAAGTCCTACCCATGCCGGCCAATAATCTTTCGGTGATTTTCCATAAATTGTGATCTTCTTGAACGAGCCAGCGCCCAAGACGCCCAGACTTTGCTAAAGTAGCTCCCAGCATCAGGAAAAAAGTCAATGCGTGAACTGCTGAGCGACTACGACCAAGGTACCTATTACGATGAAATGTTTACCCCCAACCGCGATCCCCGGCCCCATTACCAACGCTTAGCAGATTTTTTGGAGGGACTTAGTCCCGAAGGGTTGACCCAGCGGGTACACGCCGCCCAGACAGCCTTTGTACAACGTGGGGTGACCTTTGGGGTTTATGGCTCCAGTGAGGGTACAGAAAAAATATTTCCCTTTGATATCATGCCCCGGATTATCCCAGCAGAAGAGTGGGAAACCGTGGAACGGGGTCTAAAGCAACGTTTAACCGCCCTTAATCTTTTTTTAGAAGATATTTATCATGATCAAAAGATCCTCAAAGATAAAGTTGTTCCAGCGGATTTGATCTTTTCTTCTACCCAGTACCGCCCAGAATTTCGCGGCTTTAAAGTCCCCGGTGGGGTCTATGTCCATGTGTGCGGTACCGATTTGATCCGCCATCCCAATGGAGATTATCGGGTCTTAGAAGATAACCTCCGGGTTCCTTCGGGGGTATCCTACGTCCTTGAAAATCGTCGGGTAATGAAGCAGGTTTTTCCGGCAGTTTTTGAAAACTACCGGGTACGAACGGTCATTGACTATCCGCAACGCTTGCTACGGGCGCTGCGTCAGGTCTCTCCAGTAGCCGATCCGACGGTGGTGGTCCTGACACCTGGGATGTACAACTCGGCGTATTTTGAACATGCTTTTTTGGCCCTCCAAATGGGGGCTGAACTGGTAGAAGGGCGTGATCTGGTGGTGATCGATGACCGGGTTTTTAGCAAAACCATTGAAGGCCTAAAGCCTGTTGATGTGATCTATAGACGCATTGACGATGATTTTTTAGACCCTGAGGTTTTGCGCAGTGAATCTACCCTAGGCGTACCCGGACTTTTGCGGGCCTATCGCCGGGGCTGGGTGACCCTAGCCAATGCCATCGGTACTGGCATTGCCGATGACAAAGTGATCTATAGTTATGTCCCAGAAATTATTCGCTACTACCTAGGCGAAGACCCGGTCCTAAAAAATATTGAGACCTTTCGGGCCGAAGACCCCCTAGAGCGCGCCTATATCCTTGATCATATGGCTGAGTTGGTGGTCAAAGAAGCGGATAACTCCGGGGGATATGGCATGCTGATTGGCCCTCAGGCCAGCAAAGCTGAACTTGAAGACTTTCGCCAGAAGGTTTTGGCGACACCCCGTAAATATCTGGCGCAGCCAGTGATCCAGTTTTCACGCCATCCAACCTATGCCTGTGATCCCAGTGAGCTTTATGGCTGTCACATTGATCTCAGACCCTATATCCTCAATGATGGCGACAATGTCTGGGTTATGCCCGGTGGTTTAACCAGAGTCGCCCTACGCAAAGGATCGCTTGTGGTCAATTCCTCTCAAGGCGGCGGGAGTAAGGACACATGGGTGTTGGAGGACTAGGGCGCAGGGGCAGGCAAGGGGGCCTTAGGTAGCGCCGTTAAACCCAAGCCAATTCCATAAAAGAGCCAGACATAAACGTTGGTGGGATCAAACTCATAGTAGGGGATGGGTAGCACGGCACAAAAGACAAAGATCAACAGACAAAAGCGGACGTAGGGTTCCACTTCAGGGCGAGTATTGCGATTGCGTTGCCCCAATACAATCGCCATAGTTAAAAGCGTGGCATAGTACAAAAAAGTTCCAAATAGACCGATCTCATAGATCAACTTGGCCTGATAGGTTTCAATAAATTTTTGTCCCCCAAGTAGATAACGGGCTTGCGGGGCCCCTGTCCCTAAACCATGACCAATTAAAAAATCGCTATTGGTAAAAATAGTACTGAGTTGTTGGGCATTGAAGCTTACGGTATCCGTGCGGTCGGAAAAACGCTCAATCACCAGATCTGACTGGGCTGAAATATTTTCAGGAGCAATTACAAAGGCAAGCAAACCCACAGCCAAAATTGAGAAGGAGAGTTTAAGTAATGAAATCAATCGTCCATAGACCAAACAGGTAACGATAATCATGATCGGTGCGAGTAAAATTAATGCCTTTTGACCCGTAAAGACAACGGCGGTAAGAGTTAATAGAATCCCGAATTGCCAAATAATACGCCATCTTTTTTCATCACTTAAAAAAAGCACCACCATTAGGATCAGGTGAAATGTCAAGAAATAAGAAAGTTGGGCCGGAGCTGAAAAAGTCCCTGATAGCCGATAGATCCCATCATCACGAATAAAAGAATCCCCGTAGAGCGTACCTTGACCAGTAGCATAATTTTGAGAACTAATGATACCTAGTTTTAATAAAAAGAACTGAAGAATAACCGTTGCTGAGATAAAAAGGGAGAATAATCCTAGCTGACGAATAAATTTTTGGAATTTCTCAAAGTCTTGAAAGAGAAAGTAGCCCATTAGCAATAAAGGTACATAACCAAGGAGTAACTTTAAGCCTAAAAACCCGAGAATAATAAAAGCGGTGTAACGAAAGTTAAATTGAAAAAAGATCACAGTAAGCACAATTAAAAGTAAGGCCAAACATGCTATTGCCGGTTTAAGGGTTTTTAATAAAAGGGGGCGTAATTGAATACGGATCGTACGGTCTGTTACCGCAATATAGATAAATCCTACGAGTCCTGGCAAATAAAATGTCAGATCTTTTAATAAACTGCCAATTCCTCCAGAGAGACTAAAGAAAAACATAATAGACCCCACAAAGGGCATGAAATAAAGTAGTCCTATCACCCCAAAGCGCCAGCGTAAAAGCGCCCCTATCCCCGCCAGGGCAGATAATACTATATAAATAGGAAAGATCTGGGTGGGCTGAAGTCCATAGCTCCGATAGACATAAACGAGTAAGAGCGCAAAAACCATACCAAAGATTCCCATAATCAGGGAAGTAAGATTACGGTTGGTATTGGCGGTTAAGTTCATGCCTGTTGCCCGAAAGAATTGACTACGAGTATAGCGTGATCCCTGTTCTTAAGCACCGTAACTAAATAGTTAAATGCTAACGTATTAACGGGAAGTAGGTCAGAGGGGTTAATGCGCAAGGTCTTGCTCAGCGGAGTCATTTTTCTAAGCCTATGGGGTCGTGCAGCGGAGGCTTTAACCCAAAGAGTATCGGAGGTTGGTGCCGGATTAGAGACGACTGATCTGAGCCTTGCCCCTACCATTGACGATTTTGGACGCTACATCGCCTTTGAAAGCTATGCTCCCAATTTAGTGGAGGCACCAGAACTTACGCCTCGCTTTAAGAGTATTTTTCGCACGGATCGCAATACGGGTTTGACGGTTTTGGTCAGTGTCGCCCCAGGGCTTGTCGCCCCCGATGGAGATAGTTATAACTCATCAATCAGTGGTAATGGTCTAACCGTAGCCTTTGAGAGTCGTGCAACGAATCTTATTACAAATGATTCCAATGGACGAGAAGATATTTTTTATTCCCAAGTCGCCACTTCATTGATCACCCGGGTAAGTATCAGTACTAATGGTGTGCAAGCCAACAACACTAGTTTTGAACCAAGTATCAGTCAAGATGCTTCCTTGATTGCTTTTGGAAGTTATGCCACTAATCTTATTGATGGCTTTACCGATAACAATAATAGAACAGATCTTTTTGTACGGGATATTAGTAAGTTAACCACAACTCGGATCACCAATGGCTTGAGTAATGCGCAGGCAAATGGGGATTCCTTTGCTCCAGCAGTGAGCAAAAATACCAGTGGTCGCTATTATGTAGCTTTTGAAAGTCGCGCTACTAATTTAGTTGTTGGTGATACCAACAATGCCTATGATATTTTCGTTTATGATAGTAATCCTTCGGGATCTCCAACGATTTCTAGAGTTAGTGTCGGCGTAGGAGGAGCCCAAGCCAATGGAAGTAGTTATGGAGCAACCATTAGTAATGATGGTCGTTATGTAGCATTTTATAGTACCGCCTCAAATTTAGTTAGTGGCGATACAAATAACCAGTGGGATGTATTTGTCCATGATCGTTCAACAGGGGTTACTTCTATTGTCAGTAAGACCTCTAGCGGGACCTTAGGCAATGCTTTGAGTTGGTATCCTGATATTAGTGGAGCAGGGAACTTCATTACTTACTATAGTTTGGCTTCTAATTTCTCCAGTAATGATACCAATCAGGCATTTGATGTTTTCTTGTATGACCGATTAACGGGAGTAACCAAACTTTTAAGTACAGGGCTCAGTGGCCCGGCTAACGATAGCAGTCAAGATCCTGTCCTTAGCGGTGATGGCAAGCAAATAGCCTACTGGAGCTTTGCCACTAATTTAATCCCTAGCGATACCAATAATCAGGGAGATGTCTTTATCTATAAGCCAGATCCCGTAGGCGTGGTCCCTAGCCCTGGAATTTATCGTCCCTTGAATCCCGCTGCGGGACAACAGGTGGGTACCTCCACGGGGAAGGGCTTTTTAGGGGGGAGTACTGGGGCAGTAGTTAAAGTTAACTTGATCCCCAAAGATACTACCCTTCCTATTTTGGCGGCCCGTCAAGTCCGGGTTTTAAGTGATAGTACTTTATGCTTATTTGTGCCGTCTACAGCAGTAATTGGTAAAGCGTACAATATCACGGTTACCGTCAATGACCTAGAAAGCCCTCTAAGTAATTCAGTCTTGACCATAGGTGGGACGACTACGCAGCCGACACCAACGTATTGTGATCTCCAAAGTCCGCGATCCGTTAATTTTTTCTCTCCCTGACACAAATTAATACCGGATCTAACTAACCACAAAGTTGATCAAGCGACCCGGAACCAAGATCACCTTACGGATCGTTTTACCCAAGACTTGTTTTTGGACTGTTTCTAGGGCCAAAGCTTGAGCTTCAAGATCCGTTTGCGTGGCACTAAGGGCGGCTTCTAGTTGCGCCCGGACTTTTCCATTGATTTGGATCACCAGGGTAAAATGCTCCGTGACCAGGGCTTGGGGGTCATACACCGGCCAAGGCTGGAGATGCACAGAACCCGCCTCTGGCGCTAAAGCTGACCAAAGATCCTCCGCCATATGGGGCGCAAAGGGGGCTAACATTTTTACTAATGTCTCGATACCCTCTTGATACACCGGATGGCCCGCCAGGGGGCTATCCCCCAGAGCATTGGTGAGCTTCATTAACTCAGAAATGGCCGTATTGCACTGGATCTGATCGCTATCCAAGTCTTCGGTCAATTCTTTGATTGCCGTGTGCATCGCCCGACGGAGATCCTTAAGGGGTCCGGCGGCGGCCTCCGTAATAGGGGGCGCTTGTTGGGCCTCATAGACCAAGCGCCATATCCGATTTAAAAAGCGAAACTGACCCGCTACATCATCCACATCCCATTCCAGGTCTTTTTCCGGCGGGGCCTTAAAAAGCACAAACATGCGGGCGGTGTCTGCCCCGTAATGCTCGATCACGGTGGCTGGAGCGACGCCGTTGTACTTAGACTTAGACATGGTTTCGTAGGCGACTTTTAGGGCTTCACCCGTTTCCGGGTCCTTGGGATCATCAGGATCCACCAAGGTGGAAGGAATACACTTCTGCGTTGTTGGATTGCGGTAGGTCAAACCCTGGACCATACCCTGGGTTAACAGCCGTTGAAAGGGTTCATCAAAGGTCAGAAGCCCCCGGTCACGGAGCACTTTGGTGAAAAAACGGGAATAGAGCAAATGTAAAATCGCGTGCTCGATCCCGCCCACATACTGGTCCACCGGTGCCCAATGATTGGTCTGCTCAGGATCAAAAATGGCTTGATCATTACGGGCATCGGGGTACCGCAAAAAATACCAAGATGAATCAATAAACGTATCCATGGTGTCGGTTTCTCGGCGGGCCGCTACGCCGCACTGGGGACAGGAAACATGGACCCATTCAGATAACGTCGTCAACGGAGAGGCCCCCCGCCCGGTCAACGTCACCGCTTCGGGGAGCCGCACGGGAAGATCGGCGGTTGGAACTTGGACGATCCCACAGTCGGGGCAATGGATCACCGGGATCGGACAGCCCCAATAACGCTGGCGTGAAACCAGCCAATCCCTGAGCTTGTACTGGATTTGGGCTTTGCCCCAGCCCTGTTCTGCGGCAAAGGCAATGATCTTGCCCTTGGCTTCGTCGGAGGGCACGCCATCAAACGGCCCAGAGTTGATTAAAGGGCCGCTTTCGGTCCAAGCGGCGCTCGTGATCTCGCCTCCTCCGGCAATAACCTGCTGAATGGGCAAGCCATACTGACGGGCAAATACATGATCCCGCGCATCGTGGGCGGGGACCCCCATGACCGCTCCGGTACCGTATTCAAACAACACGTAGTTGGCGATCCAGACGGGGACGTGTTGACCATTAAAGGGATTGAGTACACTCCCCCCAGTGGGCACGCCGCGCTTAGGTTGGTCTTCGCTGGTGCGTTCTTCTTCGGTTTGGGCCGCAACTAGGGCTTGAAAGGCGACTACCTGATCCTGGTGTTCGGCGGTAGTTACGACCGCGACTAAGGGATGTTCCGGGGCCAATACCACATAGCTCACCCCATACACCGTGTCGGGTCGGGTGGTAAAGACAGCAATTTTTTGATCACTCCCGACTAGGAGAAATTCTAAATAGGCCCCCACGGATTTACCGATCCAATTGCGCTGCATGGCCTTGACCCGCTCCGGCCAATGGGGAAGTTGATCTAAAGAGTGCAATAGTTCTTCGGCGTAGTCGGTAATCTTCAAAAACCACTGGGTCAACAGGCGTTTTTCGACCTTAGCCCCTGATCGCCAAGAACGGCCCTCACTGTCCACCTGTTCATTGGCTAAAACCGTCTGATCTACGGGGTCCCAATTGACTTTAGCGGCCTTACGGTAGGCCAATCCCATATCGATCAACTGCAAAAAGATCCACTGGGTCCAGTGGTAATAATCAGGGCGACAGGTCGCCACTTCGCGTTCCCAATCGTAGCCCAAGCCCAACTGTTGAAGCTCAGCGCGCATCTGGGCAATGTTTTGGTGGGTCCACTGGGCAGGGGGTACCCCCCGGTCAATGGCCGCATTTTCAGCCGGTAAACCAAAGGCATCCCAACCCATCGGATGTAACACGTCATAGCCCTGCATCCGGCGAAACCGGGCTAAAACATCCGTGATTGTATAATTACGGACATGACCCATATGCAGGTTTCCAGAGGGGTAAGGAAACATCGAAAGGGCATAAAATTTAGGCGTACCCCGACGGGCCAACGTCCGATGTAGTCCCGTCTGCTGCCACTGATCCTGCCATTTCGCCTCAATTGCCCTGCTGTTGTACTTCGCGTCCATGTCCGTAAATTATGAGGTTTACCTATTGTACTCATGTGGGGTTCCCGTCAAACTTGATACAATCCTCATCATTTACATAAATTCATTAATCTTTTCTTAACCTGTCAAGTTTAGTGTGACGTGAGGTGAAAGAGGTTCCCCGTGTCTCAGACCCTGAGCAAAGACCTACGCATTGACTCGGTTATTGGTGAATTACCGCTCCATGATTACACGGTATTTCTGTCTGTAAGCTGTAAGGAAGTTTATGACTTTCTCAACACTAATCCCCAGATCCCAGGGTTTATTGTGCGTGATTTTGAAGGGATCAAATCCTTGGTTTCACGTCGGCAGCTATTGGAACGTCTGAGCCGTCCCTATGCCCTAGATGTTTTTTTGAAACGCTCCATTTCTGAATTACCTGAACTGTGGAGCTCAGACAATCAACTTTTAGTTTTGCCCCCCAGTTTTCGCATTGCCGATGGACTTCAGGCGGCCCTAAGTCGGGGTGAAAAAACAGCCTATGAACCGATTGTGGTTGCAGAAGACAATCAGGCTCCCCAGATCCTTGATGTCCGAGATCTTTTAGCGGCCCACGCCAGGGTATTTGAACTGACTACCCAGCTTTTAGACCGCCAACAGACGGAAACCCAACGGTATTTACGACGGCTAGAAGACCAACAGGCCCAAATTGAGTCGTATACGCGCGTACTAGAGCGGCAACGCACCGAATTAGAATCCCGGTCCCGGCTTTCTGAAGCCTTACAGGCCAGGCTATTTAATATCGCCCAGCTTTTTGCAAACCAGGGGGATCAAGCTTTTATCGCTACGTTTGGTGGGGTAGAGCAGATCCGCGACCAAGTCCAATCCATTGTGCGCATCAGTACCGATCTCAAGGGCGATTCCCAACAGATCTTGGCGATCAGCGAGACTATCCGGGACATTGCCGACCGGATCAACCTCTTGGCCTTTAATACTTCTGTGGAAGCAGAACGGGCCGGGAGTGGTTCCCAAGCCCTTAAAGTCCTTTCCCAAGAAGTCCGACGTCTAGCGGGAGAAACTACCAAAGCGGCCCGTCAAATCCAAGGGCTAGCCCAACAGATCCGTGAAGGCACCGATCGCGAAGTGGATGCAGCCAACGGTGGGGCCAAGGTCGCCAACCAACTTGCCGACTATGCACGTACCGCCAATCGCTCCTTGATGGACCTCAGATCAATGCTGAGTGAGATCAGCAGTCAAGAAACCATGGTTGAACTGCAAGACCCGGTTGAATCAAGTTCCTGGAACTAACGCCCTAGATCCGCACGCAAGGGATCAAGGGCGTGGTTAAGGTTTTTGACTACGGCTAAGGTTTTTTGGGAAGTCCTTAACTCACGGTGGGCCAGGATAAAAAGATTCTTGGCTTTACGGAGGGCGGCTTGATAATCCGAAGCATCAAAAGAAGAGCCTTGGGGGAACATGGGAATTTAGCTCCAATAAACGTATTTTTTTATACCATAGCCCCTAGGAACATCCAGGCTAGTGATCTGACGCACACGCTGAAATCCCTGGTGGCTATGGATCGGGGATACTTCAATTCTGCGCCACTTCTGAACTTTTATCAGGCGTGGACCCACTGATCTTCAAAAATGTCCCTTTTGACCCAATGGGTAAATTCGCTGAAGTGGAAATTAGGCTTCTCGTGCTCCCGCTGTGGCAAAGATCCGTTCCATAACTTGGTCTACGACCCGGTCGGGTGTGGAGGCTCCCGCCGTTACGCCAATCACCGTGGGCGCGGCGGGTAACCATTGCTCTTGAACTTGGGTTTGCTTTTGGCCCAAGGGCTTATGGTGTAAGCGATTATGCTCAGGATCTAGGCAGTCAGGACCATCAATGTGATAGGAAATCAAGCCTTTTTCAATGGCGATCTCTTGGAGATGGGTGGTGTTTGAGGAATTAAACCCGCCGATGACGATCATGCGGTCTAGAGGCTCTGTAACCATCTGGAGCATGGCATCTTGACGTTCTTGGGTGGCATCACAGATCGTATCGCCGGGGCTAGAAAAATGTTGATCCAATTGATCCGGGCCATATTTTTGCAACATGGTCTGTTCAAAAAGTTTGCCAATTCGCTCGGTTTCCCCCTTGAGCATGGTGGTTTGATTGGCAACACCGATGCGTTCTAGATGAACCTCTGGATCAAAATTGGCCGAACAGGATTGACCAAAGCGCTGAAAAAATTCAGTTCGTGACCCGCCTTGCAAAATATAATTAGCCACCCAATGGGCTTCTTCCATATTGAGGACGATCAGGTAACATTTAGCGCGGCTAGCGGTGGCGACCGTTTCTTCATGGTTATATTTGCCATGAATGATCGCCGTAAAGTGCTGTTTTTCATACTTAGCCACCCGATTCCAAACTCTGGAAACCCACGG
The DNA here is from genome assembly GCA_031398925.1 of Gloeobacteraceae cyanobacterium SOY_34_metabat_371. Classification (GTDB taxonomy): domain Bacteria; phylum Cyanobacteriota; class Cyanobacteriia; order Gloeobacterales; family Anthocerotibacteraceae; genus JANNOF01. Next base: position 2,645 of record JANNOF010000100.1, on the reverse strand, counting down.
ACAGGTGGTGTCTACAATGGAACAATTTTTGGCCTTGAGGAGGTCCATTTCCGCCACACTGGCCCCAAAAGCAGGCAAGATCACCACATCACCGGGCTGGATCGGGCTGAGGTCGCGTCCTTGGGCCGTATTTTCTAAAAAGGCGATCTGCATTTCTCTCAGGTGCTGATTGACTTGAGGATTGTGAATGATCTCATTGGTGATCCAGATCTGCCGCTCGGGAAAGTGCTTGCGGGTTTCGTAGGCCATGGATACGGCTCGGTCTACGCCCCAGCAAAAACCAAAGGCTTCGGCGAGGCGGATCGTGACCCCATGACGGGTGTAGGTATAGCCCTGTTGACGAATGAGGGTGATCAATTCGGATTCATAGGCGGTTTGCAGTTGGGGCTTGACTTCGTCTTGAAGTCCAAAACCTTTGCGCGTGTACATTACTTCCGTCATTTTTTAAGCCAGCACTACTGGGATCATATACTAGGTTCGGTGTTTCCCCAGACCTCATGCAGACCCTCTATTCCACCGCCCAGATCGCCGCAGTAGTTCAGCAGCTCGGTAAGCAGATTAACCAAGACTACGCAGCGCAACACGAACCCCTTTTGGTATTGATCATTCTCAAGGGCGCTTTGATTTTTGGAGCAGATCTCTTACGGCAATTGACAATTCCCTGCGAAGTTGAGCTGATCCGGGCCAGTAGTTACCGCCAAGGCACTAGTCCAGGGGAACTCAGTGTCGCGTGGGGCGGGATAGCACTCGAAGACCGGGATATTTTGATCGTGGAAGATATTGTAGACACTGGTCAAACGGCCCGTGCTTTGATCGATCATTTGGGCACTATTAGTCGCTCGGTTAAGTTTTGTACGCTTTTAGATAAACCTATGCGCCGCACCATCGAAGTGCCCCTTGATTACATCGGGATGACCCTCACGGGCGATCCTTTTATCGTGGGCTATGGGCTAGATCATGCCGAACGGTACCGCGAATTGCCCTATATTGCCGTACTTGATTAGATCAAAGATCTTGATAATTACAGTTGAGATCTTCTAGAAGCGATCTTGCATTAGGTCTGGTTGATCTCCACGTATAGCCGTGCAAAAGCTATACCTATAGGTGATCAAATTGTTGTAAGTTAGATAAGCAAGCAATTTTGTTTTGTGAGCAAAGAGGATCATGGAAAAGAAAGAGCAGATCTTAGGCGCTTCTAGGCGGAGGCGGGCTTTTACCCTGATGCTCCAAGGCGCGGCAACTGTGGCAAAGATTCGTTACTACCCAGGGGACCTAATTCGTACCAAAAAATTGCCAAGGCGATCCGACGGGGCAGCGCTTCGCGGGGATTGGGAACGCATTGGCATGGATTTGGTTAAAGCCTACCGTAAATAATCAACTTAGCGCTCCAAGAGGGCGCTATCTTTTGAGCAAGACTAATGACGGAAGAACCGGAAGATTCTAAGGATATTGTTAGATCTAAAGTAGAACTTGATCGCCAAGAACAAGCTGAAATAGACTATCAAGCGACTTACTACCAACGCAGTGGACCGTTGCCTGATGCAGATCAGATGGCGCTATATGAAAAAATTGTTCCAGGGTCTGCGGCAAAGCTTTTTCAAATGGCAGAAAAGGAACAAGAGCATAGGCACAGTCTAGACCAAAGGGATTCTAAAATCCAAGAGAGGATCGCCCTTGAGGAAATCAACCTCAGCCAAAGAGGTCAGTGGATGGCATATAGCTTGAATATTTTGGGATTTGGCGCAGGCTTCTTTCTAATTGCAACCGGGAATGCTGGTGGAGCAGGGATCGTGATCACAACCATACTGGCCAATGCTGGAGTGTTCTTGGGCGAAAAGCTTTCTCAACGCTTTCTTCCCAAACCCTCTAAGGAAGATCCAGAGGATTAAAGTTGTGACTCAAGTTGCTTTTTGCGTACTCTAGATGAGATTAAGCGGTGCGCCAAGTTAGTCTCCAGCAAGATCATTAGACTTCTTGGATGAATATTCCTAGACCCTCAAGCCCACTGCTAGATCCCTCCGACTGCTTGCCGCCCCTTTAGGATCAACCCCTGCCGCAGGATCAAACCTGGCAAGCGGTCGCTAAAGCGCTTTGCGTTGTAGGGGGTGTCGGGGGCTGCAAGCTCCCTGACGCGGAGGGGGGCGGGTTTGGGAGGGGAAAACCTTTCCACCTCCCAAGGGCTGTTACGCTTGAGCTGTATTAAGAAATAGGCAGACATTTGTGCAAGAGGGCATGGGATGAAACTAGCTAACTACCCGAACTTGATATCAAAGGCTCTTTTCCATTTCTATATGGGGAATAATAATCCCCGCACGTTCCAGTTGACCTTGACCCAGGATCCGAAAACCTTGATGGAGATAAAAGGGAACAGCATTTAAAGCCGCAGCACAGCGGAGTAAGCGGAATTTTTGGCTAATGCAAAGCTGTTCAACTTTCTGGAGCAATTGGGAACCAATACCTTGACGGGCATAACGCGGATCAACGTACATTCTCCCCAGATAATCCCCTTGAATTGCCGCAAATCCCACCACGTGATCTTGGTGCGTAGCCACATAAAAATGCTCACGACCTACGATCAAAACCGACTGGTAATAGGTCTCAGTATGGGTACTCAACCAGGTCTCAATCTGTTCAGCGGTGTAAAC
>JANNOF010000070.1:0-11669 GCA_031398925.1 Gloeobacteraceae cyanobacterium SOY_34_metabat_371 | reverse complement strand
ACGCAGCGTGGGCCTACTGCCGCCCCAGTCTCCACCGACGTGCTCAAAACCTGTGGGCAACAGCTTGAAAGTCTCAAACAAGAATGTGCCACTAAAGCCAGTCAACTTTCTCAGCAAAGTAAAGAACTGGCGGTCAATGGTGAAAACTGCTACACCCAGATCCGCACCCTAGCCGAAGAATTAGATCAGATCATGGAGGCTGCTGACCGCGAAAGTACCGATGGGATCAACCCCAATTGGACCGACGAACGGCTAGACCGGCTAGAACACATTCAACAAATCCAAGAGCAGCTCACCCAAGAAGGGCTATCCCTAAACGAACAAGCCGTACAAAAAGCGGGTGAGGCCAATGATTATTCCCGGATCGTCATTGAGTTACAGGTTTGTCTGTACGAAGTCAAGTCGCTGACCCCAGACGATGTTCAAAAAGTTGGCTCCGATCTAGGCGAAGTGCTCGAGGCAGTAGTAGAGGTTTTTCAAGACCGGCGCTCAGAGATCGAACAACTGATCCAAGAAAAAAATTCAGATCAAACATAGGGGTTGACGGGATCGGTGTTAAGCTTCCACAATCGTTAAGGGGTCATGCCTTGTCATGGCCTAACTTTTACTGCACCGAGGTTCTCATGGCGAAACGCCGCAATTTCAAAAAAGAAAAGGCTCTGCGCAACCAAGCCTATGCCCGCAAATTTCGTACCAAAACCAGCTCTGGGCGCAACGCCAAGCGGCGCTATGGCGGAGATGATATGGAAAGTACTACAGGGGGGGATGGTCTAGGTCGTTCCATGCGTCCTGAAGCGGCCCGACTTTAATTTTATGACTCCCCCAGAAACTTAAACGCTTGATCCTGGGAAGCCGTATGATAAGTCAAGCCTTAATAAAGCGGATCATGGTTTCGGTCTTAGGCCTGGATATAGGTTCTAAACGGATCGGGGTAGCTGGCTGCGACCAAACTGGTTTGATTGCCGTAGGTTTGACTACCCTCCATCGTACTGGGTTGCGTTCTGACTTAGCCCAACTTCGGATACTGGCACAGCAACGATCCGCCGAATCGATTGTCGTGGGTCTTCCCCGCAATATGAACGGCACCCTTGGTCCCCAAGCAGAACGGGTCCAACGTTTGGCTGATCAGATCTCAGCCCATACGGGATTACCCATTCACTACGAAGACGAGCGGCTGACCACCGTACAGGCCCAGCGCTTTTTGATCGCCCTCAATCTTTCGGCAACGAAACGACGCGCGTTGGTGGATCAAGAAGCAGCGGTACTTATTCTGCAACAATGGCTCAATCGGAAAAGTTGGCTTCAACAGGAACATCATCATGGCTGAACTTTTAACCCTGAAAGACGAAATGGGCCGCACCCTGACCTGCGAACTGATTCAGGAAATCCCGTTAGTTGATAAGTCCTATGGCTTGGTCTTGCCCCAGGGGACGCCCGTACGCCTTATGGTCTGGGTAGAGGAGGAAGATGCGGAGGACCCGACCCTCGAAGACCTCGACGATGAAGAAATTGCCAAAGTTCTACCGACGGCACGGGCTGTTTTAGCCGAACAAGATTTAAAATTGCTAGACTCCGCCTACGTCTTGATCGTGACGGGGGAAGTTCCTGAATCCGAAGACGATGAGATCTACACGATCTGCGAAGAAGATGAGGAAGAAGAAGAAGATTATCAGTTGGTACGGGAATTTTTTGTTGAAGAGCGTCGCTATGCCGTCTTCAGCCCGGTAGACCCCTTGTTTTTCTTTGTGGACCTCGCCAGCGATCCGCCCATGATGCTCAGCCCCGAAGAAACCAAAACCTTGATGCCACTCTTTGAAGATGCGCTCTTTGATGAGACAGACAACTAATGGTCACTTTATTTGAGAAAATCATCGCCCGTGAGATCCCGGCGGATATTCTCTACGAAGATGACCGGGTTTTAGCCTTTCGTGACATCCGGCCCCAGGCCCCAGTTCATGTGTTGGTCATCCCCAAAAAGCCGATCCCTCAAGTTGAACTGATGACCCCTGAGGATGAAGCACTTTTAGGTCATGTCCTCTGGGCTGCCACTCAAATTGCCCGTCAAGAAGGACTCACCAATGGCTATCGTCTTGTGATCAATAATGGCGATGATGGCGGGCAAACGGTTTATCATCTCCACGTGCATCTTTTGGGTGGTCGGTTTATGAGCTGGCCTCCGGGTTGAGTCTTTGCTGATGTAAGCGGTTGACAGAGGCTACAAGCTCCCTGACGTTTAGGGGGCTATTTTGTTGGAGGGCTATCGGGGTCTTGCTGACTGAGCGTAGACGAAGCTACACGCGCTCTAGGCTGCATAAACTCAGGATTATATAGCCCCCGGATCAGTGCTGGGATCTCCGCTACAGGCTGGTCTACGTTATTGCGAATATTCACAACCAAGGCATCGGTAGAGGCGGAGTAGATGTCTGTCGTGAGCTTAGGGGAAATACCGATCCCAAAGACAGGCACTAAAAGACAGGCAATTACAAAGACCTCACGGGGTTCGGCATCCACTAGGTCCTCCTCATGGAGATGCTCATGATTAACGGGACCATAAAAGATCTCGCGCAGCATTGAGAGTAAATAGATCGGAGTTAGGATCACGCCGATGGCCGCTAAAAAGACCACCAGTGCCTTGAATTCAAAGGGAAAGGCATCTGTGGTGGCAATTCCCACAAAGACCATCAGCTCGGCGACAAAGCCACTCATACCCGGTAGCGCCAAGCTCGCAAAGGAACAGCCCGTGAACATGGCAAAGATCCGGGGCATGGGTTGTGCCAGTCCGCCCATGTTTTTGAGCACTAACGTATGGGTCCGGTCATAGGTAGCCCCGACCAAGAAAAATAACGAGGCGCCGATCAAACCATGGGAGATCATCTGTAACATGGCCCCAGACATACCGATCTCATTCATGGAGCCAATGCCAATCAGCACAAAACCCATGTGGGAGATTGAAGAATAGGCGATCTTGCGCTTTAAATTGCCTTGAGCAAAGGAAGTCAGGGCGGCATAGACGATATTGAGTACCCCTAGACCCACAAAGAAGGGCGCAGCCAAGGCCATTGCATCCGGGAAGAAGCCCACATTCATGCGCAAGAGGGCATATCCCCCCATCTTGAGCAAGATCCCCGCTAGGAGCATGTGGACGGGGGCTGTGGCCTCTCCGTGGGCATCGGGCAACCACGTATGAAAGGGGATCACGGGTAATTTCACCGCATAGGCAAAAAATAAGCCCAAAAAGCACAGGATCTGGAACACAACAGGGTACTTATGCTGGGAGAGTTCCACCATATTCAGGGTGCCAGCTTCAAAATACAGCGCAAAGGCAACCACCAAAATAAACAAAGAACTCAAAGCGGTATAGAGAATAAATTTAGTTGCCGCATACAGACGACCGTAGCCGCCCCAGATCGCCAACAGGAGGTAGACCGGGATCAACTCTAATTCCCAAAAGAGGAAAAAGAGAATCATGTCTTGGACCATAAAGACCCCGCCCATACCACCCAACATGGCCAGCATTAAAAAGAAGAAAAATCTAGGCCGCAGCGTTACCGGCCAAGAGGCCACGACGGCCAGGGTCGTAATAAAGCCTGTGAGTAAGACCAAAGGCATGGACAGACCATCCACCCCCACGGACCATTCCAAACCAATTTGCGGGATCCAGGTATAGCGCTCTACCAGTTGCATCCCTGGTTGGGCAGGGTCGTAATACAGGGTAAAGGCCGCGACCATGAGTAGAAAATCTACTAAAGCGACTACTAAAGAAAACCATTTGATCTGCGCGCCCCCATTTTTCTCAGAGAGAAAAGGAACGACCAAACTGGCTGCTAGGGGCAAAAGAACAATTACGGTTAACCAAGGAAACATGAGGACGCACTCCCTACAGCAGACCGATCAGGCCGATCATGAGGACTAAGGAACCAAAGATGATCAGGGCATAAAACTGGGCACGGCCCGACTCAAAGTACTTGAGGGTTTCACCAGCCAGCAAGGTGACGAAGCCCGAAGCATTGACCACCCCATCGACCCCTTTTTGATCCACGGTCAAGGTTCCCTTCGCCACCGAGCGCGAGCCTTGGACAAAAAGGATCTCATAGAGATCATCCATGTACCACTTGCGCAAAGAGAACTGATAAAGGGGCTTGAATTGCTGGGCTAATTTACCCGGTAGATCGGGCTTGAGCAAATAAAAGTAATAGGCTAAGCCGATCCCGATCATAGAGAGGGCAGTAGAAGACCCAGCGACAAAAAGAAATTTACCCAACTTAAAGACATGCTCGGCATGATGACCCATTTCTTCGGGGGGATGGATCACGGATTCAAAGAAATTGGCCCAGGGTAAACCCGCAAACCCCGCCAAGATCGAAGGCACGGCCAAGACGACCAAGGGCAAGGTCATGGGCCAAGCGGATTCATGGGGGTCATGAAAGGCATGGGCTTCCTCATGATGATCCCCATGGACAGGCTCATCCTTATGCATCGCCCCCGGCCCATAAGCGAAAATCGGCATTCCTTGACCGTTGGACTTATCGATCTTGTCCAGTACCTGTTGGTCTGAACCCCGGAATTGGCCCTCAAAAGTCATGAAATACATACGGAACATATAAAAAGCGGTCATGAATGCCGTCACGGCTGCCATACCATAGAGCACTAAGGCCCCCGTATTGCCTTCGATCCCAGCGGCGTAAGCGGCCCCCAGGATCTCGTCTTTGGACCAAAAGCCACTTAACGGCGGGATCCCGGCAATGGCTAGACAGCCGATTAAAAAAGTTGTGGCGGTAATGGGCATAAATTTTCGTAAGCCGCCCATCGCCCGCATATCCTGGGCGTACTGGTGGGGCACGGCCCCTTCCATGGAGTGGATTACGGAGCCTGATCCCAAAAAGAGCATGGCTTTAAAAAAGGCATGGGTCGTCAGGTGAAATAACCCAGCCCCATAGGCCCCCAAGCCCAGTGCCAGGATCATGTAGCCCAACTGGGACATGGTGGAGTAGGCGAGGCCCTTTTTAATGTCCATCTGCGTTAGGGCAATCGTGGCCCCCGCCACCGCTGTGATCCCACCGACCCAGGCGATAAAAGTCATGGTATCGGGGCTACCGCTAAAGACCGGGAACATCCGGGCCGTCAAAAAGACCCCGGCAGCAACCATCGTTGCCGCATGGATCAAGGCCGAAATGGGCGTCGGGCCTTCCATAGCATCAGGAAGCCAGACATGTAGCGGAAACTGGGCGGATTTGGCCATCGGTCCCATAAAGACCAAAATGCACAACAACGTCACCGTCAAAGACCCGCCGAGGATCGTCCCTTCTTGGAGGGCTGCGGTTAACCGTTCGGCGATCACATTAAATTCAAAGGACTGGGTAACCACAAATAGCCCCAAGACGCCAATGAGCAACCCAAAGTCACCGACCCGGTTGGTCACAAAGGCTTTTTGGCAGGCGGCGGCGGCAGAGCTTTTATAAAACCAAAAACCGATTAACAAATAAGAACACATCCCTACCAATTCCCAGAAAATATAGACCTGGATCAGGTTGGGAGAGACGACTAAACCCAGCATAGAAGCGGAGAATAAACTTAAATAAGTAAAAAAGCGCACATAGCTTGGATCATGATCCATATAACCGTGGGAATAGATCATCACCAATAGGGCCACACTGGTAACGACTACGAGCATTAGGGCCGCCAAATTATCGACGGTATAGCCCATTTGGAGCGTAAAAGTGCCCGCAGCAATCCATTCCCAGGTCTGGGTATAGGGTTTTAGCCCTGCGCCCATGGCACCGTAGGCCACCGCCGCCGAATGGAGAAAGGCAACTCCAATCAAACCAATGCTCAGCAGGGCGGCTGGAGTCCGCATTTTGGCTACTTGTTCTCGGAACATGACCAGCCCCAAGCCAATTATTGTGGCAGCCAAAAGGGGATATAAAGGGATCATCCAGGCCAATTGATATAAAAATTCCATCAAAGCTCCATCCCAAGCTGGGCTATGCGGCTCTTTTAGAGTTTAAACAGGCCCTTTGCGATCCCCAGAAAAAATTCGATCTTCTTAACCTTGTGGTTAAAAAACTTAAGATGTCGGCCAAGAATGATTTGAAATCTGCTGTAAATGATCGGGATCGCAGAGATCACAGTTGAGGGGGGTAATGGGGATCAGGCCCTTTTGGATCACCTGCATATCCGTCAGTCCAGAGGGATCCGTTTCCTCTAAGACTGTTCCTGCCAGCCAATAATAAACGCGGCCACGCGGGTCTAAGCGCTTTTGAAACATATCGCGGTAGCGACGGGTGCCTAAATGGGTAAACCGGATCTGCTCCAAAGTTAACGTAGCCTGGGGTGGCAGGTTGACATTGAGCAAGTAGGGGGTCCCTAAAGGACAGTGGGGTAACTGGGCCAGCAGACTAACCATGAAAGCGCCCGCTGGGGCAAAATCGGGAAACTCATTTTCTGTCATGAGCGACACCGCTACACTGGGCAAGCCCTCTAAATAACCCTCCATGGCCGCCGAAACCGTGCCGGAGTAAAAGACATCCGTACCTAAATTGGGCCCCCAGTTGATCCCACAAATGACATAGTCAGGAGGGGCGCTAAGCAGGGCGTTAAGGCCCAATTTCACACTGTCGGCGGGGGTGCCATCCACGGCCCAAACCACAATTCCCGGATCAAAAAGCCCGGTGAGTTGCTCGACGCGCAAAGGACTATGGAGGGTAAGGGAACTGCTCGAAGCGGAACGCTCTTGATTGGGGCAGACAACGGTGACTTGATGGCCTGCTTGATAAAGGGCATGGGCCAAAGCCCGGATGCCTGGGGCATAGACCCCATCGTCATTACTGACCAAAATGTGCATAGTTCTATTAAAACACGTTGCCAAAGCCTGCATCTAAAGTGCATTCCCTTGGCTTGACTCTTGAGGTGCGGATTTGCAGAGATCATAGCCATCATCAAATACCACACGCCAAATCCCCGAAGATTCCAGTCGCCAAGTGGAATAAAACCGTCCAAAGACTACACCATCTGGACCAGACACTGGCCCAATAGACTGAGCAAGCGTCCCTGAAGCTAAAACTTCAACAAGATCTGGCTTCCAAGCGAAGGGTGTTTTGGGTGCAGAGAAAAATTGCTTCCAATAACTAATAATCGCTGCTTTCCCCCGGAGTGGTTTCCCCCCGTTGAGAAATACGGCATCTTCAGCAATAAAGTTAGCGAAGGCTACTTGATCCCGGTTTACCATCGTCTGGGCAAACGCCACCTCCGTGGCGGTGACTTGATCACGCAACCGTACTAAATCCACGGGTTGGGCTAGAACGGGAAGTCCCCCCATCCCTTTCCATAGCCCCAAAAGCACGATCAGCCGACGATTGATCATAGGAACTTTATTAATGCTCAATTATTATTGAGCCACACATCGCCATAGCAAACCCAAGCTTAAGGAGAATTAATATTTATCGAGCGGGGCGTAAATACAACCAACCGGACCAAAGGGTCAAGGCAACGGCCAGCCAAAAGAGGATCAGGGCCCCCGGTAGGGCTAAAAGTAACGCCACAACCGCCAGGATCTGAAGGACTGTTTTTAATTTTCCAGTCCAGTTGGCCCCTTGGATCACCCTTTGATTGACCCGCCAACCGCTGATTACTAGTTCCCGGAATAAGATCACAAATACGCCCCAAGCGGGGACTTCTTTAAGCTCAACCAAAATCATTAAGGGGGCCAATACCAGTAATTTATCGACTAGGGGATCTAGAAATTTACCCAGATCCGTGACTTGGTTAAGCCGACGGGCCAGATAACCATCCAGCCAATCTGTTGCGCTCGCCAAAATAAATAAACCCGCCGCCCAATAGCGATGGAGCATCGTGGGATCAGCAAGCAGAATAAATAATCCCGGCACTGCTACAAGACGTAACAAAGTAATCTGCGTGGGGAGATTGAGGGATGACTTTAGCTCAGAAAAAGCCATACAATCTAGCGGTCCCTGTTATTCATGGAGTAGCCCATGCACCCTGCTATTGTACGCGTTGGTGGACTAGCCCTCGCATTGATCCTCCTCGCTGCCTGTGCTGTCCCCCAGCCTTCGATCAATGAAGCGAAGCAATTTGATACCCCGCCCCAACTCAAGGCTAAAGCCGCTGCTGCCCCTGTTGAAACCCCAGCGGTTGAAGCGCCCCCTGAATCTGATGCTGAGGCTGCTGTCATGGATGAAGCGCCCACTGAAGCCCCTGTACCCACGCCATAGTCTATATTGGGGCAGAACAAACTTTACGTAATGTAACGGAACCGAGGGGAACTGTTAAATTATGTATAGCGTTACTCATGTTCTGCCATGATCACCTCATCAAAAGATTCGTTCCGCACTTGGCTGATGGTTTTGTCCACCATGTCAGCTACTTTTTTAGTCCTGGCTTTGCTAACAGGTTTTTTACTGGCGGCTAACTATGTTCCTTCGGGCGAAGCCTATTTAGCTACCCAAGAGATCACAGAAGAGGTAAGTTTTGGTTGGTTGGTGCGGGGCATACACTGGTGGGCGAGTTCACTGACCTTGATTGCGAGTATGACCTTTACCGCCGTAGCTTACTGGGTTGGACTCTATGAAGCCAAAGACCGTTGGCTCTGGTGGTCAGGTCTAGGGATAGGGCTAACCCTCTTGGCGGGTAACGTCACGGGCTACTATTTGCCGATGGATCAAACTGCCTTTTGGCGCTTGCAAATCGAAGCCCAGCTTTTTGCTGAAGTCCCGATTTTGGGTGAAGTCATCCGCACATTTTTGCTCAATGGCAGTACTTTTAGTGGCGCTACTGTGGCGCGGATTCATTGGTTGCACACGCTGGTGATCCCAGTTTTGGCGGTTGTGGCCTTGGTTTCCCATATCTATGCCGCTAAAAAAGCTAAAGCCCTCTAGCGCTAGAGTCGAGATGCGTATAATAGGGTCAGCATTCCCAAAGCTCCATGCGCTTGTTGATCTTGTTATTTAATGCCGGATCGGATAACGAAGGCATTTATACAGTGAGTGTGAAAGGCAACAACACTGTTTTAGCTTTTGAAGATGAAGATGATGCCGCCCGCTATGCGCTCCTGTTAGAAGCGCAGGATTTTTTCTCACCCAGCATTGAAGGCATTGACGAGCAAGAGTTAGAGGAGTTTTGCAAAGGAGCAAATCTAAGCCTAAGTCGGGTTACCAAAGGAATGCTGGCGATTCCCCCGGAACAAAATGCTAAAAAATTAGATTGGTCCCCAGAGAAAAAAGAAGAATTGAGCGAACTAGACCGGATCCGCCGCAGTCTGGAAAACCTCCTGTGATCCCGTTGGCACCCTAGGGAACAACCTCCATGCGCGATTTTCCAGAGATTCCCACCGCCCGTAGAGCCTACAGCGTACCCAAGCCCTTACCCCGCCCTGTGAAATGGGGCAGGTTACTGGTTATTTTGGGTATAACCGCTTTGGCTGTGGGTGGAGCAAGCTTGGTGTTTTTTAAGCCTGCCCCTACGCCCATGGCGACCCAGGCGACGCCAGACCCTATGCCCAATCTGCCGCCCAGTGAGGGTCAGGGATTATTGGCCCATCAACAATTTTCCGAAGCCCAACCAGAAGATCTGGAAATCATTGCCCAGAATCCGGGTAAGACGATTTATATACACCGCAATGCCGCAACGTATTTTCGGGAAATGGTCCAAGCGGCCCGGCGGGATGGGGTCTTGATTGTGCCGATCTCCGGTTTTCGTACCGTTAAATACCAAGAGCAGCTCTTTAACCGCAATGTAGTCCGTCGGGGCGGCGTCACAGAGGCCCGTAAGATCAGTGCGCCCCCTGGTTATAGTGAGCACCATACGGGCTATGCCTTGGATCTAGGGGATGGCAAAGCCCCAAGGACGAACTTAGAGACCAGTTTTGAACGGACCGCAGCCTTCAAATGGTTGCAGCGCAATGCCAAGCAGTTCAACTTTGAGTTGTCGTTTGACCGGGGTAATGATCAACAGGTGAATTATGAGCCGTGGCATTGGCGCTTTATCGGCGATAAAGCCAGTTTGGAAGTGTTTTACCGTAACTAAATGGGCAGGGATCTTGACGGCATTTCTTTTGGCTCCTGGAGCTATGGCAGAAGACCTTTATATTCGTACCGAGTTAAGTAATGGTTTGCGGGTAGTACTCGCCCCCAATAAAAATGTCCCTGTGGTAGGGGTTAGCGTTTGGTACCGGGTAGGCAGTAAGGATGATCCTACGGGGCGGAGTGGCTTTGCCCATTTATTTGAGCATTTGATGTTCAAACAAGCGGGTAATTTGGCCGATGAGGGGCTAGATCGTTTGACCGAAGATGTGGGGGGTAGTAATAACGCCTTTACTTCTTTTGATGTCACGGTCTACGAAGAAACAGTCCCTAGCAATCACTTAGAACGGATCCTGTGGGCTGAAGCCGAGCGTCTTAAGGCCTTGAGTGTCAATGAAAAAAACTTTCTCTCTGAGCGTGAAGTCGTCAAAGCCGAGCGCCGTGAAAGCATTGATAATGACCCCGATGATCTGGGTTTTTTGAGTGTTCTCGATTTGGCCTACACGCAACATCCCTACAAAAACGGAATTTTAGGGTCGATCCAAGACCTAGACCAGGCGACGCTGACCGAAGTGCTTAGTTTTCACCGGACTTTTTATCAACCCAATAATGCCGTGCTCTCCATCGCCGGAGACCTAGACCCCCAAACGGCTTTGACCTGGATCCGTAAATATTTTGAAGTAATCCCCCTTGGCCCCGTTCCACCCCGACAATTGATCGGTGAACCCCCGGTCTTGGCCCCCCGTAACCGCGTGATCCGTTCGCCTTTAGTGAATCAAGCCAAGATCACCCTGGCGTACCCAATACCGGATCAAACCACTGCCCAAAGTGATGTATTTAACTTATTGCCCTATTTGCTCACCGAGGGCGCCGGGTCGCGGCTGGAGCAAGAATTAGTTACCGAGCGACAGCTTGCGCTGGAGGTCAATAGTGCGCCCTTACTGTTAGAGGGTCCAGGGTTGATGCTGATCGATGCGGTAGCCGTGGGTGCCGATCCAGTTGTGCTCCAGAGTGCCATTGAAACGATCTTGGCAAAATTGGGTCAAGATGGCCCAGGGTCAGGAGAATTAACCCGTGCCAAAACCAAGTATTTAACTGAATTTTTAAGTGGTCGTCAAACCCCTTTGGATCAATCCTTGGCCCTAGGCGAAGCGGAACTCTGGTTTCAAGACCCCCGGCGCATCGACCAGCTTCCGGCGCGGATCGAAGGGATTACCGCCCAGCAAGTACAGCAAGTAGTCCAAGAATACCTAGTTCCTAACCGTCAGATCAGCGTTGTTCTTTTGCCGGGGGAATCATGAATCGGCGACTGTTTGCGGGGAGTTTAGCCAGTTGGTTTACAGCCCACGCAGTGCAAGCCCAAACTGGTGCGCCCTTACCTGGCCCGAACCGGGTTTTTCCACTGCCCGTTAGCACCGAGAAAATCTTACCCAATGGTTTGCGGATCATGGTGATCCCTAAATCTGGGGCTGGAATTGTCACGTTAGGTGTACTGGTCCGCCATAGCGATCCCTGGCTCCCTTGGGTCAATGCTGGGCTGGGGGCCTTGATCCTGGAGCTGTTGGATAAGGGCAATCAGGACCCCCTGTTGGCAACGGGTAGACAGACCGCCGAGCGTCTTGACAGTCTTGGGAC
>JANNOF010000054.1:0-2157 GCA_031398925.1 Gloeobacteraceae cyanobacterium SOY_34_metabat_371 | reverse complement strand
GACCAATTGGTTTGAGGTGGTGATATTGCGGAGGCAAAAGATCATAAATAGTCGAGCTGCCCTGCCCGTTTCGCGAGCACACGTAACCAACGGGTTTGTTGAGTGCAATTGTGAGGTGGTGCGACGGAATAGAAAGTCTCTTGTCGTCAAGAGTGACATGGTCTTGCGGTTCTACTTCCTGCCCTAAACTGGCGATTTTGTCACCTATTCGGACTCGTTGCTCGACAATCACTGCATCCGCTGCCCGACGTGACATACCTGTCGCTTGCGCGAGATACTTATTGAGTCTCATACCGCCATTGTACGCTAGAGCGCGATAGAATTGGGGTCTGAACCGCCCGCTTGAATCACGTTACCAGCCTGTTTGTCGCTGGGTTTTTGCCCGGGTGCCGGTGGCGTAACTGTTTCACCGCCGGGGGCTACGACAGAGGTAGTGGGTGGGGGTGCGACGGGAATATTTTGTGTTTCTTTAGCTAAGAGGTCATTGAGGTTGGGTTTGGCTGGTGTGATATCGCTGATCGGCTTGATAGTCTTTTTGCCGGCAATTTGATTGGAGCTTAATTTGGCAGCAGAAACATCGGTGCTCGTGACGGTCGGCTTTTTAAGTAGGTCATTGGCCGCGTTTACCATTTGAGCCGCGTTGCTAGCGGCTGCGTTTGTGGAGTCGGGCGCTGTTGTGGCACTGGCTGGCGAGTGGCCTCTAACAGGGACATTATCTCTGGGTAGTATGGTGCGGGGAGCGGGTGGGGCGCTGCTAGTTGGTTGCTGGACGAATGAATCAATTTTATTTTTGAGAGCGGCTTCTTCTTGAGCTGTTGTGGTGGCTGGGGGCGGTGTTTGAGGAGAAGGCACTGGTGGAGGTGGTGCAACGGGTTGAGGATTCGGCGGTGTGGGCTGCGGCGCGGGAGGTAGCGTTGGCGCTGGTGGAATGCTCGGTTCTGCCGGTGGTGCGGCAACAGGAATGGTACTAGGAGTCGTAGTGGGTGCTGGTGGGGTCGGTGGTACGGCCTGGGCGGCTGGAACGGTGTCTTCGTCCTGCAAGACTTCACGGGCCACCTTGGCTACATCTTCGAGCGTAACTTGGGACTTGACGAGATATCGGTCGGCTCCTAGCTTGTCGGCACGGGCTTTGTCTTCTGCTTGCGACAATGCGGTCATCATAATAACCTTCGTATTCTTGGTCTCGGGAGTACTCCGTAAGATATCAAGCATATCAAATCCGCTGATCTTGGGCATCATGACGTCAGCTATGATGAGGTCTGGCCTTTCTTTGACTGCGAGCGCGAGCGCTTGTTCGCCATCTTGCGCGGCCACAATCTCATAGCCTTCAGCCAACAGGCGTGCTTCATAGATTTCACGCAGATTGTTGTCGTCTTCGACGAGCATGATTTTGGCCATACGACTTTGTTCCCCTGTTATCAACTAATAAATGCTTATGGTACACATTGTAACACGACCTCGATACGGCGCTAGTCTCCGCTCAACTTGTTTTTTCTAGGGCGGGTTGGGTAGCTGCCTCGGCCGCCTGGAGTTCAGTGGCTTTTTGGGTGGTGAGCCGTGGTAGGTTGATATAAAATGTGCTGCCCTTGTTGAGTTGACTCTCTACCCATACACGTCCCTTATATAGCTCTACAATCTTTCGGCAGATAAACAGTCCGAGACCAGTACCACCGATGGTGCGAGTAGCCGAGTTGTCTACACGGTAGAATTTTTGGAACAGGTGCGAGATATCGTCGGCTGGGATGCCGGGGCCCGTGTCCCGTACATAAATCTGTACAACCTGATCGTTGCCCGTAAGACCAATTGAGACCTTGCCTTCTGCGGTGTATTTGACTGCGTTGTCAAAGAGATTTGTGATGACCTCGCGTATTCTATCCGGATCTACCCGAACGTAGTAAAGTGGTTTGACGACCTTACCGCTCATAATGCTGCCTTGTTCTTGGGTGGTGCCGGTACCAATAACGAATTCTACAAACAGACCCTTTTTCTCGGCCGTGAATCGCAATGATTCGACCAGCTGTTCCAGGTATTGTCCCATCTCTACAACCCCTCCCGACCTGCGCTGTCCGCTGACAGGACGTCGCACGACCCGCCCCGGATCCCCGGCGCGGGCTTCGACGCGTGGCGTCGCCGGCGCGAACCGCCGTCGATCCGATA
>JANNOF010000048.1:0-4880 GCA_031398925.1 Gloeobacteraceae cyanobacterium SOY_34_metabat_371 | reverse complement strand
CTCAAGGGGTGACACCGAAATAAACGAGAGTGGGAAGGACTTCTAGAAATATTCCATAAAAAAAGGTAGGCTGGCTTGCGACCTGCCCACCACTTTAAAAATGTTGTCTTCACTATACCAAGCTTTGCTGCGGTCGCTACTTCCTGAATCCCACTTTTTATTGTTGTCTCTGTTGGTGAGTCTTCTGCAACAGCAGCGCACCCTCACCGTCGGTGCTTTGGCTGCTTTCTTGGACTACCCCATTGCTTTAGAAAGTCGTCGCAAAAAAATACAACGGTTCCTGCTCGTGCCACACCTGAGCTTGGGCTATCTGTGGTTGCCGTTAGTTCATCGTTGGCTCACGCAAATCTATCCACCGGGCCAAAGGGTTTATATCGTCCTAGACCGTACCGATTGGCAACTGCTCAATCTGTTAATGGTCAGCATTGTGTTTGACAAACATGCTCTGCCGTTATACTTCAAGTTTCTACCCACTCTAGGTAACAGCAAGCTGGCACACCAACAACAGGTTTTACGCATGGTCAAGCCGCTGTTACAGCCCTATGAAGTGGTCGTCTTAGGGGACCGGGAGTTTTGTGGGGTTGGCTTGGCACAATGGCTGCACAGCCAGGGCTGGGGCTATTGTTTACGATTGAAAAAGAATACCTGTATTGAGCATGAACAACAGCTTATCCAACTACAAAAGCTAGGGTTAGCTCCGGGGGTACAGTTGTTCTATGAACACGTACAGGTTACAAGAAAAAAGGGGTTTGGCAAGCACAATGTCGTAGGTACTTGGGAAGAGGATGGTGGGAGGAACCGCCCTTGGCAAGGCTGGTATTTATTGACAAGTTTGGGATTTAACGAAGCTGTAGCCGCCTATAAAAAGCGCTGGGGTATCGAATCTATGTTTAAAGATTGTAAAACGGGTGGCTATAACTTAGAAGCGTGCAAAGTATGTCAGCGGCGCTTACACCGGATGATGGTGTTACTGTGTATTGCATATACCAGTACGGTCCTACATGGGATACGATTACAGCAGTTAAAAATAGAAAAATATGTAAGCCGTCGCCAAGAACTTAATCGTCAAGAACGGCACACGAGTATTTTTAAAATGGGGCTGTATGGACAGAATTGGTCAGGGGTAGAACGCCAAGAGTTAATAGAGCAATTGCTGTTGCTCAATCGGCACAAAGCGAAGTTTCATCGACAGGGGCTAGAAGCTAGAATGCTTATGCAGCAGGCTTCTTGACTCCGGTGTCACCCCTTGAGGTAGAGCTTTTAGGAGTCTTGTCACTCCATCAGATCATGAATATGGTTTATAAATTTAAGCCAACTCAAAAAATCGACAACCCTCACAGGGACCCTCTGGGTTGGGGACACAACGCAAAAGCTCAGAGTGGGCATTGTAACGACAGGTCGGATCACCGATTACCCAGTTATTTTGAAATTGCACCCGGTCTTTGGGCGGGTCCATAGGGCGGACAAAAAGGGCTACACGGTTGAGTTGATAGGTTCCACCCCGCAAAAAATATTGATGTCGCCGCTCCAGGACCGCCCAGGTCTGACCCTCCCATTCCACATAGGAAGTCGTCGGGAACCCCTGATCTAAAGCTATTTGTCCGACCCATTGGGCGGTATCACTGCGATATAAATGAACCGTGGGTTGTGCGATCATCCGAGCATTTTAGCCTATGAAATCCAACGACTACCGGGCTGGATCCATAGATCGCCATAAAATTCTTCTTGGGTAATGATCACGTGTGAGCGGGCCGCCAGAAATAACAACGCCAAAAAACTCCCTAAGGGATCGTTGGTGATCCGGGCGAGGTCTTCCATCGTTACGGAGGCTTGCTGCGCAAATAAAATCTGGAGCTGACTACGGATGTGGAGGATCAGGGCTTCGAGATTTTCTTGGTGGGCCAATTCTTTGACCTGTTGCAACGAACGCACTTCAGAGCGACGGCGCAAGGGCGTAGGCGCAGGCAGTTTGGGGGCTAGACCCTCGACGGCCCGCAAATGCGCTACTAGATCTTCGAGGGTCAAAGGACGGATCGGCAGCGCTTGGGGCGCAGCCAAACGCCTACGGATCGCCTGCTCTAGGGGCAGTGGAGAACGCCACACAGTGGCCTGGTCTTCCTCTAGAACTTCGGGAGGAGCAACGGGAAACATCTGCTGCTCTAAATGCTGGGCCTTGAGATGGATCAAGACTGAGGCATAAAACATCCCTTGGCCCATATGCTCCAGATCTTGGGTCCGCCATTCTCCTAAAGAGGCCAAAAAGCGGTCTGTGAGCTGCACAACATCCACATCCCAAGGATCAATTTCACCCCGTTGGGCTAGATCAAACATCAATCCTAGGGCAGCTTCGCTCATGGGCTAGCAAGATAGGGCGATTGGGCACGGGCCGCAGCATAGGCTGTGATCTCGGCTTTTTGGGTTTCGTAACCAGCGCGGCCCATCAACCCAAAGGTCAAGACTTTACCCAGTTCTACGCCGGGTTGATCCAAGGGATCGACTTCATACAGCCCCCCGGCAAAAACCGTTGCCAACTCATAGATCCAGAGCAATCCGCCCAGAGTAGCCGCGTTGAGTTGATCCAGTTCCAGGGTATAGGAAACCCCGCCGACCTGCCGCAGCGCAAACTCAATGGCTTGGGCTTCAGCGTTGAGCAGTTGTCCAAACTCAGCCCCAACCAGGAAACTATAATTCTTTTCCCCCAGACCATCCGGGGTGATGGTTAAGGCAGGGGTAGGTTGGGCGAGACGCAAAAAAGTCAGCATTTTATCGCGGGGGCCTTCCGCATAAAGTTGTAGTTGTGAATGTTGATCCGTTGCACCACGGGCCGCACCGGGGGTTTGGCCGACCTGGATCTCTTCGCCTGTAGTGCTATATTTTTTACCCAGACTCTCGGCCCAGAGTTGCCCGAACCATTGGGCAAAGCCAAATAAACGATCACTGTAGGGCATGGTGATGCAAATATTGCAGCCCAAGCGGGTATCGGCTAAATAGTGCAAAGTTCCCATCAAATAAGCTGGGTTGATCCTTAGATCTGCATTGGTACAGCGTTCGCGCATGGCCTTAGCCCCAGCCAGCAACTGCTCGATATCAATTCCAGAAACCGCTGCGGGAAGTAGTCCCACCGCACACAAAACAGAGTATCTGCCCCCCAAAGGAAACGGGATCGGCAAGGAGGTGAAATTATATTTATTGACCAGTTCCCGGAGGCTACCCTTGTGGGGATCGGTCGTAAAGACCAGTTGCTCCTGCCAACTATCAGGATTAATTTGTTTGAGTTGGTTGATGATCCACAGCATTTGGGCTGCGGTTTCCGTAGTCCCGCCGGATTTAGAAATAATATTGAAGCAGGTTTTACTCAGATCCACCGTTTCGGCAAAAACCGCCAGGGTATCAGGGTCTACATTGTCTAAAAAGAACATCCGGGGACCGGAAATTTTACCCAGGAGTACCCGCTCATTGTAGAAAGGGCCGTTGAGGGCCTGATGTACCGCAATGGGGCCGAGGGCTGACCCGCCGATACCCAAGACTACAAAATTTTCAAAGCGCCCTTTGATCATTTGGGCAAGGTCTTGAATGGCTTGGAGTTCTGCGGGGGTCTGATCGAGAATATCTACAAAATAAAGATCCCCACGCTGTTGACGGGCCAGCAGTTGTTCGTGGATCAGTAAGCCCTTGGGAACCAAGGATGCTAATGCACTCGGCGGGATGCCTACTAGATCCGAGGCGGTGATCATGTTGTAGTAATTCAGTGTGAACATATCTGTCCCCTGCGTTCACGCGGATTGTAACCCAAATCTATGTAGCAAGGATAGTTATTGACCCGTGCCCTCTGACTGCATAAAACAATTTCTAGGATTTCTAGAGACAATGCGCTAATATTGCAAAGGCTTGTCTTTATGGGTTGGTAGCTCAGCGGTAGAGCACTCGGCTTTTAACCGATCTGTCGTGGGTTCGATCCCCACCCAACCCAAGCTTTCTCTAAATAGTTCTCTAACTTGGTGGGCACGCAGCTCATGGGTAGAACCTGATCTGTCCTATCAAATTCGGTTAAGCCATAGATCTTGGCTTCGCGCCCCCCATCCCCCACGTAGTGGGGGTGTCTAAAGCTCTTATACCCCCATGAAATGGGGGCTAGGGGGCTGATCTGCAGATAACTAAAAATTCATAGGCTTTAGAAAGCATCTTTTTATCCATAAAAAATTCCTAGAGTAAGAGATTCTACGGATCTTTAGATTTTATAGTGACAGAAATCAATCAGGCTTCTAAGATTTGATCGTCTCAATCCATTTCCTGGTTAGGTCCTCATGTTAACAAAACTCCTGCTTTATACAGCGTTGACGGCTGTAGTTCCTCCGGTAGGATTGTTTTTGGCTTTGACAGATGGTAATTTTTCCATTGCCAGCCGTACGATTGCTTTTTGTATCGGCTTACCCCTGGCAGTGGTGATCTATGCGTTAACCTACCAATTCGCCGTAGGATTATTCGCTCCAGCCGCCTAAAGAAGTGTTACAAATCAATAAGGACTGCTGAGGGATCTGGGTGCGTGTTGCCGTCATTGGAGGTGGCTTAGCGGGGTTAAGTACCGCTGTGCAGCTAGTGGATGCAGGCCATGAGGTCACAATTTTAGAAGAGCGTCCCTTTGTGGGGGGCAAGGTTGCCAGTTGGCAAAATAGCCAAGGAGATCATTTAGAAATGGGTCTCCATGTATTTTTTGGATGCTATGAAAATCTTTTTGCCCTCATGGAAAAAATAGGCATCCGGGATCATTTTTTACCCAAAGACCATACCCATATCTTTTTTAACCGCGGCGGCGAAACCGCCAGTCTTGATTTTCGGAATTTTGGCGGTGCGCCCTTTCACGGACTCAAAGCCTTTGTTAC
>JANNOF010000031.1:0-1565 GCA_031398925.1 Gloeobacteraceae cyanobacterium SOY_34_metabat_371 | reverse complement strand
TAACTTCTAAAAATCAACTAACGCTGCATAAAAGTATTACTCGTTAAATCGGTGATGCTGAGTATTTTGACGTAAAGTTTTAGGGGGGGCAAATTATTCTGACTCCTGTAAAAATTCAGCGGGCTGATGCGGTTCGATCTAAGCTGGCGGATTTAGGACTGAGTGAGCAGGATGTGGCTGATGCAGTGGCTTGGGCGCGTCAATCGTAATGGTTTGTCCACGGGTGGCAATTGATACTAATATTATCATCTCGGCGCTGATATTTGGGGGCAGAGTATCTAGGCTTCGTTTGGCATGGCAGGACGATCTCTTCACTGCGCTGGTTTCTAAAGCGACAACAACTGAGTTAATCCGAGTGCTGGCTTATCCAAAGTTTAAGCTCACGCCAACTGAGCAAGAAGATTTACTATCGGATTACATACTCTTTTGTGAAGCTGTAGCGATGCCCGGCCGCTTGCCTGTAATTCCTGAATGTCGTGATCCGTTTGATGTGCCTTTTTTACTTTTGGCTGTGGTCAGTGAGGCTGATTATCTCGTGACGGGTGATCACGATTTACTCAGTCTAAAAGATAATTTTTCTTACCCGATTATCACGGCTGAAGATTTTCTAAATGTTATTGATGGTCAGTCACCCTAATTTTTCCGGTGATGCCTTGTAAAAGTGGTATTTGTTGCCATAAGTTTTCCCACTGCTTACAGAAGTCTTCTACATCACAGAATATTTGTGTAATGTCGAGCCGAGACATAATAGCAGACATAACCGAGACCTTGATTTTGAAAAGATATTTTTTAGTCTCGGTCTTTTTTTATGCTTTTTTTACCCCTTCTCCATCAATCTTAGTTATTTTTTTCTATCTCATTCTTTAGATTTCTCTAAGAGCAAGCCTTCTGGCTTTCTTTTTCCGTGGAACTCACGTTAATATTAGATTAATTCACTTTCCGATCGCATCTTACAAGCCTCATATATTTGCCACCCATGCTGTCTCTGTCGAATTAATATTCCCGAAAGCGATGCCTACGGCGGAAAACTACGCACGGGCGGGAAACCACAAAATTTTAGGCATAAGCAATAAGCTATTACCCCGGAAGTTGCTTTTTCAGTGCTTCCAGAGAAGCCCAACGGTTATCAACTGGACTTTCAGGACTATCAGAACTATCAATAGTACTACTTACAGGAATACCTGGACAATTGCGATCGCATAACTGGCGCAAAGGCACTGCCAAGCACATCTGCTCATATAGCCATTCGTTAGGATAAAAATATCCATCGGGCGGTAGGGTTTCAAGCAATTCTTCCAGAACCACTTCCCTTTCTAAAGGCAAGTCATTTAGCTGATTTGCAGTTTCGTCTAACCAGATGATTTCTTTCGTATCAAGCCCTAAACGTCGATTATATTGCTGCAAACAGCGATTGCAGGTACAAGTGATAATTGTCTCTGCCTGACTGGATACTTCCAGGTAATTGCCATGATGCTGCACACGCACATGACCGCGAATTGGTGTTAACGTTTCCAGACCAGGCAGAAATTCTTTAACCTGAACTTCCTCTGTCCGCTCCGGGGCTT
>JANNOF010000023.1:0-9142 GCA_031398925.1 Gloeobacteraceae cyanobacterium SOY_34_metabat_371 | reverse complement strand
CTGCCGCGGGCGATGAATTTGAGGTACTGCTAGATGAACGCGAAGCCCGTAGGCTCTCTGACGAACGGAAGACCGTTTCGCGGGATGACCGACTGACCAATCAGCTCAATACGCGCCGGATCAGCCTAGGGGCCATGTCTGCCCAGGTGCAAGAGGGTGACCTCAAGGAACTTAATTTGATCCTTAAAGGGGATGTCCAAGGTTCAGTGGAAGCGATCTTGGGTTCCCTTAAAAAGCTGCCTCAAACTAAAGTACAACTGCGGCTCCTAATGGCAACGGCGGGAGAAATCTCCGAAACGGATGTGGACTTGGCCGTTGCTTCCCAGGCGGTGATCATTGCCTTTAATACCGCTATCACCTCTAGTGCCCGGACCCAAGCGGACAATGCTGGGGTAGATATCCGTGAATACGACGTCATCTACAAGCTCCTTGAGGATATTGAAGACACCATGTCTGGTCTATTGGCTCCGGAATTGATCGAGGAGTCCTTAGGGCTAGTCGAAGTTCGCAAGGTGATCCCGGTCAGCAAGTGGGGCCGTATTGCTGGTTCCTATGTCCGTGAAGGTAAGATCTCGCGTAACTGCAATATCCGGGTCCGACGTGGTAAGGAAGTCATTTACCAAGGCCATATCGACTCGCTCAAACGCTTCCAGGAAGATACCCGTGAAGTCCTGGCTAGCTTTGAGTGCGGTATTGGCTCCGATGGCTTTACTACGTGGGAAGAAGGGGACCTGATCGAAGCCTACCGCATGGTGACGCGTAAGCGTTCTTTGACCTAGATCTAGGGTTGCCCCACACTGTAATTGAGGCTATAGCTCCACGCCAGGAGCCTATGCCAGGTTTGGGGTACTTTTTTTTCAAGGATGGGTTGGAGGGTACGCAAAACCCCTGGGACCCAACGGCCTAGCAGCGCAGAAAGTAGGCTATGGCGCGTGAATTCTAAATAGGTTGGTAGCCAACGGCGGGCATAGTCCCAGCCGGTTAATTCCCAGATCCACACCAATAGGTAGGGGTATTTAAATGCTGCCCGTAGGGCCATGCGGTTAAACGCCAACCAGCCCGCCCGGTCTTTGATAAAGTCATCCACCACAGCGGGGTCTTCTTTGGTCATGATCCCAAAAAAGATATTCAAAATTGCATTAATCCGCTCTGGGGGCAAGGTCCGGCCCGTAGGAACCATCATGCCTTTAGAAAAAAGCCAAGTCACAGCAATATTGCTCTGATAGGCCCGGATCCGGTTAAGGTCTTCGGCAAGGACGAGATCATGACGTAGGGCCGTGGCTAACAGATCCGTAAGCCGGGGCAGATTACGCACCAAAGACCCAAAGCCTGTAAAAACTAAGGGGGATTGCAAAGAAGCCGCATCGCCAATGGCTAGGATGCGATCAAAGCTGGTATTTTTGTCTTTTTGGGTGCCACTAAAGTAGGCAGGAATATAGCCAAAAGTTGCCTTTTTAAAATGTAGTTGATCCATCGTGCAGCGCTTGTATTCGGGCAAGATGGCAAAGAAATCTTCATAGAGTTCCAAAAGCGAACCGGGATTTTGGGGGTGGATCTCATGATAATAAAAAAGATAAAAAGTCAGCTCATCATCCTTACCGGGAAACAGCTCCCAAATCAACTGTCTACCCCGCGAAATATCACCGTGGGAGTATAAAACATCCCCTAAATTAGGATCCCAAACCCCCGGTTCAAAGCCTTCAATCACCGCACCGACGGTGGGACAAACGGAGTTAAATGCCCCTCCTCCATTGATCTGTTGGGCAATGGGTGAAGCGGAGCCCATGGCATCGATCAAGATACGTGTGGTGCAGCAGTGGGATTCCTTGGTTTTTAGATCAAGTACTTCTATTTCGACTGCACTATCGTAAACCCGGACCTGTTGGAATTCGGTGTAGTCAAAAATTGATCCCCCAGCGGCCAATAATTTTTCGCCGCAGAGTCTTAAGAGTTTCTCGGCATCTAAGGCTACATTGAGCACTGTTGGGGTGTGTAGCACGGGCGGTTTGGCAGGGGAGTTGCCATCAAAAAATTTATTCAGTCCGTCATAGTATTCTTTGATGATCAGGCTTTCGAGTTCTGGTCTAGAAAGTAAGCCATCGGTAACCAGGGTTTCTAATTCGCGACGTGAAATATTCCATTCCCGATTCATGCCCCCAAAGGCCATGCGCTCGATCACCGCTACCCGAAAGCCCATTTGGGCCATTTTTGCCGCATGGATTACCCCGAGGGCGGCCCCAATATAAACAAGATCATAGTCTGGGACTAGATTAGGGCGATTACCTAGGCGCTGAACCACAGATTGGGGTACTTGGGGCTGGTTGATACCTTCACGCCAGATCTTTTCCCACCAATACACCCGTTTGAGGGCTGTTGCTCCGTTGGGCATTTTTTGAAAATACTTTGCGGTCAAGGGATAGCTAGGGGCCAGGGCGGTAAAAATATTCTCCTGGGGATCGATCACCGGCAGCGTGGGATAGGTAGGGGGGAATTTGCGCTGGATCTGGGCTTCTAGATCCTGGAGGACTGGGGTAAGCAGATCAGCCCCATGCCACCGAAAAACCTTGAGATAGGTCGTGCGTTGGAGTTCCCAAACAAAGGCCACCCCCGTGCTACTACCCACCTGCCAACGGCAACCATCGGGGGTGGGTTGCCCACCAGGCCAAGGAAAGTTTTGGATCCAAGACCGGACTTCGGCTAGGGGGTAAGGGATCTCACGGTAGAGGAGCTGTTGCATCGGAGCCTAGAGCATTTATCTTCCACTGTACCTAGGAGATCAACGGGTCGGCACAGTTACCTTTTCACCAAAATTTTGGGCGAGGGCATGGCGGAACCCTTCGGTGACCCAGGCTTCAAAATCTAGGCCATGGACCGGGTTGAGCAGATGCCAGTCGGGACCAAGGAGTGCATCCACATTGGCGGTAATGGGGATCGTGCGGGGCCGATTCATGTAGCCCTCAAAGGGAAAGATGTAGTTGTGATAGTAGATCTGTTCTCCAAAAGTCAGCTTAGGCCATACTTCCCGTTTAAATTGATCGACGTCCATATACCGCAGGTGCTCAGCGGCAGCGGGATTGACCTTGGCAAAAAGGTGGCGGAAGTAACTGACTTCGATGCTTTGCCAACGGTTGGCCAAATGATAGACCCGGTACTGGTCTATATCGGAAATATGACCCCCGTGGATGATCGCAATCTGGGCCATAGCCCGAGTCACCGTATCCACATCGGAGACATTCATCTGGGTGCCCAAACCACAGGGAATGAACTGTAGCGGTTGATCCACCGTTGGTCCATTTTGGAGTTTGACTTCGGTTTTACCCAGGACCGCCGCTGCCAACTGAAAGACAACTTTATAGTCATCCACCAGCAACCCAGGACGATACTGGGTTATTTCCGGCAAAGGGATGTGGTGCATAATGATGTCCGGTCTAAGCACCACTACCCGAAAAGGCAAAGCCCCGGTCTTGATCTGCTCATGGATGTAGGTTTCAGCCTCCATCTTAGAGAAGCCATAGGCGTTGTGATGGTGCATCTTCGCCGGGTCATGGAAGTCTTCGGGCACATAGAAGGTATCTTCCGGCGTCCCCTGTTGCTCGAACACATAAAAAGTCGAGGTATGGCAGAGCACTTGGGGCGGATGGGCCGTTTGGCGGGCTGTTTCAACAAAGTGGATCGTGTGATCGCGGTTTTGTTTGGTCAGGGAGGTATCGCCTAACTTTTTAAAGCGCACATCCCCGGCCATGTGGATCCAGGCATCCGCCCGCATGTTTTCAACTAAGGTCCGGTTACCAAAAAAGGGCTCTGAGAGGTCCCCAGGGATGACTTGGACCCGGTGGGCTTGACTGCGCATTCCGATGGTGTCTAGGACCGTCAAAAGGCGGTTTTGGGCCGAGGCCATAGCCTTGTCACCCCCTTCCTTGGGTCGGATCAGGACGGCTACGGTGGCATCGGTGGTTTCTGCTAAGAGCCAGAACAGGGTCCAGCGGCCTAAATATCCGGTTACACCATCGAGAAATGCAATATGGCTTTTTGCCACGCCTATGCTCCTTGGAGGGCCTGTAGATCGGCACGGGCCCAGGGCTGTGCCAACTCGGTTGTGGAGGGGACCACAACACCGCATTGCCGCAATTGATCCGCTCGAGTCAGTACGGCTGTACTCGTTAACATCGCCAGGGCAATCAGGTCTACGTGACGGTTAGCAAGGTCTTCGAGCCAGGTGCCCTTGACCCAGCTATTGAAGGAACCCATCGAAGGCCCACACCAGATCTGATAATCTTTAGCGCGGTCCAGATCCCCCGTCAGCGGCCAGCGAGAAGTCATGCCCATGTACCAGCGGAAGGTCAGGGCCATTTTGAACTTGCCATCGCTATTGGCTTTATCCAGTTGTTTGGGGTCGCGCTTAGCCCAGTAGTCGGCAGTTCCCGCCCAAATTTCATCAATGGGGCGACGGAAGATATCTTTTTCGATCTTTTCGCGGTCAGCGGCGGGTAAAGCTTCCAGAGAAGCATGGGCCTTATAGACTTCGTAGAGATACTTACCGCGCTGCGCAAAGAAATTACCGCGTTTGAGGACCTGGACTTGAGCGCCCATTTCAAACATATCCCCCGCCGGAGCAAAGGCCATGTCGGTCATCTGGGCTTTAGCCAGCATTTCTTTAACGCCTTGGGAAGTTCCGGCCTGGATCGAGGATTGATTGATCGATCCGGTGAGCAGGTAGTCTGCTCCGGCCGCCAGGGCCGCCCGTGCGGAAAGTGGGTCGCCTAAGCCGCCCGCCGCGCCTACCCGGAGGGTCAGGCCGTACTGGGCGTAGTTGTACTTGGCTAACAAGTGATCTCTGAGGCGTAGGATCTCTGGCAAGAGGACACTCAGGGGCCGCCCATCGGTGTGTCCACCGCTATCGGCTTCGCTGGTAATATCTTCAGCCACAGGCACCAAGGCCCCCAATCGGGCCTCCTCCGGGGTGATCTTACCGGCACTGAGCAGTTGATCGATCACCGCTTGGGGAGCGGGTTTCATGAATTGCTCGGCAACCACGGGGTTGGAGATCTTAGCGAACACTTTATGGGGGGTCTGGATCGAGCCATCGGCACTTTGTTTGAGGCCCTTGAGTCGGTAACGGATCAGAGCTGAGGTCAAGCGCAAGAAGGCTGAAGCCGAGACAAAGCGCACCCCGTACTTGAGGAACAGATCCACCGATTGCTCTTCGACTTGGGGTTCTAGGGGGTTATGGAGCAGGTTAACGCCGAAGGGCTGACCCGCACTGAGTTCTGTGGTAATGCGTTGGAGGTTTTCTTCGACGCGATTGAGGCCCAAGCCCCCCGCTCCAAAGAAGCCCAACATTCCCGCCTTAGCCATGGTGATCACAATATCCGCTGAGCCGATCCCGCTGGCCATCGCCCCACTGACATAGGCATATTTCACCCCGTGGGCACGTCTAAAGCTCTCGGCCCCCAAGTCTTCGGGGCGTAGGGCACTGACGATGCTCTTGATCTGGGTGAAGTCGGCGGGTTCCCCGGTCAACACTTGGTGATCTTTGGTTACGACTAGGGGCAAGGCGAGGTTCTGAATTGCCGCACCCAGGTCCGTAATTGCTTGCTCCGTAGCGGTTTTCGCCACAGACCGTGCCCCTGCACCCAGCTTTTGGTAGCTTTCGCTGGTCATAAGTTCCTGTTGGTACAGGTCGCCTTGGTAAAACCCTTGGTCATAGGATTCCAGGATCACATGGAAGTTAGTTCCCCCAAAGCCAAAGGAGTTAACCGCCGCCCGACGGGGATAGCTACCTGTCGTCCAAGGCTTAGACTCGGTATTGACATAAAACGGACCCTGGGGATCGATATTGGGATTGGGGGTCTGATAGTTGATGGTAGGGGGCAAAATGCCGTGATGTACCGCAAAGACCGACTTGATCAGTCCGGCAATCCCGGCGGCGGCCCGTAGATGCCCAATCATCGATTTGACCGATCCGAGGGCGATCTGATGGGGCTGACTGACGTGGGATTTATAGATATCCGTCAGGGAAGAAACTTCGGTCGCATCGCCTACTTTAGTAGAAGTCCCGTGGGCCTCGACTAAGCCAATGGTGGCAGGATTGATCCCGCTAAGTAGATAGGCCCGTTCCGTAGAGAGTTTTTGACCCAGGGGATTAGGAGCTGTAATGCCCTTTCCGGCACCATCCGACGAGATCCCGCACGCCCGGATCACCGCGTAGATCTTGTCCCCGGCGCGTTCAGCATCACTAAGGCGCTTGAGTAGGACTACCCCGGCCCCTTCACCCATCACAAACCCATCGGCACTGGCATCAAAGGGCGTACTCTTACCTTTGACAGACAGGGCCTTGGTCTTACAAAAGGTTACGTAGCCAAAGGGACCACTCCCGGATTCGGCCCCACCCAGGACGATCAGATCCGTTTCCCCCATCCGCAGGCTCTTGAGGGCGTAATCTAAGGCCCCTAATGAAGAGGCACAGGCCGCATCGACCGTGGCGTTGCCGCCGCGCAGATTAAAGCAGTTGGCAACGCGGCCCGCCACGATATTGGGGAGCATTCCCGACATGGTGTCTTCGGTGGTCTCTAACACTTCGGAGCGGACTTTAGCTAGAGCTTCGCTGATCACCCGTTCTTGCTCATCTTGAGAGAGTTTTTGGAACTGGGGCGACTCCCGGTAGGCTTGGGCGATCATATCGAAGTAGAGCCGGGGCGAGGTCGTAAACGTATCTTCTCCGACAGAGGTGCCCATGATCACTTGGACCCGGTCCCGATCAAACTCTTTATCCAAAAGTCCCGCATCCTGGAGGGCTTCTTTGGTGGCGAGCAGGGCCATTTTTTGGGCCTTATCCATGCGCTCCGCCGCCTTGGGCGGGATCCGAAAATCTAGGGGCTTAAAGGGCAGATTTTTAACAAAGCAGCCCACCGTGGTGTAGCTCTTATCGGGAGCCTTGGGATCCGCATCGTAGTAATAGGCGGGATTCCAACGATCTATCGAAACTTCCTCGTGGGTATCGACTTTATTGAGGATGTTTTGCCAAAACTGGGGAGCATTGGCAGCTTCCGGTAAGACCGCGCCGATCCCGATGACCGCAATGGGTTCGAGATATTTGGGCACGTGACCGGGGCTGATGGGTTCCGGGGTTATTTCTAGCACCGGGATCTGGATCGTCATTTCTGGGAGCTTGATCTGTACTACCGGAGTGGGATAAGGATCACGCACGGGATAACCCAGCAGATGCAGTTGGGCTAAGCCTTCGAGGAAGCCCAGGCGACCAGAACGCTTGACGGGGTTAACTCCCAAGACCACGACCGCTTCGCCGCTGAGAATATCCTGATCCATGCGTACTAGGCGATCCGTTGGACCCAGGTCTACCAAAACTTCAGCACCGAGTTCGCGTAGGCGTTTCACTTGACCCACATGGTTGACAGGGCCGATAAAGGCACAATCTAACAAGGCGCGGATCTGAGCTTGACCGTTTTCTGAAAAGGGCAGGATATCCGAGGTTAGACCCGAAACCACTGGGATCTGGGCGGTTTTAACCGTGGTCGTGGATAACGCTTCGCGGTAGTGGCTATGGGGCACTTCCAAAAAGGATGAATGATAGGCAGTGGCAACTTCTAATTTCACCGCCTTGATCCCGTTATTTTTGGCGGCAAGCACCAGGGCATCAATATCCTTGGCTAACCCAGAGACAACCAATTGCTTGGGAGAGTTGCGGTTGGAGACGACCACACGACCAGCGGCTTGGGCAACCAAGGCCAAGATCTCTGATTCAGTTCCGATCAGGGCTGCCATGGCCCCAGCGGCTAAAGCCCCTTTGACAAAGGGTGCGGTGGTCAAGCGGATCAATTGGCTGTGATCAAAACACCCGGCTAAATGACAGGCGGTGAGTTCACCAACGCTATGGCCTGCGACTAGATCCGGTTTGATCCCAAATTTTTCTAACAGACGGGCCATGGCAACCGAGGCCGTTACGGTGGCGGGGCGCTGGTAAAGCGGATGGGTGGCGCGGGTGTCCTGGGTATTAAAGAGATCCAAAAAGGAGATCGTTTGCCCGACATGCTCGGCAAAAGCCCGTTCGCCTTCGCTACGAACTTCGGTGACCACGGGATCAAGGGCGGTTAATTCTTCATAAAAACTAGCACTCAAGGACCCAGCACCGGGGGTTACAAAGGCCAGGGGCGGCGCTTGAACGGTTCCGCTTACTTCGGGTCCCCAGGAAAAACCATGGCTCTTTTCCCAGGTGCCGTGGGCTGCTTGCAACGCCGCTTGGATCCCATTGGGAGTAATCGCCTCAGATTGGATCAGGGCAAAAGCCCGGTAGGGGCTATCACCGCTACGTAGATCCACATTGACCACAGGGCGGTCTGTGACCTGGGCGACTTGCTGCGCTAGGGCTGGCAATTGAGCTTGGAACAACTGAGGGTCTACGGGCACAAAGCCCAGGACCAAATTGGGTAGCGCCGTTTTAGGGGCGGGATCTGGGACTGTCGGTGGCGCTGTCACGGCCACGGGTACGGGAGCTACCGGAGCTTCAGGAGCTACCGGAGCTTCAGGAGCAGCTTTAGCTTCAGGGGCTTTGCCCGTCATCTCTAGGGCCAGATCTCCTAAAGTAGGATTGCCATTAGGCGTCCGACCATTCGTAAATAAACCCAACTCCTGACGTAGTTTTTTAAGATCATCCCCACTCATGCCCAGTACGGTTTGGAGGGGAATATCCGCTTGAAGCCAAGTGGCTTCGTAATTTAAAGACTTGGCAACGGCCCCTTTGACTTGTTCTAGGGCCACTGCCACTTGGGGATCTACTGCTTTTTTCGGTGCAGGAGCCGCTGCTACAGCCACGGGGGCAACGACTGGGCTGATCGGCGCGGATAGGGCTACCGCAGGAATAACTGGAACTACGGGGGCTGGGGTGCCACAGCGGGATTGAACTAAATTAACTAAAGACTGGATCGTGGGGAAATTGGTGATCTGGTCATCTTCGGAGGCGGGCATTTTGAAGCTTTCGCCTAGGGCCAGCAGGATCTCCATGTGCTTGATCGAATCTACCCCTAGATCCACGTCTAAGTCATACTCTAGCTTTAGCTCGCTCACGTCATAGCCCGTGCAGCGTCCGATTACTTCTAAGACCCCAGCCGTCAGATCCACCGTGGGA
>JANNOF010000018.1:0-3198 GCA_031398925.1 Gloeobacteraceae cyanobacterium SOY_34_metabat_371 | reverse complement strand
CAACTACACCGTCGGGCGGCTGAAGTTGGGGGCCAATGGCAATGGGCCCTTTCCATTAGCCATGACGGGGAATACGCTATGGCGGTAGCCTGTGCGATCCCGCTTCCTACCCAACCCCCAGCGCCAGAGCCGTTGGCTGAGACTCTGGAAGAACCGGTTGAAGAATTTCAAAGTATTTTAGGCAGCGGATTTTTGACCCACCGCAATCATCTAGCGAAGATCTGCGGCGAATATCTACTTTTACATAACCAAACCCTAGACCAGCATTTGCCCGAGGAGGAGCGTCAGGAGGCACACCTGCGGCTTTTGCCCCAGCTTTATGCCCTTAAAAAAACCGTAGATGGCGCCCTCAAGCCCTAGTTTTTTAGACTAAGCTCTTGTCCACAAAAGCCCCGATCTTGCGGAATTTTTCATAGCGTTGGTTTTTGAGTTCTTCGGGGCTAAGGGCAGAGAGTTCTTCCAGTTGCTCAATCAGCGCAGACTTGAGGGTTTGGGCCATCAGTAGTGGGGCGCGATGCGCTCCCCCAACGGGTTCGGGAATGATCCCATCCACGATACCTAGATGCTTAAGATCACGGGCGGTGATCTTGAGGGCATTGGCGGCTTCTTCGGAGTGTTTGGTATCCCGCCAGAGGATGGAAGAACAACTTTCCGGGGCAATGACCGAATAAACAGCATTCTCCAGCATCAAGACTCGATTTCCGACCCCAATGGCTAAGGCCCCCCCCGATCCACCTTCGCCGATCACGGTGGAAACAACCGGGATACTGAGTTGAAACATATCCCGGATATTACGGGCTAACGCTTCCCCTTGACCGCGTTCTTCGGCCTGAACACCGGGATAGGCCCCAGGAGTATCAATAAAAGTGATCAGGGGTAAACGAAAACGATCCGCATGTTGCATGAGGCGTAGCGCCTTACGGTAGCCTTCGGGCTGGGGCATACCAAAATTACGTTTGATATTATCTTTGGTATCGCGGCCTTTTTGATGACCCATGATCACGACTTTAAAGGGCCCGATCTGAGCCAGTCCCCCCACTAAAGCCGGATCATCCCCAAAACAGCGGTCGCCGCGCAGCTCTAACCAATCATCGGTCAAGGTCTGAAAATAATCTAACGTACTGGGACGCTGTGGATGCCGGGCAACTTGCAGCCGTTGATAGGGGGTCAGGCGCTCAAATAGTTCGGTGCGTAACCGCTGCACTTGCCCTTCGAGCTGCCGGAGTTGATCGCTGACGTTGACCCCTTCAACCGTCGCCTGGGAACGGATCTGATCCAGACGTTGCTCTAGTTGGGCTAAGGGCTTCTCAAACTCTAAAAGAATCGTCTGGGCCACGGTTACATCCAAACTGCTCACCCTAGTGTATCGTTTGTCGATGCCCAGATCATCTATCGAAAGTCTTCACCTTAAAAGCAAGGGTGATCTGAGTTGATCAAGCTACATGATCCCTGATACTAGAAATGCCACGGACTTCAGATCCCATGCCCAAAGATCGTTCTGACCTCAAGATCCTATTGATTCAGGTGCGCCAAGACGTGATCACCCGCACCGAGGAATATGCCGAATTTGTGCGCTATAGCGGGCTTAGGGCGGATCAATTCATTCTGTGGGATGTCTTTCAGCAACCCTACTTCCCAGGAGATCTAGCGGATTATGATGCGCTCTTTATCGGCGGCTCCAGCGATGCCTCTGTCCTCAAACCCATAGAATATCCCTTTGTGCTAACGATTCAAGACCTGATCCGTCAAAGTTTAGATCAAGCTTTGCCCGTGTTTGCCTCTTGTTTTGGGTTTCAGTTGGCAGTGGCAGCTTTGGGTGGTCAAATCATAATTGATGAAGCCCAACAGGAATTGGGGACCTACGCCCTACAGTTAACCAGCGCCGCCCACGAAGACCGACTCTTTCACGATGTCCCTGATCCTTTTTGGGTGTGTGTTGGACACCGCGAACGGGCCGTGACGCTCCCTGATAACTTTCTGGTGCTCGGATCGACGGCCCTTTGTCCTTACCAGGCCTTTACGATCCCAGGTCGGCCCTTCTATGGATTTCAGTTCCACCCTGAAATAGACCGCAATGATTTAGCCGCCCGACTACGACGCTACGGGAACCGCTATTTAGCGCCAACGGCTGACCTTGAGCAGATCATTGCCCAACTCCAAGAAACCCCCGGTGCCAACGCTTTGATCCGTAAGTTTATTGACCGGGTCGTACTTTAAAGCGTTATTCTTCTTCGCTATGGAGCGCGTTAAAAATGATCCCCGCCAGATTTTCACTGATCCCAGAGATGGCAAATAGGTCTTCTAAAGAAGCAGCCTGAAGCTTACGAAGCGAACCAAAGTGATCGAGCAGTTTTTTCTGACGGGCTGGACCCAAACCAGCGATCTCATCCAAAATCGAATGGGTCATGCGTTTACTCCGCAACTGCCGATGAAAAGTCACGGCAAAACGATGGGCCTCGTCCCGGATCTGCTGTAGGAGGCGTAGAGCGGGTTCACGATGATCGATCAAAACTGGCTCCCTTAAGCCCGGTTGAAAGATTTCTTCTAGGCGTTTCGCCAGGCCGATCAGGGGGACGTGTTCGAGATCCAGGCTGGTCATAACTTCAAAGGCCGCAGAAAGTTGCCCTTTACCCCCATCGATCACCACCAGATCCGGTAAAGGGTCTTTCAGGGGGGGCTGAAACCGCCTACGGATCACCTCAGCCATGGAGGCAAAATCATCCGGGGCCCCCGCTGCAACCTTAGGTGAACGGATCTTGTAATGGCGGTAATGGGTCTTGGCGGGTTTCCCATCGACAAAAACGACCCTCGAGGCAACGGTATCCGTGCCCTGAATATGGGAAATGTCGTAGCACTCCATACGGTGTGGCACACTGGGCAGATCCAGGACTTGGGTCAGTTGCACTAAGCCCTCCTCTTCGGCGCGGCTAATTCTAGCTAAACGCTCAAGTTCTGCTTGGGCATTACGTTGGACGAGCTCGATAAGCTCTGCTTTGAGCTGACGTTGCGGATGTTTGATGGCGACAACCCTGCCCCCGGCGCTCACTTAGCCAGTCTTCGATCAGTTGTTGATCCGGGATCGGTTCTGCCACCAAAATTTCTGGGGGCACTTCTTCCGGGGCTAGGGTTGGATAATGCTCCTGGATCACCTGCTGGAGGATCCAACTGGATGCAATGGCATCATTTTGAAAGGTAAAG
>JANNOF010000396.1:0-1678 GCA_031398925.1 Gloeobacteraceae cyanobacterium SOY_34_metabat_371 | reverse complement strand
CCCATTTCCGTGACGGTGGGGGACCTAGATGGAGATGGGGATCTCGATCTGGCTACGGCAAATTTTGACTCCAATAATGTCTCGGTTTTAAAGAATATAACCCCAGGAAGTGCGGTCACTACCCTAGCTAGTTTTTCCCCCCCTAGCGGACCCGTAGCTACTTCGGTTACCCTCAGCGGATCTAACTTTACGGGTGCAACCGCCGTTACTTTTAATGGTGTGCCTACCACATTCACCGTTGTTTCTTCTACCCAGATCAGGGCCACCGTGCCGGTAGGTGCAACCACAGGAAAAATCCAGGTCATCACGCCTGGAGGTACCGTGATCAGTGCCAGCAACTTTACTGTAACGGTTCCAATCGTTTCTTTAGACGCTGCGCCTGCAAGTCAAACAATTAACTCAGGTCAAAGTGCAACTTATACGATCAATTTAATGCGGACTGACTTTACCGGAGCGGTAGATCTTGCCGTCAGTGGCTTACCCGTAGGAGCGACAGCTAGTTTCAGCTCAGATCCGACCACAGGTAATGCTTCGACCCTAATTATTGAAACCGCAACGATAACCAATACGGGGGTCTTTAAACTGCTCATTACCCCCATCGCGCCCGGTATAACCTCTACTCCCATCGCGATTGATTTAACCGTCAATGATCCCATTGCCGTCAGTTCTTTAGCATCACAGGTTGATTTACAGAGTAGTGGCTTGATCATAGTCTCCCGCTTGCGTCAACAAGTGACCGTTACGAATACTACAGACACGGCTATTGAGGGCCCACTGTATCTTGAGCTTGCTGGCCTGACCCCAGGAGTTATCCTACAAGATCAAGTTAAAGGTGTTCAAAATGCCGTTAGTCTCAACGGAGATCCTTTAGTCGAGATCACATCTCTGGGTGAAACCCTAGAACCAGGAGAAAGTGTTACTCTAACGCTAGAATTTGATAATCAAACCCCGCAGGTTCTTTCTTTTGATCCGCGCATTGTCGATGCCGCAGGTCAGCAACGTGAAGGATCTGTAATACTGGGCGGCTTAGTGAATGTTACCTTTACCCGACAGCAAGTCACAGTCACCAATACCTCTGGTGCAATTCAAAGTGGTCCTTTCTATCTAAGCGTCAGTGGTCTACTGGATGGACAAATACTCAACAATAGCACCGCTATAAATCCTAACAATGCTGCACCGATGATCGGTTTGCCCATCGAAAGTTTAGCCATGGGTGCCCAGACGACTGTTTTATTAGAATTCTTCAATCCCACCCCCAACGCCTTGAATATTACGCCAGAATTCGTCAAAGGTGTGACGGCTAAACCCCGGCTCAGCGTCCTGAAAAAGATCCAAAAGATTAAGCATCAAAGATGATCAAAATTGCTTGTTTACATCAATAGCGGTTTCACAAAAGGGATCCAGAAGCCTCGCCAGAATCTTTAAGCCCGTTGAAAACCAAGGACGACGTTTTGCCCCCCAAAGCCAAAACTATGGCTAAGGGCATACTGACAGGGAGCAGACTGGGCTGTCAAAATAAAATTTAGATCAAATGCAGGGTCTTCTAAACCAGGGCATGGGGGTAAAACCTGTTGATCAAGGGCCAACAAACAAAAGGCTGCTTCCATAGCGCCTGTTGCCCCCAAGGCATGGCCCGTAGCTCCCTTAGTGGCTCCCACTGGAATTTTTGGGGCATAGG
>JANNOF010000364.1:0-9119 GCA_031398925.1 Gloeobacteraceae cyanobacterium SOY_34_metabat_371 | reverse complement strand
GCTATGGATTACAAGATCCGCCGTAACTTTGATCAGGATATTCATGGCAAAGGCTATCAAGTAATGCACTTTCAGCAGGCCTTTCATGGGCGCAGTGGCTATTGCCTCTCGGTAACAAATACCAGTGATCCACGTAAATTTGCCCACTTTGCTAAGTTTGATTGGCCCCGTATGCCTGCCCCGGCCTTACAGTTTGATCTTGAGGGCAATGCCATACGTTCTATGGCCGAAGAAGATCAGGCCCTTGATTTGATCCATCACACCCTGTCTCAAACCCGCGTCCATGATGTGTGTGCGGTCCTCCTCGAACCGATCCAAGGCGAAGGGGGTGACCGGCACTTTAGTCCTGAATTTCTCCAAGCGCTGCGCGAGATTACCCGCCAATATGACTGCTTACTGATCTTTGATGAGGTCCAGTGCGGTTTTGGGACTACGGGCAAATGGTGGGCTTTTGAACATCAAGCCATCGCCCCGGATCTGGTGGCCTTTGGTAAAAAAACTCAAGTTTGTGGGGTGGCGGCCACAAGGCATATTGACTCGGTGCCCAATACCTTTACGGTTTCCTCGCGGATCAGCTCAACCTGGGGTGGACAATTGGCGGATATGGTGCGCTGCGAAAAGATCATTCAGGTGATCCAACAAGAGCAGTTACTCGCCCATATCGCCCTACAGGGGGAATACATCCTCAGTCGTCTGCGGGCCTTTGCCCAGCAAACTGGCCTGATCGCCAATATCCGGGGCCGAGGCGCATTTATCGGTTTTGATGTGGCTGATCCCCAGACCCGCAACCAAGTCCGGGCAACGGCGAAGGAACGGGGCTGTCTCTTTTTGGTCTGTGGGGAAGTTAGCCTACGCTTTCGACCGGCCTTAACGATTCAAACCTGGGAAATAGACCGGGGCCTAGAAATCCTGTTTGGTGTACTCAAAGACCAGGCTAAGCCCCTAGCCTAGTCGCCCGGTTTGCATTGTGCGATATCGGCGGGCTGGTATTTATGCAGACCGACAATGGCCCCAGGGGCTAAGGTCACCTGTGAAGCATTAAATAGCAGGGGCTGGGGCCACAGATCCGTAACAAAGGCTTCGTTTTGATCATTGAAGGTGGTAAATCCCCCGGCTACGGATTCGGTCTCCGTGCGGCTGATCACTCTGCCCGTTGCCTGACTCATAACCACCAAATCCAACTTACTCCCCGTGGCATTGGGGTTGAGGTTGATCGTAATCCCATACAAATAGCCATTTTGGGTCAAAGCAGGAACTGTGGTCATGGTGAACTGTTCGGAGGGCTTGCGCGTCAACGTAGTCCAGATCAATTTGCCCTTTTGATCAATGGCAAATAGCCCTGCTATATTACTGGTCGCCCCGCCAGCCAGTCGCCCGGTGACAATAAAAACATTGCCCGTGACGGGGTTATACCCGTGGGAAGCTGCCGAAAGATTGCCTACGTTATAGGACCATAGGACCGATCCGTCGCGGAGAATGGCATTGGTCGTATCTAGGCCATCATTGGCAAAAACCGTCCCGTTAGCAGCCACCGTCGGGGAAGAAAAACTCACCCCAGGAATCGGGAAAGACCAATTTTTTTCAAGCTGCCCCAAGGCTCCATTTTCACCGGGGATATATTTAAACGAAAGATAGGCCCCAGAGGCGATCCCAGTCACCGGATCGGGCGGAAAATCAACACTATTGATAATATCCCCCGTGGTCGGGTCTACCGCCGGGGTGTTGGTGGTATCTGTAAATTGCGCGTAGCCCCCGAGGGTCTGGATCGAAACGGGGGTGATCATATCGCGCCCATCTTCAGGATTGACAATATAGATAAAGCCAGAAGCTAACCCTTGAAATGCTTCGGTCATGATCACAATATTGCCGTCTTGCGTCGTAGTGGGCGACCGACTAACCCCAGCGTAGGGTCTACGCCACTTTACGGTGTTGTCCGGGTTAAAAGCATAGATCTCATCTAGGTCTGCTAGGAGATAGGTTCCATCCTTAAGGATTAAGGGTCCCCAACTTCTAGCTCCCGTACCCACATCATCTGGACTCACACAGGTAGTATCACCCGTGGCTTGATTGACTTTATGGATATGACAATAGGGGGAAATTTCTACCGGTTCTGTAAGCAAAGCCGTGGTCAGATCATCGACGGTGGTGACATAGGTATTGCCATCGGGATGGATCACCGCCGCCGTAATAATGCGATTTTTCTTGAGGACGCGATACTGAAAGGCATAACACTCTGCCCCATCCGCTAAGGCGAAATCCCAGTTTTGGGAATTTTGATGCAGGGCCGGCCAAGGCGTTTCGGCCAAATAATCAAAGTATTTAAGTTGCCGGAGTAACCGCGTTTGACTACAAAAAAGTGTATAGCGAAAATAACTTTGGGCTAAAAGAGTACCTCCTGGGGGTGCACAGAGGTCTGGATCTTCAAAAACATAGGTAAAGGCTTGCTTGTACTGATCTAAAGTCAGGCCCAGACCTTCTACCTGAGCTGTTTGCGCATTGTCGCTCTGGGTGGCAAAAACCACTAATGAAGGCGCATTAAATAGGGTCTGATAGCTGTCTGTTGTCCTTTGACCCAACGCAGTAGTGGTGTTTGGTATAGTCCCGTAGCGTTCATCACGGCTGTTGATCTGGTATTCAATGGGGATCTTTTTGCCATGGATGCCGACGACGCCACTTTGAGGGCATAGGGTATTGGGCGATAACCCCAAGGGCTGAAGGAGGGCGGTACTCGCCCCTAGGGCGAAGAAATCGACATAGCTCAAATTAATTAACTTAAAGGCAGGCAGGGCTTGGCGACTGAGATTATTGCCCCTGATGAGTTGACAGGCTTGATAGGCCCCTTCTCCGTGGCCCAAAAAGATCGTTTTTTCAGTGACATGGGACCTTAACTTTTGCAGTAGATCTTGGTTGGATTCTAATACGGCTACTTGATAGTCCGCTGCGGCAATATGGGGGACGGTGCTGGTGTTGCGATAGGCAACAGCCACCGTCACATCGCACTGGGCATCCATGGCCGGGAGTGCCCCTTCGGACAAAAGAGTTAAAATTCTACCGTAGAGCAAATTATCGTTGGGATAAATTGCCGCATCAATTTCTGATTCTCCTAAGATAAAGACGCAGTTAAACGCCCTAGGAGTTCCATCCGTATTAAAAAATACGGGGTCATTGCGGGTCGCTTCTGAAAGGATCACGACCCGTTTATTTTCACAGGGTTTAGCCAACTGCACGTCAGGGGGGACTTCAGCACCAGCTTCAGGTAACGTCAGCCCCACAACCAGATCACACGCTAAATTCGTTAGCTTAGCCCTACTAGGAGGGCTGAAAACTAGGTTTATAAAACCCAGCACGCTCAACAGTACTACTGAACGAAGTAAGCGTTTCATAAGTTACCTAACGCACTGTGGTTGAATGGTCTTGTTTAAGTAATTTAACGGCTAAACAGTTTAGCCGTTAGGACACACATCTCTTCCCGTACCATCAACGTAACTTAAGGTGCGTTGCACTGACTTAAGGGAACAGGAACGTACTTGTGTAACCCAACAATGGCTCCAGGTGGCAAGGTGGTGGGGGATTCATTATAAAAACGAGGTTGCGGATAGATATCGGTGACAAAAGCCTCCCCAGCACTGTTAAAGGTTGTAAATCCGCTACTGATGGTTTCCACCGGTACACTACTAATTCTTTTGCCGGTTTCTTGATCTACAACCAGAAACTCAATCTTTGATTGCTCCCCTTGCCCAACCAAGTTTTGGGCAATTCCATAGATAAACCCGTTTTGGGTCAAGGCCGGTACGGTGGAAAAGGTAAATTGTTGGCTAGGTGGACGTTCTTGGGTGGACCATAACAATTCTCCCTTGCGATTGATCGCAAAGAACCCCGCGTCGGTATTGTCCGTTTGATTATCCCGGCGGCCCGTCACGATGAAAACATTGCCCGTCACCGGATTGAAGGCATGGGAAGCTGCAGAGACATTACCTACGTTGTAGGACCAGATTAAGTTGCCCTCACGACTGATCGCATTGGTGGTATCGACACCATCATGACCAAAGAGGGTCCCATCAGCCGCTACCGTCGGGGATGAAAAGCTGACCCCAGGGATCGGGAAGGACCAGTTCTTTTCAAGGCGCCCTAGGGAGCCCTTTTCACCGGGAATATATTTAAACGAAAGATAAGCCCCCGTAGCAATTCCGGTGACAGGATCGGGCGGAAAATCAATACTGTTGATAATATCCCCCGTAGTTGGATCGACGGCGGGGGTATTGGTGCTATCGGCGACGGTGGTATAGCCGCCCAGGGCAAGAATGGAAACGGGGGTAATAAGATCCCGTCCATCCTCAGGATCAAGGACGTATACAAATCCAGAAGACACCCCCTGGAAGGCTTCGCTCATGATCAGGATCTTGCCTTCTTTGGTGATGGTGGCGGTACGGCTAACTCCGGTATAGGGCCTACGCCACTTCACCGTGTTATCAGGATTAAAAGCATAGATCTCATCCAGATCCGCCACAATGATCGTCCCATCCTTGAGGATCATCGGTCCCCAGCCTCGGACCCCGGACCCCACATCATCTTGGCTGGCACACACTGCCGCCCCTGTTGCTTGATCAATTTTATAGAGATGACAATAGGGGGGCCTTTCAATAGGTTCAATAATTTGCGCCGCTGTCAAATCACTCTCGGTGGTGATATAAATACTGCCATCGGGGTGGATGGAAGCACTACTAATGATCCGATTTTGGTCTAACACCCGATATTGAAACTCATAACAGGTAGCCCCATCCACCAGGGCAAAATCCCAATTGGAATTGTTTTGATGGATCGCAGGCCAAGGAGTCTCTGCTAAGTAATCAAAATACTTAAGTTGGCGTAACAAACGGGTTTGCCCACAAAACAAGGTGTAGCGATAATAACTATCGGCTTCAGGGGCAGCACCCTCAGGAGTACAGCGCGAAGGATCGTCAAAAATATGACTAAACGCCGCACGGTATTGGTTTTGGGTTAACCCCAAGCCCTCTACTTTAAGCGTGCGGGGATCATTGGGGGTGGTGGCAAAATCAACCAGAGAGTCTTGTCCAAAAATGGCACGATAGGCATTAATGGCACTAGCCCCAAGGGCAGTATCCGTTGCAGGGTTAACTCCATAAATTTCATCCTGGAGATTGATCTGATATTCAACGGGAATCGTTTTACCCCTGATTGTTTTAACGCCCGTCAAAGGACATAGATTCGCCGGAGTAAGTCCCAAAGGCGACAGCAAAGCTTTACTAGCCCCCAAGGCCGCATAATCAATTGTAGCCAAGCCGATGAGCTTAAAAGCAGGTAGGGCCTGACGGCTAAGATTGTTACCTAGGATCAATTGACATGCTTGAACGGCTCCTTGTCCATGGCCTAAGAAAATAGTTTGATCGCTAACATGGGGGCGGAGCTTGGTAAGGAGGTCTTGATTGGATTCCAAAATAGCCGAGGCATAGACCTTGGGGCCAATGGTTGGGACGACCGAAGTACTGCGATAAGCAACAGCAACCGTCACATCACACTGGGCATCCACTGCCGGGAGACTACCTTGGGCGAGTAATTCTAAAAGGGCACCATAAAGGTTGTTGTCATTACTCGCCACCGCCTCGGTTGTAATGGGTCCCCCGATCAAAATCACACAGTTAAATAGCTTGGGGATACCCTGGGTTTTGAAAAATACCGGGTCGTTGCGGGTCGCTTCCGAAAGGATCAAAATCCGTTTATTGGTACACGGTTGCGCTACCTGTTGTTCGGGGGGAACTGGGGCGCCTTCTACGGGAAGCGTCAGACCCTCAGCAAGGACACAGGGAATATTGGGGATACGGGCCTGACTGGGTTGGGCTAAGAGCGCGCTCAAACTTAGGGATGCTAGTAGAAAAGAAGTCTTCTTCATGGGGATTCCTCAAGTATTGGTAAAAAAGTCACAAACAAAATTTGGGGTACTATTCTTAACTTAGTATACTAGTAATCTATTCAATGATCAGCGCTATGGCGTGGCAATTTTTTGGATCGTAATTTCTTATTAAGTATTGGTTTAGCCGATACACATTGCTGGGGACGATACTTATGAAGACCGACAAGGGAGCCTGGGGGTAAGGTAGTGGGAGATTCTAAAAACAGATCACGCTGGGGCAGAAAATCGCTCACAAAGGCATCCCCTTGGTCATTGAAGGTTGTAAATCCACCGCTTAGACTATCTACTGGAACGCTACTTAATAGTGCTCCCGTCTGTTGATCTAGCACAACAAAAGCCAATT
This sequence comes from Gloeobacteraceae cyanobacterium SOY_34_metabat_371, assembly GCA_031398925.1. Taxonomy (GTDB): domain Bacteria; phylum Cyanobacteriota; class Cyanobacteriia; order Gloeobacterales; family Anthocerotibacteraceae; genus JANNOF01. The sequence continues at coordinate 2,847 of JANNOF010000364.1, read as the reverse complement.
GATTATTAGCCCTGATTGCCACTCCATAAAGATAGCCATTTTGGGTTAAAGCCGGAACTGTTGAAAAAACAAGGGGGTCCTGGGGGCTACGCTGTTGGGTACTCCACAACAGCGTTCCTTGGGCATTGAGGGCAAAAAGTCCTACGGTACCACCGGTGATCTGAGGGTCCTTACGCCCGGTAACAATAAAAATATTGCCCGTAATCGGATTATAGGCATGGGACGCCGCCGAAATATTCCCGACCTTGTAGGACCAGACTAGGTTGCCTTCACGACTGATCGCATGGGTGGTATCGACCCCATCGTGGGCAAAAAGTGTCCCATCAACCGCAATAGTAGGTGAGGAGAAACTTACCCCAGGGATGGCAAAGGACCAATTTTTTTCCAAGCGCCCAGGACGTCCATTAGCTCCAGGAATAAATCTAAAAGACAAATAGGCTCCCTGAGCCTTCCCGGTGATCGGGTCTGGTAGGAAATCTATACTATTAATAATTTCGCCCGTAGTTGGATCAACGGCGGGGGTATTGGTCGTATCGACAAAGGTACTATATTCCCCTAAGGATTGAAGCGTTTGGGGCGTGATCAGGTCTTTGCCATCATCGGGGTCGATCACATAGATATAGCCTGGAGCTAACCCTTGAAACCCCTCAGTCATGATCAATATCTTGCCCTCTTTAGTCGTCGTTGCGGAGCGGCTAACGCCGATATAGGGCCGTTGCCATTTGATGGAATGATCTGGCCTAAGGGCATACACCGTATCGAGATCTGCGACGATCACTGTGCCATCCCTCAGAATTAAAGGCCCCCAGCCCCTCACGCCCGAGCCAATTTCATTGGGGCTAGCACAAACCGCCTGCCCAGAGTTTTGATCGACTTTGTAGAGGTGACAAAAGGGTTCTGTTTCGGTAGGCTCAATAATCTGTGCGGCGGTTAGATCATTTTCTGAGGTGACATAAATACTCCCATCAGGATGGATCGAAGCATTACTAATGATCCGATTTTCGGCGAGGACGCGGTATTGAAATTCATAGCAAATACTGCCATCTACTAACGCAAAATCCCAGTTATGGGCATTTTGATGCAGGGCTGGCCAAGGAGTTTCAGCTAAATAATCAAAATATTTAAGTTGCCGCAATAATCGCGTTTGATCGCAAAATAAAGGATAGCGATTGAAGTTGATCTCTTCGGAACTAGCTGTCGCAGGGGCGCAGGAATCAGTATGTTCAAAAATATAGCTGAATCCCTGGCGATAGGCACTATCCGTACGATTTAAACCTTCAACTTTAGTCGTCAAAGGATCATCATTACCTGTAGCAAAACCATATAGTGAATCTGTTCCCCAGAGGCTTTGGGCCGTTATTTTCGTGGCAATCCCTAATGCATTACCCGAGTTGGGGATCGGGCCATAGTATTCATCTTGGCTATTAATTTGATATTCAACCGGGATCATTTTGCCCTTGATCCCCAGCACGCCACTTAGGGGGCAAAGATTTTGAGGCGTTAAGCCTAGGGGCTGGAGGAGGGCTGGACTAGTACCCAAAATCGAGAGGTCCATCATCCCTAAGCCAATTAATTTGAAAGCCGGGAGGGCCCGACGGCTCAGATTATTACCCCGGATCAGTTGACAGGCTTGAACCGCCCCTTGACCATGCCCAATCAAGATCGTTTCGCTATTGACATGGGGCTGGAGCTTGGTCACAAGATCTTGGTTAGCTTCTAAGATGGCTTGAGCATAGGCGGGTCCAGAGATCTGAGGTACAACCGATGTATGGCGATAGGCAACGGCTACGGTTAGGTCGCACTGGGCATCTAGGATGGGCACTCCGCCTTGGACAAGTAGGCGTAGGATTGTGCCATAGAGTACCTGATCGTTTGCAGCTAGGGGCTGTTGCGGTGCTGGTCCCTCCAGGAGCAAGACACAGTTAAATTGTTTAGGTGCTTGGTTGCGATCAAAAAATTCTGGTCGGTTACGGGTGGCATCAGACAGGATCAAGACCCGTTTATTGGTACAGGGTTTGGCTACTTGCTGCGCGGCAGGAATAGCTACTCCTAGGGCCGGTAAAGTTAACCCACTGGTCAATTGGCAGGGAATATTGGGGATACGGGCCGCACTCGGCGGACTCAAAAAAATTCCTAGGGCACTTAGGCCCAGCCCTATAAAAATATTTAGAACTCGCAAAGAAGTTTGGGGAGCGCAGTACATCCAATGTAGATGTAACTAAAAAGTTTGTGATCCCCACTGGCCTAAGAAAATTTTATAAACCCCCCGTGCTAGAGCGCAGATCCCTATAGACCGCACCCTAGCCAGGGAAAGTTAGATCAGGGCTTGAGACTGACGGGTGCTACCCCTTGCTCAACCGGGTCCTTGAGGATAAAGGGGGTGAGCATTAAAGCAACTTCTCGCTTCAATCGGGAAACACTTTCGCTCCGAAACAGAGCCCCAATAATAGGGAGATCCCCCAAAAGAGGTACTTTGCTGACAGTGACCACGTCTTGATCATTTAAGAGACCTGACAAAACAATGGTCTGACCATCCCGGACCCGGACCCGTTTGATATCCAGTTCGCGGCGGGTGAGCAGGGTAATGATATTTCCCGTGGCATCCCGATTTTCACTGATGATCGAACTCACTAAAGGCTTCACCGCAAGATTCACATAACCGTTGTCATCGATATTAAAGACCGAAACGTCCAGGATCACCCCGGCTTTGTCTTTTTCAATCGTTGTGCTCGTCAAACCCGTGGCCGGATCAACCGTGATCTTGGTCCCGACAATGACATCATCGGTGATATCCACTTTGGCCGTATTGGCTTGGGTTACGCCCACACCAGCTTCGAGGACAATTTT
>JANNOF010000350.1:0-1526 GCA_031398925.1 Gloeobacteraceae cyanobacterium SOY_34_metabat_371 | reverse complement strand
CAGTCTTAAACAACAGGCGTCTCAGCGGTGAAGTTTAGAACTTTTGTCGATAGCAAAAGGTGCGGGAAATTTACTCCACTCCTTGTCTGCTATTCAAGTTGAGATCAATTTATTGGGTATTCACAAAAGCTCAAGTCTAGCACACGAAGTAATTGCTTTTTGGAGTGCCCCCTTCATGTGAGACAGTCTTCTGGCCTTCTTAAGTGGCTTTACTTGTCAGACTTATCTCAGGCTTGATTCTTTCCTCAAATTCAATTGGTGGCAGATAGCCAAGCGATGAATGCAATCTCTTGCGATTATAAACCTCCTCGATAAATCGTGCAATATTTTCCTCCACCTTTCGATAATTTGTGTACTCATTCAACAGCACCTCTTCGTACTTTAGGGTCTTTATAAATGATTCTTCATACGCATTGTCATGGGGGTTTGCTCGACGACTCATACTGATGCAGATCTGATGCTCTTCAAGCAGTTTTATGTACGCCTTCGCTGCATACTGGACGCCGCGATCTGAATTATGAACCAATCCAGGTCGTACACCTCTTTTTTCAATCGCCATGCGCAGAGCTGCCAAGCTTAATTCAACATCAATGTGCCGACTTAAAGCCCAACCAATCACCCGCCGACTGTAGCGATCCAGAATCACGGCCAAGTACACAAACTCATCCATGAGTCTGATATAAGTTATGTCAGATACTCACAGTTGATTCACATCCGTTAAGGTCAGTTCTCTAGCCAGATTCGGATAAACCTTATGGGTATGGTTGGAATCGGTGGTACACACAAAAGCCTTACGGCGTAGGCAGAGCAGGTTATCTTCTCGCATCAAACGCAGCACTCGTTTGTGATTGACCGACCAACCCCGGCGCTGTAATTCAACCGTGACCCGTCGGTAGCCGTACCCTTGCATTTCTAGACAAATCATCTGGATCTGATGCCTCAACTCAATTTCTGCATGATCTTCTTTTGGAGCACTAAAGGCGAGCTGTCGATAGAATCCGCTGCGAGGCAGTTCCACTAGCTCGCATAAGGAATTCACAGAGTGTTCGCCTGAATATTCAGCAATTACCCTGTAGATGAGCTTTGCCGCTTGCTCTCTTTCGAGTGCGTCTCTAAGCGCTCCAAGACTTTTTTTAAAAACTGGTTTTCCATGGTCAGTTTGCCAATCATTTGTTCGAGTTCAGCGACGCGCTTTTCATCACGTTTTTGGGTTGAATTCTCTTTTTGAAAGGCCCGTTGTGGATTGTTGCGGTATTGCGTGCACCACTGGGCAAGCAAGTTTGGATGAAGTTGATAAAGTCGGGCGACCTGGGCAGCGGTGGCACCGGCCTCTACTTCTCGAACCACCTGAAGCTTAAATTCAGGGCTAAAGAAACGACGAACTCTAGACATGTGTTACTTCTCCGGGGTGCGACCCACTTAAGAAGGCTGAGAAGATTGTCTCATTTTAAGGGTTCACTCCAACTGTTCCATTAGGCAGTAATGTCGCTGTGTGTCTACTCCTTGGCCTATCCATGGAGGCAGTG
>JANNOF010000235.1:0-2030 GCA_031398925.1 Gloeobacteraceae cyanobacterium SOY_34_metabat_371 | reverse complement strand
AAAGTCCTCAATCCCAAACACAGCGTGGGCCTAGGCATATTCAGTCTCGAATGATCTCCGCTCTCTTCTTGCTGCCCGTGGGGAACCCTAGCACTTCCCGCAAGGGGGATGCCAAGACACCCTTGCTTGGGCTGTGCTGCGGACACGGCGCAATCGAGAGGGAACAACATGAAACTGATCATCGCCGGAGGAAGATCCTTTAACGACTACGCCTTACTTTCCCAAAAACTAGACTTTTTACTCCAGAATCAAACCGATATTGAGATTGTTAGCGGCGGTGCAAAAGGCGCAGATAACCTGGGCGAACGCTACGCCAAAGAACGCGGGCTAGCTTGCACCCAGTTCCCAGCCCAATGGGACAAATACGGCAAACGGGCCGGGATGATCCGCAATGAGCACATGGCCCAATATGCTGATGCCTTAGTAGCGTTTTGGGACGGGGCATCGGTTGGCACTCAGCACATGATCCAGTACGCAAAACAACAGGGCTTGAATGTCCGAGTAGTGCGCTACTAACCACTAATGCCTAGCCTTAAGGCTAGGCCATGATCTTGCCCCTGCCTCCGCCACTGTCCCCTTGGGGACTCCCCCCAAGTTCAATTCATAAATGAGAACTTGGCCCCCACCGAAACCCGCCAATCCATCAAGGCCGGGAGCCACTGGCGTTAGATCTCACACGCCCATAGTCCTCAAGCCTCTGTTGCTTTAGCGCGGTTCTCGATCCTCGGATCTGCCATGGCAACAGTAGGAGGGCAGGATCTCCCCTCCGGGATCTGATCCTCTCGACGGTGGGGCTTTGCTCTTGCGACCCGCTGGGATCTGCGGGTCCTGTCTTAGTCTGGGAAGTAACTCAAAAGTGGCCCGGTTTGATGCACTCCCAGCCTCCTCGGTCTACTGGCTGATCCCTAGCTGGGCGAGATGATCCACTGGTCGTTCTGGCGGTCCAAAGCGGGCTGATCCTCGGCTTCTGAAGTTCCGGCGCGGTGTTTCTTGGGGCTGGCCCAGTTGCTTGGCGGATCTCGGTAGCAATGGACTTAGGGATGGAGTGCTCTTTGACACCCAGCACCCTATCGCAATTCGCCGGGGGACGCGCTAACTGACCGCTGCGCGGATCACTAAGCGACTGCCAAGGGCTTTCGCGGCATAAGCCTACGGTTATTCCACGGTCCCTTGGTACCCCAGCTCCCTTGCGATCACGGGTTGGTGTTCAAAAGGAGCTTTCCATCATGTCCAATTTCTTTAACCTCAACGATCTCGCCAACGCGCAAGCCGATGCCGCCCAGGAATCCGAAACCCGTCGCGCCGCTCAAACCTTCTGGAATGCCTACCGGGGCTTTTCCCATCTCTACTGGACCGCCTTCAAAAAACAGACCAAGGGCTACATTGCTCGCCTTAAGCAAAACGGCGACTGGAGCCAGTTTGTGACCGACGGCGAAGTCAACTGGGAAGCCTTCAACAAATTCCGGGCTGAATCCTTTTTCGAGAACTACAACCAGACCTACGGACAAAAAGGCGACACGCTCAAGTCCTACCAAGCCGGGATCCGCAAGATCTGCAAAGTACTCCTCACCGAGCCAGCATTTGCTCAGATCCGCCAAACCCTCGGAGATCCTGAAGACTCACCCTCCCTGTTGATCCAGTTGGCAGAAATTGCCGAGGGAGTCCGCGAAGCCAAACGCGCCAAAAAGGATCAACTCAGTCTCCGCGAGGACTTGGTGGGCGATACTCCCTTCTAACTCCCAGGGGGCTTCGGCCCCCTTTTTTGACGAAAGTAATGCTTGATTGGGTTAATGATCTAGTCTGCAAAGCCCTTTTGGGGCGGTGTCAGGTGGAGCGACAGACTGTGTAAAAACTCAGGACGCTTCGCTCACGATGATAGGGAGGTCGTCCTTCTACTGCCGTTACGACATGGTTAAATCCCATCGCGTGCAGGGTTAATTGATCCACAAACACATCTAGAAACCGCACGGGATTCTCGGCACTGATATAGTCGTCGAGTCGGGGTGGAAATTGCAGCGTTTGATTGCGCT
>JANNOF010000318.1:0-13453 GCA_031398925.1 Gloeobacteraceae cyanobacterium SOY_34_metabat_371 | reverse complement strand
TTTGCGTTGTAGGGGGTGTCGGGGGCTGCAAGCTCCCTGACGAGGAGGGGGGCGGGTTTGGGAGGGGGAACCCTAGGTTCCCACCTCCCAAGGGCTGTTACTCTTGCTTTACGTATGGAGTAAAACTAGCCAAGCCCGATATTATATAGAAGCTAGTTCACTCTCTATCAAAGGAAAGTGCGCCCATTATGAATTAGGGATCAAGCTGAGGATGCAAGGGCTTATAGATTTTGAAGTAAGCAACCGAAGCCACAGAGCGCAAAAGTGCTTTGGTGCGGGTATCTGCGCCCATACAACGTTGACAATGGACCTGACGGACTTGGAGTTGATCAAAGCCTGCACGCAGATCACAGGCCACAGATCCTTGGAGGACTTCGGCTAAAGTTTGATCCCGTAGATTGCCAAGGGTGATCACCCCCTCATAATCTTTGCAGCAGGGCACGACCCGTCCATCTTGAAGGACAGCAATTTGATCTTGAGCCCCATTGCAATAACCCCAACGTGCAGGAATGCGCTGATTGCCCCAATTATCTAGGGGAAAAGACTCTAAAAATAAGCGTTCCGTTACCGGGATCACGTTCCAACGTCCTACTTTGAGCCGCGAGAAATCCGCTTGTAGCCCCAAAGGATCAAGCCAATGGGTCATTTGATCGATCAAGTGCTCCCGATTATCCAAAATATGCAACGGCTGATAGGGGACCAAAAGTGGATGGGGACTAGTATCCATAAATTTCAAATGTACTTTTGTCGGGGAAGTACTAGCAAGATGCGCCCGGAGATAATCAGAGATCCCCTGAAAATAGCGTTCCGCCGTTAAGCCCGGTGGGGCACCCCTAACTTTAAAGCTCTCGGTTTCAGGGGTTTGCAACGACAGGATCACTTTAGGTATGGGCCGTTGAATAAGTTGGGAACTATGGCTAGGCTGAAGCGCCAAAGTTGATCCATTAGTAGTCAAATGGAGCGCAAGCCCTAAGGCCAAAGTCACGTCTACCGCTTCAAAAAAGCGGGGATAGAGCATCGGCTCACCCATAACATGAAAAGTTAGAAAATCCGCTTGCCGAGATTGCGCTAACTCCTGCAAAATTTTGGTAAGCAGCCCCCACTCCATACCCCGCTTAGGCCGGGCTAGATCCACCTGTGGACAAAAGTCACAGGCAAAGTTGCAGACACTGGTTAGCTCAAGATGAACGCGCACGGGTTGACGCGATGGGGGTATTGACATTGAGGGTTCCCCCACAATCTTTTAGCTCATAGAGCTTAACCCCGATCTGATACTCGTACTGGCTCAGTAACCGCCCATAAATATACCCGGCTTTGCCATCTAAAAAACCCAACTGCACGATATAAAAGATCAAAAACCGTAGGGTCGGGCGAAAGGGCAAGCGTACCCAGAGCTTTTTTAAAAATCGTTTACGCTGCAGCGGCGTCCCGAAAAGACTTGCGCCAATGGTTTCATCGGCATCGTTTCCGGTAAGCAGATTATAGTAAATCTTGGCTTCCCAGTTTGAGTAGCGGTTATGGCGCTCTAACCAATGAAATAGATCCCGGAAATCCTCGTGGAGCATATCTTGTTTTAGATAGCCATACTCCCCCTTAAGCACCACATGTTCGTGGACTTCGTTATCCCCCGTATTGGCCACCATGCCCGTATTGAGATTTTCATAACGCCCCGCTTGATGGCGAAATAAGCGCATATTCCAATCGGGGTACTTACCGCCGTGACGGATCCATTGACCCAAAAAGAATACCCGTCGATTGAGGTAGTAGCCGACTTTGGTCGGGTCTTGAATTACTTGGGCGAGTTCTTCCCACAATTCCGGGGGTATGCGTTCATCACAGTCAACGATTAAAACCCATTCATAGCGAAAGGGGAGGTTGTCTAAGGCCCAGTTTTTTTTCTTAGGCCACGTTCCATTAAACGCAAATTGGACCACTGTAGCGCCAAATTCCTCGGCGATCTGGGCTGTACGGTCGGTACTTTGGGAATCTACGATGAAAATTTCCGCCGCAGGTTGCAAACTTTTTAGACAAGCAGGGAGGTTTTGCTCCTCATTTTTGGCTGGGATCAGCACCGAAACCGGAACTTTGGTCAGCATAGGAGTCAACCCATCCAAGGCCCCCCAATCCTACACCACAGCAGACCCTAGACCGAAAAGACTCAGATCTGTTTAAGGGTTTTAAGGGATTCGGTCACATGGGCCTGAAAATCAAACTGGGAATCAAAAATATGCTGGATCACCCCGGCCGTATCGATCACAAACGTTACGCGACCGGGAATAAACCAAAACGTCGGGGGGACTTCATAGCGCTTGCGGGTCTTATCCCCTGGATCACTCAAAAGGGTAAAAGGTAAGCGGTACTTGGTGGCAAAAGCTTGGTGGGACTGGGGAGAATCACTACTTACCCCGATCACTTTGGCCCCAGATTCTTGAAAAACCGTGTATTGATCGCGAAAAGCACAGGCTTCGGCGGTACAACCGGGGGTGTCATCTTTGGGATAAAAATACAGCACCACCGCTTGGCACTTCAATTGGCTTAAGCTGACGGGAGTACCGTCTTGGGCGATCAGGGTAAAGTCTGGAGCGGGTTGACCAACACGGAGTGCTGCCATAGGTCACAGGATCTCGATTGTTTGATTTATATTAACTTTTATTGCCTAACCCTGTACAGCGGACGGTGCATACCCTTGAGTTAAGGGCTATATCCCAGATACAATACCCTCCATGCCGAAACCCGTTTCCAACATCCAGCGTCTTGCGCCTTTTATCTGGCCCCAACGCTTCGTATTTGCCTCTGCTTTGGTGTGTACCTTAGGTTTTGTGGCTTCAATGCCGGGATTGGCCCACTTAGCGGAGCGGCTAGCCAAGTTTGTTGGAAAAGGAGATACCTACTCCATTACAGAGTTGACCCTGATCACCGTCGTCGTGTTTATAGTGCGGGGTTTGTGTCAGTTTGGTCAAGATACGTTAATGGCTAAGGCTTCGCTCCAAGCGATTACGGATCTTAGAGATCATGTTTTTAGCCATGTCCAGACGTTAGATATGGCATTTTTCATGAACTCCCGCGCTGGGGATTTAGCTTATTTGCTCACCTCAGATGTGGACCGCTTATCAGAAGCGGTGCGACGCTTTTTTGGACAATTTATTCCCAGTATTCTGACCATTATTTTTGTCCTAGGGTATCTGATCTATCTCAATTGGGCCTTGACGTTATTAACCTTGACCGTTGCGCCGCTTTTGGGCTTGACTCTGGCCTGGTTTGGGGCCAAGCTCCGGGATTATTCCCGTGCTAGCCAGGATCTATCCTCTGACCTTGCTGCTCTTTTGACAGAAGTATTTGGCGGGATCCGGGTGATCCGGGGGTTTGCCGCTGAAGAATTTGAAATTGAGCGTTTTAAGCGCAAGTCCGAAGCCAACCGTGCCGCCCGTTTTAAAGGGGAGCAGGTCAAAGCCGTACAGTTTCCGGTGGGCGGTTTCTTGCAGGCGATGGGCGTACTGCTGTTGGTTTGGGTAGGAGGCTGGCAGATCAGTACCGGAAATCTTGAGGGTTCACAGTTTATTGGTTTTATGGCCGGGATCGGTCTCCTGATTGATCCGATTGTGATCATCACCAGCAATTTTAACGAGCTAAAACAAGCCGAATCCTCCGCTGATCGTTTATTTGAACTTCTAGCGGTGCAGCCTGCGATCAAAGACCTCCCCGATGCGACGGTGCTTCCTTCGGTGCAGGGCCGGGTGGCCCTACAAGGGGTAAGTTTTGCCTATAGTTCTGATCGCCCCATTCTCAAAGAGATCGATCTAACCGTTGAACCAGGACAGGTTTTGGCTCTAGTGGGGCCTTCTGGGGGCGGGAAGTCTTCTTTAGTCAATCTGCTCAATCGTTTTTGGGACCCCCAGACGGGACGGATCTTGATCGATGACATTGATATCACCACCGTGACCTTAGCGAGCTTGCGGCGTCAGATCGGGGTTGTACCCCAAGATACGGTACTGTTTAGCGGGACCATTGTTGAAAATATTGCCTATGGGCGCTCCGATGTTTCCCTAGAACAGATCCAACGGGCGGCGAAGATTGCCAATGCCCACGAATTTATCGAAGATTTTCCCTTAGGCTACAACAGTCGAGTCGGCGAACGGGGGGTTAATTTATCCGGTGGGCAACGCCAACGGATCGCCATTGCCCGGGCGGTACTCTTAGACCCGAAGATCCTGATCCTTGATGAGGCAACTTCGGCGCTAGATGCGGAATCGGAAGCATTAGTGCAAGATGCTCTTAATAAATTGATGAAGGGCCGGACGGTGTTTGTTATTGCCCACCGACTTTCGACCATCCGGGATGCTGACCAGATCTATGTCCTTGACCAGGGTCGGGTTGCGGAGCGGGGCACCCACAGCACCCTACTGAAGCAGGGGGGCCTGTATGCCCAACTCTACGCCCGTCAGATGGAACCCCTGGGGATCTTAGAGTAATGCGGGCCACAGGACACCATAGGAATACCCTGCCATGAACCCCAGTGTGATCACCGTTCAGGAACTGGCCCTACAGCTTGAGGATTTGATCCGCTCAGGGGCGCAACTCCTGGATGTACGCGAAGCAGAAGAGTTAGCCCTAGCCTCTTTACCTGGATTTCGGCGGTTTTCCTTGAGTGAATCCAGTGCTTGGGCACCTATGATCACTGAGCTACTAGATCCTGACCAGGAAACTATTGTGCTGTGTCACCACGGTGTCCGTTCGGCCCAAATGTGCGGGTTTCTGGTCCAACAGGGTTTTAGTCAGGTTAAAAATGTCCAAGGCGGTATTGCTGCCTACAGTCAACTGGACCCTAAAGTGCCTTGTTATTAAGGAACCTCCAGGGATTTTAGAAAAAGGTCTGTTAAAGCATGGTATGTTAAGAAACGGACCTTATAGCTAACCCGCCATGGCCACTGCCCAGCAGCAAAAAATTCGCATTCGCTTGCAAGCCTACGATCACAAGTTGCTCGATAGCTCCTGTATCAAGATTGTAGAAACTGCCAACCGCACCAATGCCGCCGCTATTGGCCCGATCCCCTTGCCAACCAAGATCCGTCGTTATTGCGTTTTGCGCTCACCCCACGTGGATAAAGACTCACGAGAGCACTTTGAGTCTCGTACGCACTCACGGATTATCGATATTTATCAACCCTCGGCTAAGACCATTGATGCTTTGATGAAACTAGATTTGCCCTCTGGTGTAGATATTCAGGTCAAGCTCTAGGCTAGTTTAACGGCTGGGCTAAATTCTATATGGCAGAATTAAGTTACCTAAAGCACGGAACCCATCATGGCCTCGATCACCCTGGGCAAGCGGACGATCTATTGCAATGACGGGGACAACCTGCGCGAAGTCCTGCTCAACAACGGCGTGGCCCTGTATAACGGCCCTGCTAAGGTTGTAAACTGCCAAGGCTTAGGCACGTGTGGGACCTGTGCTGTTGAGATCATTGGTCCGGTGAGTACGCCTTCGCTGCTAGAGAAACTCCGCGAACCCCTACTCAAAGACCGTAGACTCGCCTGTCAAACTAAAGTCATGGGCGATATCACCGTGATCAAACACACGGGGGTATGGGGCTTAGGCACTGGGGTCCTCGAGATCTAGTACGACACGCAAATTATGGATCTGACCCGCACCCTAGAAGCCATCCTCTACCTCAAAGCCCGTCCCCTTAGCCTTGAGGAGCTTGCTCGTCTGAGCCGTCGCCCTGTGATCGAGGTCCGTGAGGCCCTGTTAGATCTCCTAGAAGATTATGGGCGGCGGGCCTGTGCCCTGGAAGTTATCGAAGGAACCGATGGCTATGCCCTCCAGCTCAAACCCGAATATGAGCATTTGGTCTACGAGATAGCCCCGGCAGAACTGGGGGTCGGAGCCTTACGGACCCTAGCCGTAATTGCCCTCAAAGGACCCCTAACCCAGCGTGAAGTCGTAGAATTTCGCGGCTCCGGGGCCTATGACCAAGTGCGGGATCTGGTGGAAAAAAGTTTTATTACCAAACAAAAAGAAGGGGATGGGCGCTCCTATCGGCTTAAGGTCACTGAGAAATTTTTTCAGTACTTTGCCATCGAAGATGTGGCCCATTTACTACAAGAAGATCAGCAGTTAGAAATTCTAATTCCTGAAGAAGAACTATCATAGTGGATCAAGATGTGGGGAATACTAATGGAGCGCAATCAAGAAGTACTCGTTGCCAACGATACAGTGGGCCAATATGAGCAGACGATCATGGATACCTATGGTCGCTTTCCCGTAACCCTAGTGCGGGGCGCGGGCTGCCGCGTTTGGGATGCAGGGGGCAAGCGGTATCTCGACGCCGTAGCCGGGATCGCCACCTGTAGTCTGGGCCATGCGCACCCCCAAATGCTCCAAGCCATCAACAGCCAAGCCCAGAAATTGATCCATGTTTCTAATCTTTACTACATTCCTGAACAGGCTGCCCTAGCCCAATGGCTGGTGGATCATTCGCCCTTAGATAAATTTTTCTTTTGTAACTCTGGGGCTGAGGCCATCGAAGCGGCGATTAAATTGGCCCGCAAATATGCCCTAACCATGCGCGGGATCCAATCCCCAGAGATCATTACGGCCCAGCAGAGCTTTCATGGTCGGACTTTGGCTACCGTAACCGCCACGGGCCAGCCCAAGTATCACAAATATTTTGCGCCCCTCATGCCCGGCTTTAGCTATGTCCCCTATAACGATTTTGCTGCATTAGAAGCCGCCATCACCCCTAGTACCGCTGCGATTTTACTAGAACCCCTCCAAGGCGAAGGCGGGGTGGTTCCTGGGGATCAGGAATATTTCCAACAGGTGCGTAAACTCTGTGATCAACGGGATATTCTCTTGATCTTGGATGAAGTCCAAGTGGGTATGGGTCGCACGGGTTGTCTCTGGGGGCATCAAAACCTAGGGATCGAACCGGATGTGATAACTTTGGCTAAAGCTTTGGGTGGGGGCATCCCCATTGGGGCGATGGGGGCCAAGGAACGCTTTGCGGTCTTTAAACCCGGCGAACATGCCAGTACCTTTGGCGGTAATCCCTTTGCCTGTGGGGTAGCCCTTAGCGTCTGTCGGACTCTAGAGGAGCAAAATCTCGTAGCTAATGCTCGTTTAAGAGGTGATCAGCTCCGCACTGGACTTTTAGATCTATTAGCACACTATCCAGATCGGGTGGCCCAAACAAGGGGCTGGGGTTTGATCCAAGGTCTGGTACTCCAGGAACCCCGCGCCAGTGAAGTCGTGCAGTATTGCCTCACCGAAGGACTACTGGTAATTTCTGCGGGTCCTCAGGTCGTCCGGTTAGTACCCCCCTTGATCATTACAGCCGAGGAAATTGACGAGCTACTAGCGATCTTAGGACAAGCTTTGGCGCAGTTGAATTAGAGGTCTAAGGATTAACGGCGTACACAGTCCCCGGCGCGTTCATACATCTCCTCCGCCAAAGACATCAGTTCTTGGCCCGTATGGAGATGGCTATAGTCATAGTTTTGGCAAAAATAGTGCAGCTCATCTAAGCTATCCCTGAGGTGATTGAGCGCGTGATACAAATACTCGGCAATACGGGCCGCAGAGTTAGGATTAGGCTGACTCGTAAAATAGGCCCAAGCTTTAGCATGGGCTGTTTCGCAATCCTCTAAGTAATTTTGAAAGTCGTTTATATATTCTTCGTCGTAGGGATCATAGGATAACTCTTCGATCTGACCCGCAAAGGGCTTGAGGATCCCTCGGATCTGACGCGTAACCGGATCATAAACCTCTTTTAACCAGCGCACGAGCAGGGCATCTTCAGCAGCTACTCGAGTGCGGGGCTTACCCGGAACGATCCGATACGCACTACGGCGCTGCACGGCATCGTAGGCTTGCCGTTTTTGGGGTTCACTCAGTACAGCGTAGGCTTCGTTAAGCCGACGCATCGACTCACTGGCCCCTGCTTGACGATTTAGGTCTGGGTGATATTGTTTGGCTAGCCGTCGATAGGAAGCTTTGATGTCACTGGCGGTGGCATCGGGTTTGACTTGTAAGGTGGTGTAGTAATCAGCCATGGACGCCATTGTAACGCTCCTCCTCAATCCCAGTAATCTAGGAATTCACCAGTGCTAAAAGTGTCGCCACCGCCTGATCACAGCCCTGAGGGGAGAGATCACCCATAGGGATCGTCACCGTGGGCTTAAAGTTTTGCCCCAGGCTATGGGCATAGGTCGGATCATAATGGTGCTGGAGAATCTCTTTAACAAAGGCTTCAAAGGACCCTTGATCGATCAGGGTATGCCATGTCTTGAGCTGGCTGTGTCCTAAGCGCGGGGTCAGAGGTTTTAGCAACGCCTTTAAATATTCAGGTTGGGCCACCAGATGGGCATACTCTTGCAAGATCCAGCGGACCCGCTCCACTTCTGGAGTTTGGATCTCGATGGCTTGACTTTGATTTAGGGCCGCTAAAAGGGTTTTAGGTAAGTGGACTTGACCGATCTTAGAACTTTCAGATTCCACCCAGACCGGCAAGGTCGGATCTAAGTGCACTAACTGATCCCGAAGGAGGGTTTCAAAATATTTTTGGGAAGGTTGGACGCCCACTGCGCCCAAAAGAGAACCCCGATGTTGGGCTAAGTGCTCTAGATCCAAAACCTGTGCCCCTTGGGCGGCTAAACGTTGTAGGAGTAAAGTCTTGCCCGATCCGGTGGCACCACAGAGCACCCAATAGCGAAATTGCTGGGGTAAGACCAATAAATCAGCCCGTACTTGGTGGCGATAGGTTTTATAACCGCCCGTCAGCACGGAGACAGCCCAGCCAATTTCTGCTAACACCAAAGCAATACTTTTAGAGCGTTGTCCCCCCCGCCAGCAGTAGATCAGCGGGTGATAGTCTCGGTCCTTGGGAGCAAAATGCGTTTCTAAATGCTGACTAATATTGCGACTTACTAAAGCAGCCCCCACTTTACGGGCCACAAAGGGGGAAACCTGGGCATGCAGCGTACCTACCTCAGCCCGTTCTTCATTATTTAAGATCGGTACATTAATCGCCCCTGGAATATGATCTTCGGCATATTCCCCTGGAGACCGTACATCGATCACTTCACTGTAGAGCGCAGGGTTGATTTGATCGGTGTACTGGAGTGGGCGGGTCATGGGAAATTCCTAAACATGGCAAAGCCCCACTGAAGGGGCTTCACCTGTTAGAAGAGTTACTTAACTTCCGTGAAGTCCGCGTCGATCACGTCATCGTCACTGCCCCTAGGACCATTAGGGCCATCTGCACCAGGGGCACTCCCCGCCGGGGGGGACTGTTGGTACATTTTAGAGGAGAGGGCGTAGACCGCTTCTTGTAGGGCTTCTTTAGAAGACTTGATCGCATCAACGCTGGTCCCGGCTAGGGCATCACGCAGGGCTTTGATCAAATCTTCGATCTTGGTTTTTTCGGCAGGGTCGACCTTTTCGGCGAACTCTTTGAGTTGACGTTCGGCGGTAAAACCGAGGGCATCGGCTTCGTTGCGTAGATCAACTTCTTCGCGCCGGGCTTTATCGGCACTGGAGTTCCGTTCAGCATCAGCCACCATGCGCTCTACTTCGTTTTTATCGAGGGTAGAAGCACCCGTAATGGTGATCGACTGGACTTTATTGGAGGCTTTATCTTGGGCTGTAACACTCAAGATCCCGTTGGCGTCAATGTCGAAGGTAACTTCGACTTGAGGCACACCACGCGGGGACGGGGGAATGCCTTCAAGGCGGAAGCGTCCAAGGGACTTGTTATCCCCAGCCATTTCCCGTTCGCCCTGTACCACGTGGATCTCGACGGAGGTTTGACCGTCAGCGGCAGTGGAGAAGACTTCGGATTTTTTGGTAGGTACGGTCGTGTTGCGCTGGATCAACTTGGTGGCAACGCCGCCTAGGGTTTCAACGCCCAAGGAAAGCGGGGTGACGTCAAGCAACAAGATCCCGGTGGATTCTCCGGCGAGTACGCTCGCCTGAATCGCCGCACCAACCGCCACAACTTCATCGGGGTTAACCGTTTGGTTGGGTTCCTTACCCGTAATGCGCTTGACGATTTCTTTGATCGCCGGGATCCGAGTCGAACCACCGACTAAGACAACTTCGTTGATCTCGGTGGGTTTAAGCCCAGCATCATTAAGTGCTTGGACTACAGGACCACGACAGCGCTCGATCAAGTCAGCACAAATTTGTTCAAACTGACCTCTGGTGATCTTCAGCTCAAGATGCTTAGGACCATCGGCGGTAGCGGTAATAAAGGGTAGATTAATCGTGCTTTCGGTAACGGTAGAAAGCTCGATCTTGGCTTTTTCAGCGGCTTCGGTCAATCGTTGGAGGGCCTGACGGTCCTTACGCAGATCAATGCCCTCTTGTTTCTTGAATTCATCGGCCATCCAATCGACAATGTGGCGGTCAAAGTCATCGCCACCAAGGTGGGTATCCCCAGAGGTGGATTTAACTTCAAAAACCCCTTCGCCAATTTCAAGGATCGAAACGTCAAAGGTTCCGCCGCCCAAGTCAAAGACTAGAATCGTTTCGTTTTGCTTGCGGTCTAGGCCGTAGGCCAAGGCCGCGGCGGTGGGTTCATTAATGATCCGCAGGACTTCTAAACCAGCGATCTTACCCGCATCTTTAGTAGCTTGGCGTTGGGCATCATTAAAGTAAGCAGGTACCGTGATCACGGCTTTGGTAACTTTTTCGCCCAGATAGGTGCTGGCATCATCCACAAGTTTGCGGAGCACCATGGCTGCGATCTCTTCAGGAGCAAGTTCTTTACCTGCCAGGGGAGAAGAAAGCTTGAGGGTACCACCGCTTTTTTCAAGGACTTTGTAGGGCACAAGTTTAGATTCGGCGGATACTTCGCCATACTTGCGACCAATAAAACGCTTAACCGAGAAAAAAGTATTTTCAGGGTTCAAAACAGCTTGGCGACGGGCAATTTGCCCCACCAAACGTTCACCCGCTTTATTGAAGGCTACGACGGATGGGGTCGTCCGGTTGCCTTCTGCATTGGCAATAACCGTCGGTTGCCCCCCCTCCAATACTGCAACCACGGAGTTTGTTGTCCCAAGGTCAATACCGACTACCTTCGCCATAGGTGATGTACCCCTTTCATGAGTTTTTGGATGCCTTTTACCAGAATACAGGTTGAACAGGACTCCTGTCTTGACCTGCTCCTTTTATCTTAACCCTACTGAGTGTACTTATAGCAAGTCATTTGAGGATGGCGATCTGTTTTTGCAATTGTTGGGCTTCTTCTAAGAGGGCGGCGACAAAGGCACGGGCCTGTTGCGCGGAGTTACCCCCGGCTAGCTGGGCTAGTTCTTCGGTACGTTGACCGAGTTGATCCAAGTCATCCACGTGAACTTGGGTCTGGTTTTGGCTTACGGATTTACGGACCCGCCAATGGACCTGGGCCATGGCTGCGATCAAAGGCTGGTGGGTGACACAGAGGACTTGGTGCCCTTGGGCTAGACCCATTAAATGTATGGCCACGGCTTGGGCTACTTTGCCGGAGACGCCCATGTCAATCTCATCGAAGATCAAAGTAGGTACGGCTTCTCCTAGAGTGGCTTTGAGGGCCAACAGAAAGCGGGCCATCTCACCGCCCGAGGCAGTGCTTTTAAGGGAGGCTAGGGGCTGACCGGGGTTGGCAGTCCAGAGAAAATTAACTTTCTCTTGCCCTTCGGGACTAGGGGGAATGGGCTCCAGGCCAACCACAAACGTTGCTTTGGCTAAACCCAACGGTGCAAGGGCTTGAGTGAGCTGGGTTTGAAGTTGTTTCGCACCCGCACATCGGGCCTCGCTTAAAATTTGGCAAGCGACCGTCAAAGCCTGAAACTCTTGATCCACTTGGGCTTGGAGGTCTTCAATTGAGACGGCCCCGGTCTTAAGTTGCTGCCATTGCTGTTGGATCTGTTGCTGAAACTTGAGGACATCTTCTAACGTCGGCCCATACTTCTGACAGATCTTGCGCAGCAGACGTAGGCGGCGGTCAATAACGGTAATGCGGTCGGGATCAGACTCTAAGCGATCACAGTAATCGCGCATTTGCCTAGCCCCTTCTTCGACCTGGACCAAGGCGGGCGCTAGGAGTTCACGGATCAGACCCACCTGGGGGTCGTGGGCGGTCATTTGATCTAAAAGCCGTTGGACTTGGGTAAGTTGATCCGCGACAGAACCGCTTCCCCGGTAAAGCTGATCATAAACCGTCTGCCCATGCTCGGTGAGTTCAACCGTATGGGCCAAACGGGTCTGCTCCGCCATAAGCTCTTCTTCTTCGAGGGGATTGGAAATCTGCGCTTGTTTTAGCTCTTGGTATTGCTGGCGGAGGAGTTCTTTTTGGCTTTTTTCCACTTGTTTTTGCGCTTGGGCCTGGATCAGTTGGTCTTGACTGTAGGCCCAAGTGCGATAGGCCCGCTGCACACTTTTGACCAATAGTTCAGCGTGACAAAACCGGTCTAACAGCCCGCGCTGGACTTCTGGTTGACTTAACCCCAGAGATTGTCCTTGGGCGGTAATGTCCAAAAGCAAATCACGCAGTTGTAAAACTAGGGCTTGATTGACCAGTAGCCCATTGAGGCGGTAACGACTGGATCGGGCATTGACCTCCCGGCTGATCACGATTTCTTCGCTACTATCTAGTTCCTGGGTTGCTAGCCACTCTTGTACCTGCGGTGAAGCCAGAAAATGAGCCTCTAACAGCGCCTTAGATGCCCCGACCCGGATCATGGTGGCGCTGAGTTTACCCCCTAGTACGCCATCTAGGGCATCGAGCAGGATCGACTTTCCGGCCCCGGTTTCCCCCGTGAGTACGGTCAACCCGTTCTGAAAGGTCAGATCTAGCTGTTCAATCAAGATAAAATTTTGGATCAACAGGCGCGTGAGCATACCCCCCATTTTAGGGGTGGGGCTACAAAGGATGGAAGCCCTAACGGGAATTGGATCTCTTGGTGAATTTTGAGTTACTAAACTTTGCGCTTAGATCCTTGAAACTCTGAAATTTTAGTGTGTAAATTTGATCTTGAAGTAAATAGAAGAATCTGTAATCCCCCTTCGGAGACTTATTACTCATGCTTAATCTCGATCATTGCTCCGGCAGCCGCTAAATTCAAACGTTAGGCTGCACGAAGACCAGTAATGATTTTGGAAGAAGCGCTACAGTTGTTACACTAAGGCATGAAACCGTCTCTAAGTGCAACCTGATGTCAGAGCTGCTCAAACGAATTACTGTTAACCCAAAGCAATGTGGTGGTCGTCCGTGCATTCGAGGAATGAGAATTCGGGTGTCAGATGTTCTCGATCTCTTTGTCGCGGGGCTTAATGCTGAAGAAATTCTAGAAGAAATGCCTGATCTTGAGGCGGATGATCTCAAAGCAGCACTTCTATATGCATCACGTAAACTCAATCACCCTGTATTGGTTGCATGACAATTTGGGTTGATGCACATCTATCCCCTGC
>JANNOF010000315.1:0-6452 GCA_031398925.1 Gloeobacteraceae cyanobacterium SOY_34_metabat_371 | reverse complement strand
ACAGGGGATCACTATAGGTAGGTGGTTGGTAGCATTAGCTCGGCCCACCGCCCTAGCCGCCCCTGGTTTGCCTAGGGCTCGGGCTATGTGTCCGTAGGTCCGGGTTTGTCCAAAGGGAATACGCATTAATTCTTGCCAAACAGCGATTTGAAAGGCTGATCCGCGAAGGGCTAAGGGTAGATCAAATTGTTGCCGTTCCCCGGCAAAGTACGCGGTCAATTGATCCTTGACTTGGGCCGTTGGGCCTGGGTGGGCTAAATTAAACCCTGCTTGGACTAGGGATTGCCCTAGGGTTAGTGCGTAGACCCCGCTTTGAAACTGGATCCCTAGGAGTGATCCTTGGGTATTGACCGCAAAGCAGATCAAACCCAAGGGCGAAGTAATGTGATCTAGATAGGCGATCATCAAATAGCCTGATCAGAATAGATCTATTTTAGGCTGGCTGAGCATTGAACCGATGTTGCTTCGGTACAAAAATTACTTTAAAAATTAGCCCCTTCGACAGGCTCAGCGCAAGCAGGGTGAACAGCTAAAACGAGCTGATCATTTCTGTTTACTGAGCCTAGCTGAAGGGAGTAATTAGCCTAGCTGAATAGTCTTGAATCTCCGTTAAAGGGTGATCGTAAAACTAGTAGCGCTGGTAGCGGTCCCTCCTGGAGTTGTGACCCGGATCGGGCCCGTTGTGGCAGCACTGGGAACGGTAGCGGTGATCTGCGTAGCTGAGTTGACGGTGAAGGTTGCTCTGCGGTTGTTACTACCAAAGGTAACGATACTGGCTCCAGTCAAATTTGATCCGGTGATCACAACACGGGTTCCAGATCGCCCACTGGTGGGCGTAAAACTTGTAATCGTTGGGGCGGCTAAAGGCCCTACGGTAAAGTTAGCTGAACTCGTCACCGTACCGCCGGGAGTGCTCACTGTTATGGGTCCAGTAGTTGTCAGTGGGGGCACAATGGCATTAACCAAATTTTGATTAGTGAAACTAAACGTAGCCAAGTTGTTATTGAACTTGATCGATCCAGCCGTATGGCCCAGTGCAAACCCTTCTAACAAAACCGTTGATCCAACTGGGGCAGTAGTAGGACTAAACCCTGTCAAAATCGGTGCCGGGGTCTGAGTCAAGAATACAGAAATAACCGGAGCATCAGCGATTGCCAGAGTCCCCGCTGCAATGTCTAGATCCCCATCCCCATCTAGGTCTGCAATAACCAGATCTTTAGAAGGTACTCCCAGAGGAAAAGTTAAAGGGGAAGCGATAAACGACCCTGAGCCTTGATTGAGCAGCAGCTTCACTTCGTCGGGGGAAGCATTGGGGCCATTGGTGACGGCTAGATCCAGATCTCCATCTCCATCTAGATCCCCTAGGGCGACCGCGCTGGGTTCTACTCCGGTGGCTGTATCCACTTTGCTGCCAAAAGAACCCGTCCCCGTATTTTTGAGTACGGATACGGTGTTGCCCGTGTAATTAGCGGTGACGATATCGAGATCGCCATCTTTATCTAGATCGCCTAGGGCTAAGGATATGGGCTTATTTCCCACTGTCTTATCCACTCTAGTACTAATAGAACCTGTCCCCGTATTTTTGAGTATGGATACGGTATTGGCATTGTAGTTAGCAGTGACGATATCGAGGTCGCCATCTTTATCTACATCGCCTAGGACTACGGCTAGGGGACGAGCGCCTACCAGCGGCTTATTGACCTGGGGAGTAAAGACACCGCTACCATTATTTTTGAATATCGATACGGTGTTAGTATCAGGGTTGGTACAAACGATATCTAGATCCCCATCGTTATCCATATCGCCTAAGGCCAAAGAAGCGGAAAGGAAGAAATCGGCAGGGATTGTTGAACTTCCTGTGGGAAAGCTGCCATCCCCAGAATTTTTGAACACCGAGATGTAGGAAGAGAGCGTAGTACCAGTATGGACGATATCAAGGTCTCCATCTCCGTCTATGTCACCCAAAGCGACATCTCCGATCAATAAGCTCGTTGACAGAGTTGATTTGGTAGGAAAAGCGCCACTCCCATTATTTTTAAGTATGGAGACTTTACCAGGACTGTATGTGGCGAAAAAATAAGACCCTGTGACGATATCGAGATCTCCATCCCCATCAAGATCCCCAGCGGCAATTTCCTGAGGATAGAGCCCGCCGTCAAACTCGACCGCAGGAGCCAGTTTAAAATCCCGGTTGGTATTACGTAAGATCGAGAGCGTACCCACACTTTCTAGGTTGGCCGTGACGATATCAAGATCGCCGTCCTTATCCATATCACCCAAGGCAAGACCTTCCGCCGCGCCCTGTGCCGCAAAATTTTGTAAGGTATTGAAGGTACCAGAGCCACTATTGGTCAAGCTATAGGCTTTCGAAGCACCAACGGTGACAATATCGAGGTCGCTATCTCCATCTAGATTGCCCAAGGCAATGCCGCTGAGGGAATCCCCTGCCCCAACGTCTACTCTAGAAGAAAAGATGCCTGACCCTGATTTATTTTTGAGCACTGATACCGTATCGGCAAGGTTGGCGGTAACTAGATCGAGATCATTATCCCCATCTATATCGCCCAGGGCTAACGCCACAGGGCTATCCCCTACAAGGGTGTCTACCTTGGCTGCAAAGGAACCGGTCCCTGTATTTTTGAGCAAAGATACCGTGTCGGCAAAGCGATTGGCAGTAATGATATCTACATCACCATCTTTATCTGGATCCCCCAAGGCTACGGCAGCGGGGAAATCGCCCACGGCTGTATCAACTTTGACGGCAAAAATGCCTGACCCTGATTTGTTTTTGAGCACCGATACGGTATCTGCACCTCCATTGGCGGTGACAATATCCAGATCCGCATCTTTATCAAGATCCCCTAGGGCTACAAATCCAGGGAAACTCCCTACCGCTGTGTCTACCTTGGCGGCAAAGGAACCTGTGCCTGTATTCTTGAGCACCGATACGGTGTTAGCAGCATAATTAGCGGTGACGATATCTAGGTCGCCATCTTTATCTATGTCTCCTAGGGCTACTGATCTGGGATCAGCTCCCACGGTTGTATCTACCTTGGCGGCAAAAGTGCCATTTCCTAAATTCTTGATCACCGAGATAGTATCGCTATCGCTATTGGCGCTTACCAGATCAAGAACACCATCCTTATCTAGATCACCCACCGCCACCGAGCGCGATCCACTTCCAACGGTAAGCTCTTGCGCGGGTAAAAAATTCTGTTGGGCTTGGGCGGTACCACTTCCAGTTAAGATCAATAGCCCTGCGCTCAATCCCCCCACAGCCAGTCGCCGCACTTGCTGCGATAGCGATAACTGACTGCTGAAATTCCCCAATAACCGCAAGCTTTGCTGTGTAGCGATAGCCATACCACCGACGGCAAGGGCATCAACCGTATTGGCGTCGTAGGGTAAAGACAAAAATTGAGCAAAAATTTTTGAGCGAATGTTCATGTTTGTGTTAACCAATTGAAGTCTTTGGAATCATAGGGTAAGCTACTTCAAAAACAAGTGATCCTTATCAATAGAAACAAGTGATCTATATCAACAGAAACAAGTGATCCTTGTCAACACGTTCCGGCATCATAGAACCCCTTACATCAATTACGTAACGTACAAGTAACCTACCTAGCGATTCAGCTTTAGCTCTTGACAGGGCCTCTGACGGCTCAGACCATAGAAGCTGAAGACTAAGGAGGGATCTATGGCTTTGCAAATTGGGGATCTGGCCCCGGACTTTTCGGCAACCGACACCAACGGAAAACTTGTAACGCTCACTGGGCTTAAAGGGCAGCGATTTGTGATCTACTTTTATCCCAAAGATGACACTCCGGGCTGTACCAAAGAAGCCTGTAATTTCCGGGATAACTGGGATCGTTATTTATCTCAAGGGATCAAGGTCTACGGGGTGAGCATGGATGATGAAACATCCCATCAAGCCTTCACCCAAAAATTCAACCTGCCTTTTCCCCTACTGGCGGATGTAAATGGTTTAGTGGCTACAGCCTTTGACGCTTCGGGCGGAGCCTATGCTAAGCGCGTTACCTATGTCGTTAGTGCTGACGGGGTGATTGAGCAGGTCTACACCACTGTGAATACCAGCACCCATGCTGAGGATATTCTTGCTGCCTTGAAATAACCCATGCGCTGGCGGATCGGGCAGCTGGGCGCTATCTCGTTGTATCTCCATGCCTCTTGGTTTTTGACCCTGGGGCTGGTGAGTTACGGGTACGCCCAGACCTGGACCGTCTGGGCACCGGGGGAACTGTGGCCCTGGTTGGTGGGTTTAGGCATGGCCCTCTTGGGCTTCGGATCGTTGATCCTCCATGAGTTAGCCCATAGCGGAGTGGCCCTAACCCAGGGCGTTCCGGTACGGTCGATCTCCCTATTTATTTTTGGTGGACAGGCCATTTTAGAGCGCGAAGCCCCGACTTGGTATGGATCGTTAGCCATTGCCCTAGCTGGCCCGGTGTTGAGCTTGATGCTTTTTGGAACTGCCCAAATACTCGCGTTTAATTTACCCTTGGGCAGTATTCCCCGGACTGTGGCCGAAACATTAGCCCTAACCAATCTGCTGCTGGCGGCGTTTAATCTGCTACCAGGACTCCCTTTGGATGGCGGTAATGTGCTCAAAGCCTTGATCTGGGGCTACACCGGGGATCAGGCTACCGGGATCCGTTGGGCGGCATGGGCTGGACAGGTTTTGGGCCTAGTGCTGGTCCTGGGTGGTTTGGGGGGCGTTTGGGCCGGATATTGCACCCTATGGGTGGGGTGTTGGATCACCGGAATCGGTTCTTTTGTAGGGATCTTGGCCCTGCGCTACCTCAGGCACAGCCAGAGTGTGTTTTGAGGACGCTATACTAGACCCAATCTGATTGATCAAATCTTAACTGGCCCATGTCTGAACTGCCCAAACCGCAAAAAAAACCTGTCCTTAAAACCCACAACCTCTTGACCCTCAAGGGCGTCCAGCAAGGGAGTAGCCAGCCTGTATTTATCCGGGGAATACGCTACTTTTTACGCAATCGGGTGGTGCAGTACCAAGAACTAAGCCCTGAGGTGATCGAAGCCCAAGTCAGTGGTTCGGGGGAGCAACCCTACACCGTGACCATCACCCTCTCAGCGGTAGAACAATTTCAGAGTAATTGTAGTTGTCCCTATTTTGAAGAAGTCTGTAAACACGGTGTTGCGGTATTGCTCAACTACCTCCAGCGTCGGGACCGGATGATCCGCAGTACCGTCAAAGAATTTCTTGAGCAAAATCAGCGTCAACGGCCCAAAAATGAGGGTCTTAGCCCCGATACCGAAGGTTTTCTAGATCCCGAAGAGATCCAAAATAGTGGCCCTCCTCAAGTTACCTTGGGGCTTTTAGTCCTGCCTCGTCCTCTGGCCTTGATCCTGGGTCTGATGCCCGATAAGCCCCAGGGTAAAGTAAACATTCTAAAAATTCCCGAACCAGCCCTAGCTACTTTAGAAGTCGGTAGTCCCGCCCGTAAATTAGGCGAATATCTTTTGGCGCTACCCCAAACCGTAACCGGACCCGCCGGAGGGCATCGCATTCCCCAGGGGCAAGAGGCAACTGTTTTGGCCTATGCGCGTCATGCGGTGAAGCTCGTCGAAGTAGGCAGTGGTAAATCAGTTCGGTTTGCAGAGCGGCAAACCCAAGTCCGCTTGGTCATGCAAGAAACTGAGACAGGGGATATTCAAGGTACCCTGATCGCCCATTACGATAATCAAGTCCTGGTAGACCCTTTATTTATCCTGGGTAATCCCCTGTGGATCTTGAGTCAAAATATTTTTTATTGCTGCGAGCTGCGTGGACTGGGAAATTTGATCACGCAGTTTGATAGCACGGGTTTACTGCTGCTTAAGGAACATCAAGTCCCTAGCTTTTTAATCAAAACCTGGCCTAAGCTCCAAGAATTTGTGCAAATTTCTGGGGCCAATTGGCCCCAAGTGATCCAAGAACCGCCCAAAGTCGTCGTGACCTTAAGTGAACGTCCTGAAGATCAAAAGCTCGTCTTTCAACTGAACTTTCGTTATGGAGCGGTGGTTTTACCCGCTGAGCATCTGATCCAAGACCGCGATCAGGTGTACACCCGCCACCTAACAGAGGAGGGCCAAAGCTATTGGATCAGCCGCCTTGCCAGCCAAGAGATGCAACTTAGGCAGGTTTTACAAAATCTACAACCGGACCGGACGAGTGGGCATCGCTACTATTTCAGCGGTGAGCGGGGTCTAGAAATTTTAACTTTTATTCGTCAGTACGGGTCTTCCTGGGAAGTACAGGGCTTAGAAGACCTGACTAACTACCGGATTCACCCAGAACCCCTGACATTAAAAGCCCATCTAACCCTAGAGAAACCCCGGTTTCACCTGGGGTTAACCGTTGCCAACAGTCAGATCACCGCTGACCGAGAGGTTCTTCAGGGTCTTTTAGCCAAAGGGCAAACCTATTA
>JANNOF010000263.1:0-2872 GCA_031398925.1 Gloeobacteraceae cyanobacterium SOY_34_metabat_371 | reverse complement strand
AGCCTAACCATGCCCAACGGGATCGCGGCGGAATATACCTATGACACTGTGGGCCGTTTGGAGCGCATCCTTTACCAAAATGGATCTACGTCCATCCGAGATCTAAGCTATGGCTATGACGAATTGAACCGCCGGATCTCGTTTAGTAGCAATGGACCGAGTCGTCCTAAAGATAGCCCCATAGGATCTGTGGTCATCAACGAACGGAATCAATACACCGAAGTTGATGGATCTGCGCTCCAACAAGATGAGAATGGCAACCAGATCCTGGCTCTGGGCTACAAGTTAGCTCCACTCTAGAGCGCCTTTACGCCATGCATAAACAAGGCCGATCACCAAGATCCCAATGAAGATCAGGGCCTCAATAAAGGCTAAAAGACCGACTTTCTCAAAGGCCACGGCCCAGGGATATAAAAACACCGTCTCTACGTCAAAAATTACAAACACAAGCGCAAACATATAGTAGCGAATATTAAATTGGATCCAGCTATCCCCTTGGGGTTCGATCCCTGATTCATAGGTTGTCTTGCGAAAAGCCCCGCCGCCTAAGGGCCGAAATACTTTAGATAGGGTTAGTGCAATCACAGGCACTAGGGCAGAAATGATTAAAAATCCTAGCAAATAGTCGTAGCCTGACAGCACAAACATGGCGGATTCCCAAAACCTGTCTTTTATTGTAGGGCTAAATTCACCGCTAACCCAGTAGACTGAAAATAGTAAGGGCACGAAGTAATGGGGCGAAGCTGCTGGATCTTGTTATTGGGCTGGCTAGTGATCAGTATTCCGGTGGGCGCTATCGAAGAGGACCGTGCTCTATTACAACGGGGCGTAGACCGCTATCAGCGTGGGGACGTTGCGGGTGCCCTCAGTGACTTCAATCGCGTGATCCTTATTCATCCTGAGATGCCAGAGGGGTATTACAACCGAGGGCGTATTTTACAGGAACTGGCGGATAAACCCCTCGCTGATTACACCCGTGCCCTCCAGCTCAATCCCAAATACCTTAAGGCGTACTTGGCGCGGGGCACTGTACGTTCGCAAATGGGCGATCAAGAAGGAGCCATTGCCGACTACAATCAAGTCCTTAAACTCAGTCCTAGGCGCGCTGAAGCCTGGAATAACCGAGGAAATGCCCGTTACCGCCAAAAAGATCTTACGGCTGCCATTGGTGATTATAGTCAAGCGATCAAGTTTCAACCGGACTACGCCGCCGCCCACTTTAATCTGGGTTTGGCGTATTTGGCCCACAAGGACCCAGTCCAAGCCCAAGCCAGTCTGCTGCGGGCCTTAGATTTTTTTAGGGCCCAAGATCAGAGCAGTCCCCAGATCCAAGAGATCCAACGGATTCTCAAGCAGCTACAGTAGAAAACAACCCGCACGATCAGTACCATGGCCGCAACCTATTCCTTTGACATCGTGAGCGATTTTGATCATCAAGAGCTTGTTAATACCGTGGATCAGGCCCTGCGGGAGATTAAATCCCGCTATGACCTGAAAGACACGGCTAGTGCGCTGACCCTTGAAGAAGCCTCGATTACGGTCGAGACTAATAATGAAATGTCCCTAGAGGCCATTCAAGACCTCCTGGGCACCAAGGCCGCTAAGCGGGGGTTAGACCTGAAGATTTTTGACTATGGCACCCCCGAAAAAGCTGGGGGGAATCGGGTCCGTCAAGTGATCACCCTCAAAAAGGGCATTGATCAAGCCCTTGCCAAACAGATCAGTAAGCTGATCAAAGATACGTTTAAAAAAATTCAAACCTCGATCCAAGGGGATGTGGTGCGGGTTGTCGCCAAAGATAAAGACGAACTGCAAGGGGTGATCCAATTGTTACGGCAAACCGAATTTCCCTTGGCGCTCCAATTCACCAACTATCGTTAGAACAGCCTATCAACCCATAGGGATCAAGGAGATTTTGTGGACGAATTAACCCAACTTATTGTCGAAAGAACGGGACTCTCAACCGAACAAGCCCGGATGGCCGCTGAGTTAGCGGTGAATTTTCTCAAAGAAAAGTTACCCGCCCCCTTAGCCAGTCAGATCGATCTAGTCTTGGGGGGTACAAGCATG
The DNA here is from genome assembly GCA_031398925.1 of Gloeobacteraceae cyanobacterium SOY_34_metabat_371. GTDB lineage: Bacteria > Cyanobacteriota > Cyanobacteriia > Gloeobacterales > Anthocerotibacteraceae > JANNOF01. The sequence continues at coordinate 802 of JANNOF010000263.1, read as the reverse complement.
ATGGACAACCTTTCCAAGGGACTCGATAGCTTCTTTAAAGATATTTAAAGCATAGAGTTACGTTAGGGTCACAGGGCTAAACTTCCTAGGGCACAGCCTGTTTCTTCTTCGGGCCGGTCAACCCAGCTATAGAGAAAATCAGCCCACTCATCTTGGGTGTGGGGTTGATCCGCTTTAACCAACACGATCCATTGGCGGTCAATACCCAATTCGCGGCGGACCTGACTAAACCCGGAGGAACGGATCAAGCTGAGGGCCCGGTGGGCATGGCGATCAGAAGAAGTTACCCCAACGGCTACTCTAAGGGTCTTGCCCTCTTGATTTTCGATATCCAGCAAACCATCCACAAAGATCAGCTCCCACCAGGTGGCATTATGATCCGCATCTAGGCCCTGTTGATCAATTTGGCGCACCCGGTCCGGGAGGTAGCGCTCTAGGGCCGAGCTGACGCGGTCTAAGGGGAGGTTTTTTTCATCAAAATCTAAAAGGCGCAACTTGCGGGCCGATTGACGAAACCACATTGCTTGGTAGGTCATGATAATCTCCTGTATTGATGGCAAATCCAGACCATAACAGAGAAGTCTGGAGCTAATGAGTGTGGTTCCAGTACGAATCTTTGCCGAGTTTACCTCATGGCTGTTCTTTATAATACCGGGCTAGACGGATCCCAGCAAAGGCCCAACGGGCATCAGCGGGGAAAAAATTTCGATAGGTGGCCCGGATATGATCCCTAGGACTGACACAACACCCACCCCGCAAGACCCATTGATCACACATAAATTTGCCGTTGTACTCGCCGATG
>JANNOF010000262.1:0-2271 GCA_031398925.1 Gloeobacteraceae cyanobacterium SOY_34_metabat_371 | reverse complement strand
TGATAACAACAACGTTCATCCAGAGAGTCCCGCAAATCAAATTTCCACTCATCATGACAGTAGTAATACTTTTTATCATGAAGGTTGACAAGGTAATACCCTAGTCAGTAAACCAAAAAGTTTTTCCCTGCATAGCGATCGCTAATCAAGCTCACGTAGTATAAAGTAAGATAAGCTACCTATTGCATAAATAATATTTATACTTCTCAGAAAGGTTTCAAAAAATGAAATGATGAAATTAGTGTGTAGCATATTGGTTGAAAAAGTTGACTGTTTTATCTCTACGAGAAGCCGCGCAAAGCGCATCTACAGAAGAACTAGCTTTAACGGATTCAGAAACACTTGATGAGGTTATTAATTGTTTGGTAGAAAATTTTTCTATTGAAACTCAAGGAGTATGTGACCAGCAAACTTTATTCGAGATTCTCATAAAAGCAGCCAGCAATGGAGATAGTATTGAGAATACAGCGAAATTATTAAAGAATGTTCCGACAGCTAATGATATTAGATATCATCTCAATAAAATCAACAACTTTGAGGAATTAGAGGTACAAATAAATCAAGCATTAAAAAGCCGAATTCCTTTAGGATTGAAAAAAGGTTGTTTAAAAATAGCGATTGATTTAAATCTAATTTGCTATTATGGTACCCACATTCCGCAGATATTGAAGCAGATTAAATAATTATGAATTGTAAGATTACAAAGCCTGAAAGGATTACCAGATAATCATTTCAGGCTATTTATTTGTAAAATAATAAGAGTGAAGTAGAGAAAAAGAAAAAACATGAAAGAGTCAAAAGAAGCAATGCAAATCCTAAATATAGATCATTTAGGAATAGTAGCAGGAATAATAGATGAGATGGAATTGGTAGAAGAAGTAAATAAAATAGTGGGAATAAAAAGAAAAGAAAACCTAACGCCAGGACAAGTAATCAAAGCAATGATCTTGAATGGATTAGGGTTTTTAAGCGCCCCATTATACCTATTTGATGAATTTTTTGTAGGAAAGGCGACAGAACATCTAATAGGAGAAGGAGTATTACCAGAAAATTTAAATGATGACAAACTAGGAAGAGAACTCGACAAATATTATCAAGTAGGAACGACAAAAATATTTACAGCAGTAGCCATAAAAGCAGCCCATAAATTCCAAGTAGAAATGCATAGTATTCATTTAGATGGGACATCAATGAGTGTGGAAGGAGAGTATAAAAAAGAAATCGAAGAAATAGAGCAAACAAAACAAAAAACAGAAGAGAATAAATTAGAAATAGAACCAGAGATGAAAGCAATAGAAATAGTCCACGGATACTCAAGAGATAAAAGACCAGACCTCAAACAATTTATCATAGACATGATAGTAACAGGAGATGGAGATATCCCATTATACTTAAAAGTAGACTCAGGAAACGTAGATGATAAAAGTGTATTTGTAGAAAGATTAAAAGAATTTAAAAAACAATGGACATTTGAAGGAATATGTGTAGCAGATAGTGCCTTATATACAGCAGAAAACTTAGCAGCAATGAGAGAATTAAAATGGATAACAAGAGTACCATTAAGTATCAAAGAAGCCAAAAATAAAATCGTAGATATAAAAAAAGAAGAATGGAAAGATAGTCAAATATCAGGCTATAAAACAGTAGCTAAAGAATCAGAATATGGAGGAATAAAACAAAGATGGATAATCGTCGAAAGTGAATTAAGAAAAAAATCAAGTATCCAACAGGTAGAAAAACAAGTCAAAAAACAGGAGGGCAAGGCAAAAGCCTTACTGAATAAACTATCTAGGCAAGAATTTGCCTGTCAGCCAGATGCTAAAATCGCAATAGAAAAGCTATCAAACTCCTGGAAATATCACCAAATAAAAGAAATTGAATACACGGAGAAACCAGAATATAAAACAGCAGGTAGACCAAGTAAATTGACCCAACCCAATCAAATAAAATATCAAGTTAAAGGTGAAATAGAAACTTCAGAAGAAGCAAGAGAAACTGAAAAAATCAAAGCAGGAAGATTTATATTAGCGACGAATGTATTAGATAAAAATGAATTGAGTGATGAACAGATATTAGAAGAATACAAAGCTCAACAATCTAATGAGAGAGGATTTAGATTTTTGAAAGACCCGTTGTTTTTTACATCAAGTGTATTTGTTAAAACCCCTGAAAGAGTAGAAGCAATAGCAATGATAATGGGATTGTGTTTGTTAGTATATAACCTCGCACAAAGAAAGTTAAGGCAGGAATTAGCTAAATTTGATGATGGGA
>JANNOF010000059.1:0-10271 GCA_031398925.1 Gloeobacteraceae cyanobacterium SOY_34_metabat_371 | reverse complement strand
CGTTGGGACGGGATCTTTTTTCTCACCCCTTGGTTTCAATATGGGGTTTTAGTCGGCGCAGCCAGTTTGGTTTTGATGATCCCTTTAGTACTGACCAGTTTTGATCCGGCGGTCCGGCTCTTGGGCCGCTTTTGGAACCTACTGCACAAATTAATCATTCCGGCGGCCCTGTGTGCTGTGGCCCATAGTCTTTGGGTCGGGGTGCATTATCTGGGTACTCAATGGGATGGGATCAAGCTGCTGACGAGCTTTTTGCTAGTTTTAGCAGTCTTAGGTATTGGGTGGAGCCGAGGATCTTTAGCTTGGCGCCGGGCCAATCGCTCTTAAGCAGTGACCGCACAATTCTAAAAATAAATTTTGCCTGCTATAATAAAAATTCTGTTTTGCTGCGCAACTCGTTTGTAAAGCAAAAATAGCATCGGGCTAAGACTTTACCTTGGCTCAATGAAGCCCAGGAGCCTGTTCCCATGAGTTTTGATCAATTTAAATTAGATCCCCATATCCTCGCGGGTATCAAAACCGCAGGATACACCACGCCCACGCCTATTCAACAAAAAGCCATTCCCCTTGTGCTTCAAGGGCGCGATGTTTTAGGTTTGGCGCAAACGGGAACGGGTAAAACCGCCGCTTTTGTTTTGCCCATCTTACAAAAGCTCCAGCAGGGACCAACCCGTCAAGTGCGGGCTTTGATCTTGGCGCCTACCCGAGAGCTAGCCGAACAGATCCATCAAACAGCTACCCTTTTATCCAGGAACACCAAAATACGTAGCGCCACGGTGTATGGCGGGGTGAGCAAGATCCGTCAGGTCGCGGCTTTACATCGTGGGGCCGAAATCGTCGTTGCGTGTCCGGGGCGTTTACTGGATCATCTCAATGACGGCAGTATTAATTTGTCCCACGTCGAAGTTTTGGTCCTAGACGAAGCGGATCACATGTGCGATATGGGTTTTCTGCCTGATATTCGCCGGATTCTTAAGGCTTTACCCGCCCCTCGCCAGACGCTGTTCTTTTCGGCAACTATGCCCAAGGAGATCCGTACCTTGGCGGATAGTATCCTCAAAAATCCTACTACCGTACAAATTGGCACGATTGAACCGGCTAAAACCGTTTCCCATGCCCTATTCCCAGTTCATGATGCTCAAAAAACCCAAGTCCTCTCTACCCTGCTGGCCCAAACCCGCACCGGGCGCGTTTTGATCTTTACCCGCACCAAGCGCCGGGCGACGAACCTAGCCCTTGATCTGGCGGCCCAAGGCTACCGGGTGTCAGCGCTTCAGGGGAATATGGCTCAAAACCGTCGTCAACAGGCAATCAATGGTTTTCGGGAGGGTAAGTACGACTTTTTAGTAGCGACCGATATTGCGGCCCGTGGGATCGATGTTACAGAAATTTCCCATGTGATCAATTTCGATATGCCTGATACCGTCGATGCCTATACCCATCGCATTGGTCGCACGGGACGGGCTATGCATACGGGAGAAGCGTTTAGCTTAGTCACCGCCGCCGATGGTCCCATGATCCGTGATATTGAACGTGTCCTAGGGGAGCGGATCGAACGCCGCCCCTTGCCCGAAGGCATGGGTACGATGGCACCAGAGGCCCGCCCACCCCAAGCAAAACCTGCGCCCCTTCCTTCTTTGGCCCCTTCCAATCAGCCCCGCCGCCGCAATAAGCCTACGCCCAAGTTTTCCAAGTTAAGTCCGGCTTAGGGGATTTGATATCTTAGGGGCATGATTCAACGCATCCGCCTGGAAAAACTCAGCTTGATGATCCAGAGTAAGCCCTTACTTCAAGACATCAGTTTGACGTTTGCTAACGGGAAGATTTCTTGTTTGATGGGGCCCAGTGGCAGTGGTAAATCAACTTTGCTCCGCTGCCTCAATCGCCTGCACGAGCCTCCCTTGGGTAGCATTTTTTTGGATGATCAAGACCTCACAACGATCCCCGTTAGATCCCTGCGGCAACGATTGGGTTTAGTCGGGCAACAACCCGCTCTTTTTCCGGGGACGGTTGGGGAAAATTTGGCCTATGGTCCTCAGATCCATGGTTTTGATTTTAGTACTCTGGACGCAGACCAACTCCTAGAGCAGGTGGACTTAGCACCAAGGTTATATCGCCAGCGTCAGATCCAAACCCTGAGTGGGGGTGAGGCCCAACGGGTTTCCCTTGCGCGGACCCTCGCCAATCGCCCGGAGCTTTTACTCTTAGATGAGCCGACTGCGGCTTTAGATCCAACCAGTACCCGCCTCGTCGAGCAAACACTCTTAAATATTCACCGCACTTTAGGGCTAACCCTGATCTGGGTTTCCCATGATCCGCAACAGGTGCTGAGGGTAGGCAACGATGTCTTTTTGTTGGTTGCGGGTAAACTCTGTGATCAAGGCCCCCCGGATCATGTTTTTCGAGAAGGAAGTCTCCACGCGGTGAAAAAATTTGCCGAAGGCCATTGGGGGGAATCCCCATGACCACCACCCCAGAATGGCCCCAGATTGCGGCTAGTCTGCTTTTAGTACTAGGGGCGGCTTGGATCTCCCGTTGGCAAACCCTTGATCTCGAAAAAGATCTGTTAGTGGCTTCGGTGCGCGCCTTTGTGCAGCTTGTGGCCATTGGGTATGCCTTAGAGTTTATTTTTACCATCAATACTCCTGTACTTACCGTACTGATCGTGGGGGTGATGATCTTTTTTGCGGGACTAACCTCCGGGGAACGGGCGGTGGGTATTCCTGGTGCCAAGGCCCGGTCTTTTATGAGCATTGGTCTATCGGCAGGAATTACGTTAGGGAGTCTTTTAATTTTGGGAATTTTCCCCTTTACGCCCCAAATGCTGATCCCCATTGCGGGGATGGTGATCGGCAATACGATGAATGTCAATTCTTTAGTCATGGCCCGGATCCGCGATGAGGTCCATAGTCAACAAGCCTTGATTGAAGCGGCTTTAGCCCTTGGTGCGCCCTGGTATTTAGCGGTGCGTCCCCAGGTAAAAAGAGCGTTACGGGCCGGGATGACTCCGATCATCGATTCCACTAAAACCGTGGGTTTGATTCAGCTTCCTGGGGCGATGACGGGGATCATTTTGGCCGGGGGTAGCCCCCTGCAAGCGGTACAACTGCAAATGGTCGTGATGTATATGTTGATCGGGTGCGCTGCTTTGACCGCGCTTATTGGCAGTTGGTTGGCTTCTCAAAGTTTCTTCACGACCCAAGAGCAGCTACGGCTAGATCTGTCCCAGAGCTAAATGCCTTAGTCAGCATTGACTTCTTCCCAATACTCCATGGTGGCTGACTGACGGTAACTCTCGCCCATAACTTTGACCCGCACGCGGCCCGTTTCTGGATAGAGCACCACATCGTGGGGGTGGGGGTTTCCAAAGACAAGATAGCGACAGGGGGCGTTGGTATGGTTGATCAGGGCATGGGCCACCCGTTGACCGGCGGGAAAGCAAACATAATGCCCTTCGGAGAGTTCATAGGAACTAGAACCTAGAGATAGCATCAAACGGCCCTCAAGGATAAAGACGTGCTCTTCTTCGAGTAGATGAAAGTGCGCTTGATTGGCCTGTTTACCCGGTGGTAAGACTTCCATGGATACACTGATCTGTGTACCCCCACCAAATTGACTTAGGTGCTGATAACGTATGTCAAAGCGTTTACCGCAGGAGAACTCTTCCCACGGTACGCGGCTAAAATGAAAGGGTTCAAAGATCCCTTCGCTGTTTATGGAGGTCGTCTCTTGGTTCATGAAAGGCTCCAAACTATAGGTGCGCTTGGCTGTAAAACTATATTAACTTTCACATTTAATAGGATTGCCTTACAACCAATAATCTAACGTGATCTTTTCTTGGGCTAGTAAATATTCGGCATACTCCCAATCTTCGAGCGTATCGACATTAACGGACCGGGACCGGGGGATCAGTAAGGGTGCACAACAGGTTCCAAAGCGATGCCCGTGGATCATTAAAGAGGTATAGGAAAAAATATAAATCGAGCCATTTTTGTAATAATACGTCCCTTCTAAAAGTTGCCGTTGCCAATATTTTTGGGTCTCGACAATAGGATGTTTAACGTCCGGGTCTTGATAATAGGAAAAAACCTGTCCATCCCGTACTTCTTTGATCCACTGGGGATGATCATGGCTATTGATTTCCGTCAGGCTGATTACGGCGTCAAAGCGCTCATCACGGAGTAAACGAACGGCTTGTTCGATATCTTGGGCCAGCCGAAAGGGGGCTGTACACTGCAACAGCATAATAAAATCCGGGCGGTAGCCCGTTGCTTCGAGGGCTTGGATCGTATGGATCAGGGCCGGTTCGGTGGCAGCCCGGTCATCCGCTAGAGCAACCGGACGGGGGATCACTTCGGCCCCATAACTACGGCTAACTTGGGAAATTTCAGCATCTTCGGTCGAGACCACGATGCGGTCGATAAATTGACTGGCTTGAGCCGCCCGGATTGTATAGGCAATTAAAGGATGTTCCCCCAAAAGGCGAATGTTTTTGCGGGGTACGCCCTTTGATCCACCCCGCGCCGGGATGATCGCCAAGATTTTGAGATTTGCTAAAATGCGGGTCATATTTGGGGGATCAAATCCGTTATGTCTGCACCTTGCTGTAGACGGTCATACAATGCGCGCACCGCTTGAATATCCTGCCACATTTGCCATTTGGGGCTACCCACATCCCGCGACGCGTTACGCAATAAATAGGCCGGATGTAGGATCGGCATTACATAGCGTCCTTCCCAAACTTGCCATTGACCACGAATTTTAGTGATCCCGCGTTTATCATTCATTACTCCTTGGACGGCGGTGGCCCCAGCTAACAAGATGATCCACGGGTCCACGAGGCGAATTTGTTCCTTGAGGTAGCCCATACACGCGCTACTTTCTTGGGGGGTAGGCACTCGATTTTCGGGAGGCCGACATTTGACAATATTGGCAATATAAACGTCTACATTGCTATCAAACTGAACTGAAGTCAGGATCTTATCTAAAAGTTGTCCGGCTTTGCCCACAAACGGTAACCCACTTAGGTCCTCTTGCTCCCCCGGACCTTCGCCGATCACCATCAACTTTGCCAAGGGGTTACCCCGCGCCACAACAACCTTAGTGCGGGTGCGGGCTAAATCACAACGCTGACACAGGACGCAATCTGCCGTAAGGGCTGTGAGATCGGTGTAGGAACCTGATTTGATCGGTATCTTGGCATCTTCGGGGATCGACCCTGGGGGCGTGATCAGCCCAAACAGATCAATTTGTTCGGACATAAAAACAATTAAGAGTCTTTCTATAATTACATATCAAGACGACTAGATCCCAAAAAGCTATGGATAATCCTAGGACAACCCCCTAGGAGTTTTACCTTACTGGAGTTGTTCTCAGGGGAGTTTAGTGGACTTATTAACTTTTTCAAAAGTATATATCTATAGCTTATGACTTCTAAAAAAAGTCTTATATTTAGATTATTAGATTCTTATTATTTTTCAGCAGGTCTAAACATATCAACACAAGTTATACTATAAATAATGAAAAATGTTCTTTTTGTTTGTAGCCAAAATCGGCTCCGTAGCCCCACTGCGGAACAGATCTTTGCTACCCGAGCTGGTATTGAAGTTGCTTCGGCGGGATTAAATAATGATGCTGATACTCCATTGACTGCGGAACTGGTGGCTTGGGCCCATATTATTTTTGTAATGGAAAAAGTCCATCGCAGTAAACTTACCAAAAAATTTAAGTCTAGCCTCAATGGTCAAAAGATCGTTTGTCTCAATATTCTCGATGTGTATGAATTTATGGATCCTGATTTGGTGCAATTGCTCAAAGCACGAGTCCCTCAGTATTTACCTTTGGATATTTAAGTATTTTATTCCTCCCAAAGCCGTTTACGCTCTGTGTGACCCAATAGATTATGGGTTGCCAACAAGAGATCCGGGATAGGTAAATTACTTGGACATCGGGGGAGACAATCCCCACATTCTGTACAATTTTTGGCCTTACGCCCTGGAAACCAGTGCCCTGCATTTTCAAACACCCCATAGCGATTTTTGCCAAATTCCACCAGATCAAAGGCTAGGGCTAAATTGCGGAGCCGCAACACCTCGGGAATATTAATTGCTTCGGGGCACGGCAGACAGGCATAGCATTGTGAACACAGATCAGGATCTAAAGTATGAAACTGGGCGTCTAATTTAGCCAAAATAGCCGTTTCGGCGGCGGTTAAGGAACCATCTTGATCCGCAAGGGTTAAATTACTGACTAATTCCTCTGGGGTACTTGCCCCTAGAGAAAGGGTCGTAATCTGGGGATTGCTCAATAAAAAACGATAGTTGATATCAATGGGGCGGTAGGGCTGACAGAGATCAACTAGTTTAGGCGAGGGTTGAAATAATTGTCCCCCTTTATCCGTAGGTGAAATGATAAATACCCCCATATCCCGTTCATGGGCTAGGGCAACAGCGGGGGCATTACGTTGATTGAAATAGTAATAATGTAAATTTACGGAGCTAAATAAATCAGTACGAATTGCTTGGAGCAAAATATCTAAAGGGGCGTGGGTTGAAAATCCCAAATGACGAATAATTTTTTGATCTAAGGCATCTTGAACCGCCCGCATACACCCCTTAGGGTCCGACAACATCAATAAATGTTCTGGAGTGTTGATCCCATGCAGATCAAAATTATCAATGTAATCAAGCCCCATACGCCGTAGAGATTCGTCAATATGACGGGCCATCGTATCCCTATCTTTGGTTGGCGTGATCTTAGTCGTGATGAAGACCTTATCCCGATAGGGTCCACTTTTAAGCGCTGCCCCTAGATATTCTTCACTTTTACCGTAACCCCGCGCTGTTTCAATATGATTGATCCCCAATTCAATCGCTTTTTGTACGGTTGCAATGGCATTGTCTTCCGTATCTAAATAGCGCATACAGCCTAGACTAAATATCGATAACTCCAGGTCTGTCTTACCAAAGCGGCGATAGCGCATCCTAAGTTCTCTGCGGTTTACTCGATCATATCGGATCTAGAAAGCTTCAACGCTTCGCAAATTGCTGCCCCTGCTAATTCGTCTCTTGCAGTACCCTACGTAATTCAAAACAAAAGGCAGTTCCGTTACGACGATTTTCGGCCCAGATCTCGCCCTTAAGCGCTTGGATAATATCCTTGCATACGGCTAACCCTAAGCCAATTCCTTCGGCGGAGCTTTGGATGGGGCGGAGGTCTTCACGGTGAAATTTTTCAAAGACGCGCTCTAGGGCCTCAGGAGCGATCCCTGGGCCATTATCCCGCACACATACTTGGACAGATTGCTCTTCATAATGGGCTTCTAGGAGCAGTTCCCCACCGACCGGTGAAAATTTTTGAGAATTGTGTAAAAGATTCAGCAAAACTTTTACGATCAAAGGCCCATCTCCTAGGACTGGAGGGAGGTCGGGGGCAATGCGGACCCTTATTTTTTGGTTTTTTTCTTCCAAAAGAGGCTTGATGTCATAGAGCGCTTCTTCTAAATAGACATTGAGATCACAGGGCTGGGCCAAAATTGTTTTTTGACTTTGGTTGTTGTTGAAATTAAGTAGATTATCCACCAAAATCCTTAAGGTCTTAGCTTTACTTAGGATCTGGGCGGTAAATTCCGAATGTTGTGCAGGACTTAAACGCTGACTATGTTGTTGTAAAAGTTCAGCATAGCCAAGTACACAGGTAAGGGGCGTTCGTAGATCGTGACTAATATTACGAATGAATTCTTCTCGATATTGATTTAAATGTTTCAGTTGTTGATTTTGTTTGCCCAACTTTCGGTTAAGCTGTAAGACAATAAAAGTCATACTAAACTGCCCACAGATCATGGCTAAAAGGGCTAGATCTATAGTTGAAAAAGCTTCCTGGTCTGGGCTCCGGGAAGCAAAGATCAAACCAGCTAAATTTTTTTCGATCACGAGGGGCAGGCTAATCAATCCTTCTAAATTAATTTTTTCCCACGCCCTACAGTTTAAGATTGGATGATGCTCAAAATGAAGTGTTTTTGGAAATTGTAAAGATTCTAAAATTCCTAATAAGTGATTTTCTAGTTGGATCTGAGCGTTCTCGGGAGGTATAGCCTGAGTGGTATAAAATAGGACCGGCTCAGGTTCAATGAGGATCATACCGACCATTTGTGCGGCCAGAGGGCCTTGGAGGGAGTCAAGTACTAATTCAATGATCTCCCATTCCGTATTTAACTGACCTAGGCTGAGGTATGAACCCACCTCCGCAAGCCTTCCCAGATCAGCACGCTCTAGCACCTACTCCTCCCCTTGTCTTAAATGCTCCTTTCTTTTAATCCTACTCAAGAAGCCTCCCCTTACTTGAATAGGTTTGTTATATTTTCATGATCCTTTGGAAGCTATAGCAATTAGGGGGTAGTAGCCAAATCTGTGAAGGTTTGATTAACTTAAAACACCACCCAACTTCAGCACATGAGTCTTTTAAAGATCCTTATTTGTCCTGAACCCTTTCAAGGTGGCCTATCCGCCCATAAAGTTTCTGGGGTCATCGCTGATGGACTCTGCGCCACGAGCACCGAATTTGAACTCCAGCAGGTGCCGATGGTGATTGATCAAAGAGTCGTCCAAACCATCGTTGAAGCCTGTGGGGGGGAATGGCGGGATACCGTAGCCCTAGGCGATCAGGGTCGTACTACCCGCGTTCAATATGGCATTCTCCACGAAGGCCGCACGGCGGTTTTGATGCCTGAGCGTACTTCGACGCGCACCATTGAGGAGATGTCTAGTTTTGGAGCTGGGCAACTTATTAAAGCGGCGATTCAAGACCGTTTAGTGGAGCGGGTCTACTTCTATCTTCCAGAAGGCATTTGGCCCGTTGATGGGGGCATGGGTTTATTACAAGCCCTAGGGGTCAGTTTATTAGATCCTGATGGTAAGTCTATTAACTGGAATCCCAATAATTTGGCTAATATGGCCCGGTTAACCCGGGTTGATTTTAAGGGTGCATTACCCCGGCTTAAACAGGTTGAAGTGATCGTTGCCTGTGATGTGTCAACGCCCCTCCTCGGTAGGCAAGGGGCGGCCTGGAAATGGGGATCCCAGACAGGGGCAAACTTTACCGTGATCGAAAAAATGGATCAAGCTTTGACTTATTTGGCGGAAATCAACCAAAAAACGAACGATAGTGGGCATCATCTTTTAAGTGGAGCGGCGGCGGGCGGTGGGATCGGTTATGGATTGGCTCTTTTAGGGGCAAAATTGCGCCCAGCCAATCACGTATTTTTAGAGAATCTGGATTTTGCTGAACAAATCCGTAATGTTGACTTGGTGATCACCGGTCAAGGTCAATCGGATCGTCAGACGCTTCCGCAACAGCTTGCCCCCCTAGTCCTGCAATTGTGTCAACAAACCGGAACTCCAGGGATCATGCTCTCCGGCAGTATCCGTACCCAAGAACTGGAGACGGTTTTTGCGAGTGGGGCCTGGGCTGTCTTTGATGCCACACCCGGTATTATGTCCACCGCTCAACTTTTAGAAAATGCGGCGGAGCACGTGTATTTTAGTGCCCAACAATTGGGTCGTTTACTTTTATTGGGTAAGCGTCTGGGCAGCAAAGGACTTTAGGGCTGTGGGCTGGGATCAGAAACTTTATACTAGCAAGCTATCTTGCTAGCAAGATGTATATATACAATCATAGCAATCAAAACAGGCGTTCCGGGATCAATTTCGTAGGATCAACCCGCCAAACCTGGGCATTTTTATAAGGTGCATTGTAGGTAAAAAGCGCTTGATCCGCAGTAATAGACGCTAGGGCTAGGTAGCGCGGGTGCGCTACGCACTTGCCTAGGCAGGTATAGGCTACAGTACCAAAGGCTCCTAAATGCGCCTCTGGTAAATAATAGGTCTTAGCCCCCACTCGGTAAGGAGTATAGGCTTTGTAGGCAGACTGAAAGACGAGCGGATAGCTTTGTAGCTCCCTTAGGGGACACTGGAGCAAAGTTGGCGGTGGATCCGAAGGCCAGTCTCGATAGGTAATCACCAGGTCCTTTTGATCCCAATGGGCCAGTACATTGAGGGTTTGGGGGCCGGAAGCATTTTTATACACAAAATCTTTTATGTGAGGATCAGGGGCGAGGCGCAGGATAAAAGCCGTTGGACAAAGTAACCCATCCGCAAGCCTACAGGTCGCTAGGATCAGCATGGAGTAATAGATCAAGGGCGATCCGATGCTAGATCGGCTGCAAAAGTACCGCAAGGGGTCTTGACACAGTCCCAGTTTTCTAGAGATACTAA
>JANNOF010000245.1:0-1717 GCA_031398925.1 Gloeobacteraceae cyanobacterium SOY_34_metabat_371 | reverse complement strand
CTAACGATACCGTTGCTGCTAATAAATTTGTGGTTAGTGTTGAGACATTTTCTTCGGGAATAACTGCTGTCTCAATTTGGATCTCTTCTTGAATATCTTCTTGATTGGATAATTCTGCTGTAAATGGAACTGGATTTGATAATTGTGTTGCAAATGGAATTTCTGCTAAAGTCCAAATAGGATTACCACGAAAATTCCCTTGATAAGACTTTCCAGTTTGGTTTGTGACAGTTGTACCTTGCCCATCGTCTAATTTCCAGTAAGCCACTAATCCTGATTCATCTCCGACTATTTGCCCACAACGATGAGTCTGGATTTCTGCTTGAGTACAGGGATAATTCCAAACGCTAATATTTGCTAATTGTCCTTTGAAATAGACCTGTTTATGTAACGTTGCTCCCAGAGTTATAGAACTTGTGGCTTTGTTTAAAGATGAACCTCTAAGAGAATCGTTGTATTCATGATCGTCAAGGTATACGGCTAGTTGACCACTGTTAAAAACAATAGCAAAAAAGTGCCATTGTTCTATAGTTAATTCTCCTTGTCCGAAGGTTTTGATACTCTTGCTAACACTTTCATCAATGTAGACATCTAGGCTTCCTGTTTCACTGATGCCAAATTCAAAATTATCGCTGAATCTCTCTGAAGAACGGGCAAAAAATACATTGCGCGTCCCGTAACTAGTGGCTTTATTTGTTAGTTGATATGGATTTACCCATCCTGAAACCGTAAAAGCTGAACTCCCTTGAGCGAAAACGCCGCCAATATCGTTTCTGCCAAAATCTATATAATCATTTACTCCATTAAATATTAAAACTGTTTGTGTATTTACTAGGTTTATCACAAGGATTTAATCTCCAAATGTAAATAATTCGTAATTTTAAATGAGGGATTTAATATTAATAAACTTAATAGTGAAATCTCACTAATACCTTTCAAAATAGAAGACAATAAAAATACACAAGGCTCAATCCCCTAATTTTTATTAGTCAGTAATACTTCTGCGATCGCCTGCGAAATAGGATAGTATGGTGAATATATCTCCATCCAAAAAAATTCCCCGACTGGGTTAACTTCGAGGAATACATACCGACCATCGGGGGTGACAATAATATCAATTGCTCCATAGTTTAAGCCAAAATAAGCCATTAGTTTGAGCAGTTTTTTCTCAATATCTTCTGGCAAGTCGTAAGGTTGCCAATTTTTAACTAAGGCTCTCACCTCTTTGCGCCAGTCGTAAGTAGATCCTTCTAAGCTTTGGGAATCTACTGCGGCAGTAAATACGCGGTGTCCGACAATAGTTGTCCGCAACTCCAACGCCTTGGGCACATTTTCTTGAAAGGTCATCGGACAAAAACGCAGTCCTTCCATATTCTCCAGATCATCATTTGTAACTGGAGTGGTAAACACAACGTTTTCCCGCCCCCGATCATCATAAATAGCAAAGGAAGAAAGCATCTTGGTAACTATACCTTGCTTACACTCTTGAGCAAATTGCTTGACTGCTTCTGGATTGTTTGAAGTCAGAGTATGTGGAGTTACAAGACCAACTTCTCGTGCAACTTGTAACTGTAGTTGCTTATTATTAGCCCGATCTACATTGGACATTTTATCAAAATGGAATCCTTGAAGGCTGGCAATCATACCTCTGACTGTGGCGCGACATTCGTTAATTGACGCATCTCTGTATTGCTTGTCCATTGAGTCGGGAATTTTT
>JANNOF010000241.1:0-13380 GCA_031398925.1 Gloeobacteraceae cyanobacterium SOY_34_metabat_371 | reverse complement strand
TTTGGGCCTCATGAACCGGAGCAGATCTTTAGCACCCTACGCGGGCGTAAGCCCACGGTGTTGCTGGCCCACAACCCAGATACTTTTTGGTCTTTAGAAAACGAACGCATTGATCTACAACTTTCGGGTCATACCCACGGCGGACAGGTGCGATTCGTACCCTTAGGTACCCCTCTCGGCTGGCGTAGGCTGATTCAATTAGTGCAAAATAATGCACCAGGGGGCATCCGCATTCCCTACGCAGGACTGCTCAAATCAGATAGTTGGGCCGGGCTATACCATCAAGGGATTAACCAACTTTATGTCTCGCGGGGCATCGGACGTTTTCAGAATTTGAGTTTAGGATGCCCGCCGGAGGTAACGTTTATTGACTTAATCCCGGCAGACTAATGTTCCAAAAGACCCGCATCCAACTGGCCCTCAGTTACACCACGGTTATGGCTTTGATCCTATTGAGTTTAGGTTGGGGCCTATGGTGGTTTATTTTAGGAGCCTTGACCCGTGAAACAGACCGGACCCTAGAACAGTTGGCCCAACAGGTGCAATGGTCTTTGCCGGTGCGCCATCGGCAGACCACCTGGGAAGTAATCGTCGATCGTTCGGTGTACTTTCAACCCAATGGTGAAGCCCGTTTGATCTGGTTTGCCCCCAATCGTGATTTAGTCCGGGCGACGGTAGATCCTGAGCTTTTTAACACTCCCCTACGCTTAGAAGTTGGCTGGAAAACCATTAGTACCCGTAATCGCATTCAGTATCGCCAGTTCACCCGCCAATGGACCTACGAGGGTCAGGTTTTAGGCTATCTCAGTGTTTTACAACCCCTTACTAACCGTGATCAACTCCTCGATCAATTATCTTTAGCGCTTACCTTCGGAATTCCCATTACTCTTTTGCTCTCCGGGGCGGGGGGCTGGCTGTTGGCGGGAACCGTTATTGCTCCGCTCCGTCAGCGGTTTGCCCAACTCCAACAATTTACCGCCGATGCCTCCCATGAACTGCGCACCCCCATAGCGGCGATCCAAACCAATGTCCAAGTGCTATTGATGGACCCCACCGTTACCCGCGATCAGCAACGGGGCCTAGAAGCCATAGAGCGCTTAAGTCAACGGCTGGGGATCTTAGTGGGAGATCTACTTTTTTTGGCTCGTAATGAAGGCCCACTACCGACCTTAGACCGTCAGCAACTAGATTTAGGATTACTTTTGCTAGAACTTGTTGAAGAACAACAGCCCTTAGCCGATCAAAAGAAGTTGACTTTAAGTTTGCATTTAGGAACCCTCGTTCCCGTGTTGGGTAATGGGGAGCAGTTAGCCCGTTTAGTCCTTAATTTGATCAGTAATGCCCTGTCCTATACGCCAGCCGGGGGAACGGTGAGTATCCGGGCTTGGTGTGAAAATGAACATTGCTATATTGCCGTTCAAGATACGGGGATCGGCATCGCCCCAGAGGATCAAGCCCAGGTCTTTGAACGATTTTATCGGGTGGATCAGGCCCGCGCGCGGAGCCAAGGCGGCACAGGGCTTGGTTTAGCCATTGCCCAAACCATCGCGCGCAATCATGGGGGGGCGATCACCTTAGAAAGTAGCCCGCGACAAGGGAGTATTTTTACCCTCCGCCTACCGCTTTAAATAGTTGGCTAAGTCCGCTTGGTTTGTATTTAAGGCTTGGGATTCCTGGTGTTCTTGCACCGCTACAGACGGGATCTGAGGGTACTGGGTACTGTAATAGTGCAAAATCTGGGCCAGTTGTTCAATTGCTTCTACAGGGTAGGTTACAGCTACACAATCCACCTGATCTAATACATAATTAAAGTTAGGATCACTACGTAATAATACTTGGGTTTCAAGGCCACAAACCTGTTTTAAATGCACTGATAATTCCCGGTACATTGCCAAGGGCCAGCCCGGAAAATAGATTTTTAGCATTCTAGTTGGTTTGAACTTCCTGACCGGGTATGGGGCAGCAATTCACATCGGCAATGCAAACTTTACCCCACAGAAGTGCCCAACGGACTAGGGCCACCCGATTGCTGGTATTGGTTTTTTGAAGAATATTGCTGATATGGTTATCCACGGTGCGCTTACTTAGTTCAAGACGGTCTGAGATCTGCTCATTGGTCAAACCCGATGCAACCAACTCCAAGACTTCAAGTTCTCGGTCTGACAAGGAGGGGGACTTGCGTGAAGTTTCATGCATAAAGCAGTACCCAGAAGATTGCCCTAATACTATAACAAGGAATTGGCAAATATACCTACTGCTTATAAAATGCGGGGATCGCCCACCTAGAGCGGAGATCCGCTTTTGCTTCTACGGTTTGTACGCAACGGGCTAGAATAAGTAGGTTCGCCTAAGCGAGTCTTTGCATGACCGTTTCCAACCGTAAGGGCGGGGCACCGTCAACCCAGCAACTTTTTAGCCAGCTTACCCAGTCCAGCAATCTCCGGGGCCGGATTCTATTTACCATTGGTTTATTAACCCTGGCGCGGTTCGGCATTTTTGTCCCTTTACCAGGGATCAATCAAGAGGCTTTTGCCTCTTCGCTCCAAAACAATGTCCTTGTAGGCTTTTTGGATGTTTTTACGGGGGGAGGCTTAAGTTCTTTAGGGGTATTCGCCCTAGGTATCTTGCCCTACATCAATGCCTCGATCATCATGCAGCTACTGGTGCCCGTATTTCCGCAAATGGAAGCCCTTCAAAAAGATGAAGGTGAACAGGGACGCCGCCAGATCGCTCAATATACGCGGTTTTTGGCTTTGGGCTGGGCTATTATTCAAGGCGCTGCGCTCGCCCTTTTCATCAATTCCAGTGGATTTGCCGCCGAAACAGGCCCATTTTTTATTGTTCAAACTACCTTGGCTTTAACCGCAGGGGCAATTTTTGTCATGTGGATCGGTGAGTTAATCACTGAAAAAGGAATTGGCAATGGGGCTTCCCTATTGATCTTCCTATCTATTGCCTCATCGATCCCCAGTACGATTGGCAATACCGTGGCCCTAGTCCAAAAAGATAATAGCTTACTGCTCGGAACGGCAGTTTTGGTACTTGTATTTTTGGCCATGATCGTGGGCATTGTATTTGTCCAAGAAGGTACACGCAAAATTCCCATTCTTTCAGCCAAGCGCATGGTTGGCCCGAAAGGAACCATGAATCAACAGGGAACCAGCTATTTACCCCTCAGAGTCAATCAGGGTGGGGTAATGCCGATCATTTTTGCCTCGTCTCTGTTGGTGTTGCCCATAACGGTGGCCCAATTAACCAACAATCAACAGGTGGGCAGTTTTGTCAGTACCTATCTGAGTCCGACAAGTTGGGCCTACACCCTCTTTTACTTAGTTTTGATCCTCTTTTTTAGCTATTTCTACTCCACGTTGGTCATCAATCCTGAGGATTTAGCCAAAAACCTCAAGCGTATGGGTTCTTCGATCCCAGGGATCCGTCCCGGCAAAGCCACCGCTGATTATGTGGGCAAGGTAATTAGTCGTTTGACCCTAATTGGTGCCGTATTCCTAGGCTTAGTGGCGGTTATTCCCACGGCGGTTGAACAGGCCACCCGGGTTACGACCTTTAATGGCCTCGGTGCAACTTCTCTGTTGATCATGGTCGGGGTCGCCATCGATACCGCCAAGCAAGTCCAAACCTACCTCATCTCTCAACGGTATGAGGGTATGGTCAAGCGTAAGTAACTCTATCCAACACCCCACCATGCGTCGATTGATCCTTTTAGGAGCACCAGGAGCCGGTAAAGGCACCCAAGCGCAACTCCTCGAAAAACTCTACTTGATCCCCCAGATCTCAACGGGAGATATACTCCGCACCGCGAAACAGGCGTGTACACCCTTGGGCTTAGCTGCCAAGCCTTACATGGATAAGGGGTTATTGGTGCCCGATGAACTGATCATTGGGTTGATCCGAGAGCGGCTGCAACAGGAAGATATGCATCAAGGTTGGATCTTAGATGGCTTTCCCCGGACGACGGTTCAAGCCGAAGCCTTAGATAGTCTTTTAAACGAAATCCAACAAGATTTAGAAGGCGTGATCTTAATTGATGTACCCGAAGCGGTGCTGTTTGATCGTCTGGTGGGACGCCGGACCTGTCCCCTATGTAAAAAAGTGGTGCACATAGCCTTTAATCCACCTTCTCCAGACTGTGCCAATCCTGAGTGCCCTAAGCAGTGGCTACAACGAGAAGACGATAAACCGGAGGTAGTCCCCACGCGGCTACAGCGGTATCGAGCCGAGACTGAACCCCTGATCGGCTACTATCAAGCTCAGGGTAAATTACATACCCTTAATGGAGATCAATCCCCCGATACTGTTCAAAAGCAGCTCATTGCGCTGATGGATCCCCCAGTTTAGATCCTCCGCTTTAACGTTTAGGTGTAGGTCTATGGTAAAACTAGTCCTTTTTGATATTGACGGCACAATTTTAACAGTGCACGGCGTAGGGTCTCGTTCCCTGATCAGCGCTTTAGAAAAAGTTTTTGGCCAAGAAATTTTACTCAACGACTATTCGATGAGCGGCAAAACCGATACACAAATTGTTTTGGAGTTAATGGCGCGGGTGGGCATCGGTACCACCGAAGTTTTCCTAAAAATTGAAAGGGTGTGGGAGTACTACCTCCAAGGATTAGAACAGACCCTTGAGGTGATCGAACCCCGTGTTTTTCCGGGGATTCCTAGCTTAGTCCTAAGGTTATCCCAACACCCCCAGGTTGTTTTGGGCTTGTTAACGGGCAATGTGGAGCAGGCTGCGTGGATCAAACTGCGGTCGGTGGGTCTTGATCCCTATTTTTGTTTAGGGGCCTTTGGCGATCAAGCCGCCCGGCGGGATCTCCTGCCAGAAAAAGCGGTAGCTAAAGCCAAAATGCAGTTAGGAAAGGAATTTCAGGGTAAAGATATTGTGATTATTGGCGATACACCCAACGATATTCATTGTGGACGTCACCTGGGGGTCAAAAGTATTGCTGTAGCAACGGGTAAATTTTCTCTAGCCCAGCTTTCGCTCTATGATCCAGACGCTCTTTTTGAAGATTTAGAGGATATGGAGCAAGTGTGCAAAGAGATTCTGATCTAAGCAGTAGACCCCTCTGACCACTTCCCCCCAACCGTTTTTCCCTGGCTGGGATCTAGAAAGCGGCAGATTTACAGTAAGATGACTTCGATGAAACCGATCCCTTGGACCGCCTATCTTTTCCTGTTACCCGCGTTAGTCATCTTAGGGCTATCGACCTTTTTGCCCGTGCTGCAAGCCTTTTATTTGAGTTTTACTCGTTACGATATTCTCAATGCCCCGGAGTGGATTGGCGCACAAAACTACCAGACCCTCTGGGCTGATACGGTTTTTTGGAAAGTTTTAGGGAATACCCTGATCTACTGGCTGGGGGTGGTTCCGGCTCTTGTGGTCTTGCCCTTGGGTTTGGCGGTCTTGCTCAACCGCAGCCTCCCTGGTATCCAAGGATTACGGGTGTTGTACTATATTCCCGTTATCATTCCGATGGTAATTGCCGGGGTTACATGGAAATGGATCTTTGCCGAGCAGGGGCTACTTAATGGCCTGATCCAGAGCTTAGCGGGTACAGGCATTCCGTGGTTAACCAGTGAAGGCGCTTTATTTGCCGTCATGCTCGTCACCATTTGGAAAGGACTGGGCTATTACATGGTGATCTATTTAGCAGGTCTACAAGGGATTCCGAAACAACTGTACGAAGCCGCTGCTTTGGATGGGGCGGATGGTTGGCGTAGACATTGGTATATTACGGTTCCGCTGATGCGTCCCTACATTTTACTGGTGGCAGTCCTTTCCTCGATCTCGGCGATGAAAGTATTTGAAGAAGTCTATATTATGACCCGTGGGGGACCGGCAAATAGCTCAATGACTATGGTTTATTATCTTTATGAGCGGGCTTTTACTAACTTAGAACTAGGCTATGCTTCAGCGGTGGGTATGATTCTTTTTGGGATCTTATTGATCTTTTCTTTGATCAATGCCCGTTTATTGCGGTTTCGCTCCGATGGCTCCCTAGGGGGATAATCCTATGTTAATAAAGATAAGCGACGCCCCTGCCTACGAATTCCCACCCTATACTAAAGTATGTCAACGTACCCGTCGAGCAGAGGTATGGAAACCCCCGAACAGAAAATTGCTCGTTTGGAAGCTGAAAATAAGCAATTATGGCAACTTTGCCACACAGGGCACGCAGCCGTTCCGTCGCCGGAGGCTTTACTACACAGTAATACACAATCTTTTACTTCTTTAGCTACTATTCCTGTCGGTATTTTTCGTGCCGACCTAGGAGGCTTCTGCTTATACGCAAATCCCCGTTGCTGCGAGATCGTCGGACTTAATCCTGTGGCTATGATCGGCAAAGGATGGGTGGAGCGTATTCACCCCGATGACCTAGAGCGGGTTATCAAGGCCTGGGAGCATTCACTTCAAACGCGCCAGCCTTTTCAGTTAGAATATCGGTTTCAAAGACCCGATGGAACTATTACCTGGGTATTGGCACAAGCCGAAGCCGAGCAAAATATCGCGGGTCAAGTTATCGGCTATGTGGGTACTATTACGGATATTAGTGACCGCAAAGACTCAGAAGAATTATTAAATTCTTCACTCCACCTTATTGATGCTCATTTTGATAACGCTCCTTTAGCCATTATTCAGTGGGACAGAGACCGCCGTATTGTTCGCTGGTCAAAACAAGCGGAGAAGATTTTTGGTTGGAGTGAAGAAGATATTAAAAATATGGATATTAAACAGTGGCAATTTGTCTATGAAGATGATTTTGAATACGTTTCTAGTCAGATGAAAGCCCTGAGAGAGCGGGCGATCAGTTCCATAAATATTCAAAATCGTAACTACACAAAAAGCGGTAAAGTTATAACGTGTCAATGGAGTACCTCTTTAATTTTTGATGAAGCTAATAATTTGATCTCAATGTTGTCTTTTGCTGAAGATATAAGTGATCGGATCAGTGCCCAAGAAGCACTTAAAAAAAGTGAAGCCCGCTTTCAAAAAATTGCCTTGTCCTCACCCGTAGGAATTTATATTCAAGTCA
Source organism: Gloeobacteraceae cyanobacterium SOY_34_metabat_371 (assembly GCA_031398925.1). Lineage (GTDB taxonomy): Bacteria > Cyanobacteriota > Cyanobacteriia > Gloeobacterales > Anthocerotibacteraceae > JANNOF01. The sequence continues at coordinate 6,325 of JANNOF010000241.1, read as the reverse complement.
TAGGTGCAGATCGATCCACACGCTTTGAATATATGAGTCCAGCGGGAGCTGAAATCTTTGAAATGAGTATTGGGCAGATCTTAGAAGATCCCAACTTCCAAATTGAATTTGCTGATCCTAAGGATCGCACGAGCTATAATGAGGCTCTTAATCATAGTATTGAGCATTTATCCCCTTTTTTCTACGAGGTACAAATCAGGACCGCAACGGGGAAACGAAAATGGATCCAAGCCAGCGACCGCCCGGAACGAAGGGAGAATGGTGATATTGCTTGGTATGGTGTTGTCTTAGATATAACCGCCCACAAACGAACAGAATATGCCCTTCAACATAGTGAAGCGCGGTTGCGAGAAGCCCAACAGATTGCTCATATTGGAAATTGGGAAGTGGACCGCCGAACAGGTATCTTGGAATGGTCCGATGAAGTTGCCCGGATCTTTGAATTTGATCCACAGCTAAGGCAGTCAGATCCCCATAAATTTTTAGAGGTCATTCATCCTGATGATCGAATTAGGGTCGAACAAGCCTATGCGACAGCTATTAAAAATCACACCCTAGCCGATCTGGTCTACCGCATCCAAATGGTTGATGGTCGGATCAAATATGTCCATGAATACGGACAGACCGTTTTTGATCGACTCGGTGAACCCAAACGTTCCTTTGGTACAGTGCAAGACATAACAGCGCGTATCCTGGCGGAAAAAGCGCTACAGCATTTGGTAGAAGGAACAGCCGCCGTTACAGGAAAGGAATTTTTCACAGCCCTTGTTAGTTATTTAGCCAAAACCCTAGTTGTTAGTACGGTTTTGGTAACTGAGTTGATCGATGAACATTTATGTACCCGTGCGTTCTGGTTTGATCATAAATTGCAGACTAACTTTAATTATACTTTTCAAAATACTCCCTGTCAGTGGACGCTTGATAATAAAATCGCTTACTGGGCTACAGGAATTCAACAGCAATTTCCTGAAGATGCAAATTTACGTACTCTTAATGCGGATAGTTATATCGGCATCGCCCTCACCAACTTAGCCGGAAAATCCATTGGTGTACTCTGTATTTTAGATTATAAGCCCCTGACGAATATACCTTGGCTGCAATCCATCCTTCAGATCTTTGCCGCCCGTATTTCTGCTGAATTAGAGCGCGAACGGGCGATGCAAGCCCTAGAACATTTAAATCAACAACTAGAAATCAAAATTGAAGAACGTACTGCGGCCCTACGCCAAAGTGAAGAGCGCTGGCAATTAGCCCTAAAGGGTACTAATGATGGCATTTGGGATTGGGATGTCCAGGGGAATCGCATTTTCCTGTCTACCCGTTGGAAAGCGATGCGCGGCTTTACGGAAGCAGAAGTCGGTGAATCTTTAGAAGAATGGATCCAACGCATACACCCTGACGATTATGATCTGGTAATGACTACGATTAAGGATCATTTTGCCGCTAAAACCGACTTTTTTGCCGTTGAGTATCGGGCACAACGTAAAGATGGTTCCCATATGTGGGTACTTGATCGCGGTCAAGTATTGCGTGATTCGTTAGGTAACGTTATTCGTATGATTGGCTCAGAAACAGATATTACCCAGCGCAAACTATCGGAAGTAGCATTACAACGAGCGAACCAAGAGCTGGCCCTCCAAATGGTGGAGCTTCATCGGCTTGATCAACTCAAAGATGACTTTATGAGTACCGTTTCCCACGAACTGCGTACCCCGCTCTCTAATATGAATATGGCGATTAAACTACTTAAAATGAACGATACAAATCCAGCCAAAAATCCTACCTATTTACAAGTACTAGAGTCAGAATGTCAACGGGAGGTCGCCCTAATCAATGACCTTCTTGATCTCCAGCGGCTAGAGGCAGGAAAAACTGAGTCCACTCAAGACTGGATTGATCTGCAAACGTGGATTCCTGACATCCTCTTAGGATTTAAAGACCGCACTATGAGCCGTCATCAGTCCCTTAACTGGACACTTGCTGCAACCCTACAGCCCCTTAAAATAGACAGTATTAGTCTACAGCGGGTACTACAAGAATTAGTTAATAATGCCTGTAAATATGCTCCTGATGGCGGTTCGATCCAAGTCAAGGTAAACCAAGAGCCTACCCATATAATCTTTCAGGTTATTAATAGTGGTGTGGGCATCCCCGCGAATGAACTCCCTTATATTTTTGAAAAATTCTATCGTGTTCCCAACGGTGATCCCTGGAGCCAAGGCGGCACGGGTTTAGGCTTAGCTCTGGTGAAACGCTTAATTGAAAATCTTCAAGGGACGATTAACGTTACCAGTCATGCCGAAGAAACCTGCTTTACTTTTATGATCCCGTGTCGGTTCTATACTTCCTGATCCCTACTCCGGGAACAATCACCCAGTCCAATTATCCCGTACGCAACAGGGTAAATAACAGCGAAGGCTTTTGTTCTTTGCCAAACTTCTCGGTGGCAACGGTCAAGGTCAACCGTCGTTTAGCTCTGGTGATCCCGACATAGAGGAGTCGGAGCCGCTCGGCAGCAAGATCTAAAAAGGCCTGTTCCGTAGGGGAATAGAGTGCACTATGACCCCCTAAAAAGCGGCGCAGTTCAGCTTCCGCTTCCGCTTGCATATCCAGATCATCCAAAAAGCGTAAACCCATACGGTGATCTTCAGCAACAACCGGGTAATCGTAGGCACTCAACCCTGTCAGGTAAACTTCATCAAACTCTAATCCCTTGGCCCGATGAACCGTTGCCACCGTCACGGTCCCCGGTTGGGGACTAAAGGAAAAAACCTCCGCCGGAAAATTATTTAACCCACTCTCCAAGATCAAGGCCAATTCGTCGGCAACCATCCGCCAGTCTGATGTGGGCTGATCTAAAGTACGCTCCAGTTGATCAACGACATAGTTGCCCGTAAAAGTTTCGCTTGGATCACGGGCCAACTCTTGTACTACCAAACGCAAGACATAGGGCCACGGGGCACGGGCAGCTTTGAGCCAACGGGCTAGGGTTTTTAAGTATGGGTCTTTTACGGCTAAACCCAAGCTTGGAAAAAGCAATTGCTCAGCGGGCAAGGCCGGTAAAGCGCCCCCCCCTAAGCTCTGATAGGCTGCTTGCAGTAAGCCCAGATCCGCCGGTTGGGCAAACAGATCCGCTAGGGTTTTAAGACTTTCGGTGATGCGGCGTTGGCTGGGGTTACCCCGCAACAGATCAACTGCCGCATGATTAGCGCGTTTGAGGGCTTCAAGGGCTTTGGTACCCAAATCGTTGGTGGTTACTAAAATGGCTATGGTCTGATCCGGGCGTAGGCTCAGGGCCGCCAAGGACCATTGGACTACGGATTCAATTTCGGTTTCCACCGAGCCTGGGATCTCCTCAAAATCAATGGCGCACTCTTGATTGGTCGGATTTGCTGGTCCAGTGGTAGCAGGTTGGATATACTGCGGCGCAAGGGCTGCTTCCCGGAGATAGGCCAAGGGATGATCCTGGGTGCTCCAGGCCACTAAAGCATTGGCCAGATCTAGGATCCGGGGCGCACTACGGCTTGATTCACTGAGGATCACGGGCGGTGTGGTGGCACAAAAGGCACGAAAAAGCCGGGGTTCGGCGGTAGTGAATGTCCCCATAATGCTTTGATTAGGGTCGCCCACCCGTACCAGATTACCGGTGCGGCTACTGAGCACCGCCAACATTTGCTCCTGTAGGGGCGAACTATCTTGAGATTCATCCTCCAAAATATAGTCGTACCAACTTTGAACTTCAGCCAAAACCTGGCTGTCCTGTTCCATTAGGGCCAAGGCCCGACCGCCCAAGTCGTCGTAGTCGACCAAACCCCGCCGGGTGAGTTCACTTTGATACTCTCGATAGACCGGTAAGGCCCAACACAAAAATCCCTCCGGGCGCGCCTGGATCTTTTCGGGTGCGGTGCGGTAATTTTTAGCCGTACGGATCACGGCCCGACACATCCCTCGAAAGGTCTTTGCAAAACTTAAGCGATTGCGAATGATCCATTCGGGGTTACGTTGCGGGGGCAACAACGGCTCCCAAAGACGCGTATGGCCCCTGAGCCAGTCGTTGGTTGCACGGGTAATGATGCGCTCTTGCTCGTAGGCTTCTAAAACTTGGACTTCTTCGACCCCAAGCCGCCCCGTAAAATTTTTAAGGATCCGTAGGGCGAGGGCGTGGAGCGTCAAAGCCTCTAAACGACCCGTTACCCCATGCTCTTGAAGCAACCGATTGACCCGAAAGGTCAAATTCGCACGGGAAGAACGCATATACGTAAACGCCCCAATGCGCTCTGGAGCCACCCCACGATTGAGGATCAGATCGGCAATCAAGACCTCTAGGGTGTAGGTTTTACCGCTTCCTGGCACCGCTGAAATACCCATTGCCCCCCCCGGATAGGCGAGGGCTTGGCGTTGGGCAGTGCGTAGAAGGGGCGCAAAGGTTGGAGGGCTCATACCCTTGATACTTGATCGGACCGATTTACGCGCCTAACTTAAAATTGCTGTAGTTGATCTCGGTGTAGGTGGGCTGGCCCATTTCGGTACCACTGACGATCTGTTTGGTCATCAGGTACTGCCCATCAAACAATTCGTAAATATCCTGAAACTTGAGTTGACGCAGCACTTCATCGGTTTGGGGATTTTTGAACACGGCGGTATAGGCCGATGAAATATAGCCCCGGCCCGTGTCTAGCTTATCTAAATGGTTGATCGTAAAGGCCATACGACCCATGACCCGTGAAACCTGAACCACTTGGGTATCCCGGACTTTGTAGTGAGAACCCATGGCATCGCCGCCCACAAGAATTGCTTGGGCCCCCGTGCTGTCAGGTTCCCCGTCGAGCGTAAAGGTGTGATTGCCGTGAGATACGGTAAAACTGGAGGCTTTGCGGTGGGTCACAACATCTTTAACTTGGTTGCGTAGCCATTCTTCGGCCTTAGGATCACTGGTTTGGACCTGGATCTGCAGATCGGCACTAACCATAACCTGTCCCGTATAGGTTTCATCGTTGAGCTTTAGGGTAAAGTCGCAGGTATACCCTGGAAAAGTTTGATCCCAAGTGTACCGATTTTCGTAAGCCGCTTGAAAAAGATCACGGGCCGAAAGGGCGGTGGTAGTCATGGTGCGGGAGTCCTAGATACTGATCAGCATATTAGCATGGCCCTATTAGGAATTGCTTGCAGTAATTTAGAGGGGCTAAACCTTCAAGATCCTTTCTGTAGTGGGATCTACTCTTGCTGCTCGCGCCTAGCATCCAGAAAAAACCATAAATTGTCATTGGACTTCTTGTTGGATAACTTGATAATCACGGCTCAGGGCCGGGTTGAAGAATAATTCAATTGTTACCCACCCTCAAGTTCTGTAGACTACTGATTATAGGTAGGCCCTGCGTTAAATAGGTAACTGGCGCAAGATCAGCAGAAACCGTCCACGCACAATATTATAGATCAACAGTATTTTTGGCCCTTTTGATCATCTGATCAACTTCTTTATTGGCATGTATGCTCATAATATTAATTTGCTGATGTTGTTTTTGGAAAACGCGAAAAACTTCATCTGCAAATGCCTGTCCTATGGATTCCACTCCAGAAAAATCAAAGACAACTACTTTAAATTTATCTATACCATTAAGTAGTCTTTTCGCTTGCGAACGGGATACTAAGATTTCGTCACTGTACTGTGCTAAGCGGACAGGTATGACTGTTTTTGTAAAAGCGTAATCATCCCCTGAAGAAAAGGCATCAAACACCTGTTTAGCAGTTCTTGATGTGTTATTGTTGAGTTTCATATAAACAGTAGTTCCAGAATGAGATTTATCTACTGAAATAATCCAATCTTCTACCTCAGAAAACTCATGGGAAAAAAAGACACTCCCAGAAAGTATGGTGAATTTATCGAACATCCGTGATGAAAAAAATATGCCCTGACCCGTATGATTTTCTGGATCAGTTGTAACTTTACCTTTTGCCAATTCAAGCACGGCATGACGCTCGTCACTGAGCTGTAATACTCTCTGAAGCTTCTTGAAAATTCCCTCTCCATTATCAATTATAAAAATCTCGGTATCAATCGCAGTTTTTTTAATTTGAATATTGACTGCTTTGCCAGAGGAGTGCTCTATGGCGTTATTTAACATCTCGGTAAATCCGTAAGACCAAATATTTCTGACATTATCAGGTAAATTAGTCATTAGCGATTTGATATCGGAAGACCAAACGACATCTTCCTCAAGTTTTTTGGTTAGATCATAGGTATTATTCCATTGAATCAGTGGATATAAATGATAGCTTCTATTTCTTGTAGACCCCTTGACTATAATTGCATTTTGGCCAACTAAAC
>JANNOF010000237.1:0-1873 GCA_031398925.1 Gloeobacteraceae cyanobacterium SOY_34_metabat_371 | reverse complement strand
TGGGTGATGCTCTCGCTCGCCGTAAGCATTTGGGCCTATCGACACGAGCGATGGTACCTTGCCGGTATCGCTGCTGCTCTGGCAACCGTGCTCAAGATCAGCCCTATCGTCTTCATTATCTATTTTGTGCTACGCCAGCGTATCCGCTCTGTGTTCGCAGCCGTCCTGACAATCCTTGTCCTTCTCGGGCTTGCACTTCTCATCGGCGGAAGCCAAAACATGCGCACATTCGTCCTCACTGTTGCACCAACACTATCATACGGCTCGTTGCACACGGAGAACCAATCACTCCCTGCGTGGTTCGCGCGGCTCTTCACTCCAATCAACGACGTCACCAACTTTTCAGTCGGTATTGGCATCTACCGTCTCTGTGGTCCCGTGATTGCCGCACTCGGCATCGCTATCGTCTGGTACACGAATCGACAGCGACCCGAGCATCATTTGACCCTACCATTACTGATCATTATCGCATTACTGATGGGACCGATTACGTGGGATCATTATACGAGTTGGGCAATCATCACACTGATCAGTTTCGCAGACGGGTCACTTTGGCGTGCTTGCTCACCGTCTCAGCAGCGCGGCCTCCAAACAATCATTGTGACAGGTGCATACCTTCTAGCGGCTCCGATGCTCTCTATTGCGCCAGAAGCAATTGCCGAGTTTTGGTGGCTGCGGCTACTGACGGGAAGCAAGACAGTCGGCCTTCTGGTGTGGTTTGGAGTCGGATTATGGTTCATGCAGCATACGTTCGCGCGAGGACCTTGGCAGCGTAGAGAAGGTGAAAGGCGTTCGGCGAATCAGTATTCTTGCTTTCGCAGCAAGAGAAAGGGCGTTATTGCATAATCCGAGATTGCCGGTTTACCGCGTCCTGATGCAGTAAAGCCAAGAGAAAGCCCGCCGCCCAACAAAGCGTGCAGCCGACTGCCCTGTCGGGGCGATTTAGCACGTCGTACTGTGCCTAACGGCGTCTTGGTTCAGAGCGTAGCCCTCGGCGGTCGGCGGCTAAGCTTCACCGTTCGGCCGCTCCATCTTCAACCACCTGCTCAATCGATCCAGTCTTGCCGATGTCTGGCGAACCTGCTATACTACGTGTACTATACGTATAGAATATTCCGGAGCGTGTCATGCAGAAAAAACTGACTATCACCGTCGATGAGCATGTCTACGACGGCCTCCATAAGATCATCGGAAGGCGCAAGATCTCACAGTTCATCGAAGATCTTGTACGGCCGCATGTCATGCCGGATGAGCTTGACGGCGCGTATGCCGAGATGGCCGCCGACGAAGCTCGTGAGGCAGAAGCCCTGGCTTGGAGTGAGGCGACCGTGGGAGATAGCGCCGATGAAACGCGGTGAGGTCTGGTGGGTTAACTTTGACCCGTCCATCGGCGGTGAGATCCAGAAACAGCGCCCGGCCGTCATCATCAGTAATGACGCCTCAAACAAACACCTCAACCGTGTGCAGGTCGTTCCGTTGACCAGCAAGATAGACCGGCTCTATCCCAGTGAAGCGTACGTGACCATCAACGGCACACAGAGTAAAGCCGTTGCCGATCAACTCACAACCGTCAGCAAGCAGCGTTTTGTCAATCTGATCGGTCGTATCTCGCATGCCGATATGGACGCTATCGAGCGGGTCATTGCGATCCAACTGGGGCTGTCCTGATCGGCTGCGGCCGAACACCGCGTGCAGCCGACTCGCCGGAATCGCGGCGATTTCGCGCGTCAGGATGCGCTCCAATGCCATCCAGCTTGGGAACGTCCGTACCAACCCGCCGGCGCGCGGCTGACGCAGGCCGTTCGGCCGCGCGAATGCGGAACGCCGGCGAGGGTGGCGCGGCCCGCCCGCATCGGAAGCGCTCGTCGCTCCG
>JANNOF010000224.1:0-3173 GCA_031398925.1 Gloeobacteraceae cyanobacterium SOY_34_metabat_371 | reverse complement strand
ATGTTGATGCACCAATTCGGGTCGTTCATCGTGGGGGCAGTGGCCCGTTTGGGCTAAAGCGATAAACGTCAGATCCCTATGCAACCGAGCAAATTTTTGGCCCCGATTGATGGGAGTCCAGGGGTCTATTTCGCCCCAAAGTACCAAAACGGGGTTTTTAACCAAGGGCAAAAGTTCCTCCGGCGGGGTCCCAGCGGGCCCAGTGATCACGTTAATAAAAACCTGAGCAGCCCCCGGATCAGCAGAGGGACCATATAAAAGATCGATCAATTCATCGGTGACCGCTTCTTTATTTCCGTAAACCTGTAGCAAGGTATTGCGAATATTGCGCGGAGAACGGGTGCGATTAAATAAAAATTCACCTATTTGCGGTAGACCCAAGCCCCACTGAAAGGCCGCCATCACGGGGCGGATCAACGGGGGCAGTTCGTCTGGGCGATGGGTCAAGCCCCCGGCACAGTTTAACAGTACCGTCCCCCGGACCCGGTCAGTATGGGCACTGGCCATTAAAGCAATCAACGCCCCAATAGAATTACCGATCAGCACCACGGGTTCTGTTATGAATTCCTTGAGAAAGTCTAAAAGTTGCGCTTCCCAGAGATCCAAACTGTAATCTAAAGCGGGTTTATCCGAAGCTCCAAAGCCCAACCAGTCGAGGGCATAGACCCGATATTCTTGGGCGAGGACGGGGATATTTTTACGCCAATGGCCCACGGAAGCTCCAAAACCATGCAGTAAAACTAGCGGTGCCCCTTCCCCTTGAACGGTGTAGTTGATGCGGTGGCCCCGCCAGATCCAAGTCTGGGGTTTTAGCACGGTGGTAGTTACCATAGATCCCTTATGCAACGCTTCATTAAGTATGGACGAAGAACCGTGAACGCACCGGCACGTCCTACAATAAGGGCACAGTAGGTAGGGATCATGGCGACACCAAGCACTGGAACAATCATCTTTGGAACCGACGGTTGGCGGGGACTCATTGCCGACGATTTTACCTTTCCTAATGTCCGTAAAGTGACACGGGCCATTGCCCAATATCTGGCTGGGGCCTACAGTCAAGACCGCCCCGTACTGATCGCCTATGACACTCGTTTTTTAGCCGATGCCTTTGCCCAAACTGCCGCTGAGGTCCTAGCTGCTTTGGGCTGGCAAGTACGGATTGTGAATCGGGATTGCCCGACCCCTGTCATTGCCTATCAGGCCATGATCCAAAATTCTGCCGGGGCCTTAATGTTCACCGCCAGTCATAATCCGGCGCCCTACTGCGGGATCAAGTACATTCCTGATTACGCCGGTCCGGCGACCCCAGAGATCACCGATGCCATTGTGGCGAATTTAGCCACCGCAACCGATGAAAAGCCCGCTTCTTTTCCCAGCGCGTCCATCCAAATCTTTGATCCTAAACCGGCCTACTATGACTATATTCTCAGCAAGATCGACGGCGAAACCATTAGAGCAGCCGGGATCACAGCGGTGTATGACGCACTTTATAGCACTTCGCGCGGCTACTTAGATGATCTGTTGGTGGCCTTGGGCGTCCAAGTCCAAAGCCTACATACCCATCGCGATGTCCTTTTTGGCGGCGGGATGCCTGAACCCAAAGGGGATCAACTGATCGAACTCATCGATCAAGTCGTGGCAACTAAGGCCATGATCGGTTTGGCGACCGATGGAGACTCTGACCGCTTTGGGGTGGTTGATGAAACCGGGACCATGCTGACCCCCAATACGGTATTGCTGGTACTGGCACGGCACTTATTTAAACATAAAGGCCAACGGGGAGCCATTGTCCGTACCGTTGCCACCACCCATTTGCTGGATAATCTGGCTACCCAATACGGCCTTGATCTCATTGAAACGGCGGTGGGCTTTAAGTATGTCGGTCAAAAAATGCGGGAAGTCCCCGTCTTAATTGGCGGCGAAGAATCCGGTGGATTAAGTGTTTTGGGTCACATACCCGAAAAAGATGGAGTTCTAGCGGATCTGTTGATGGTAGAAGTGATTGCCACTGAAGGCAAACCCCTCAGTCAGATCGTCCAAGAAACCATTGCTGAAGCCGGTGGACCTGTGTATTCCCAACGCTTAGACCTGCACCTCACCGAAGACCATAAGCAAGCGGTCTTAGCCTATTTTAAAACGACAATTCCCACGGAAGTTGCGGGGGTGGGGGTCAAAGAATCCAGCCGTAAAGATGGCTTGAAACTCTATCTCGAAGAAGGATCCTGGGTTTTAATCCGGCCTTCGGGAACCGAGCCTTTGATCCGGGTTTATCTAGAATCTACTAAGGCCGATCAACTCGCTAAATTAGCCCAAGCAATGCGCGGAGTGATTGATAGCTTGAGCTAAAGATCTCGTCCCCCCATGGCTTAAGGGCCTGGGGGACGGGATCACCATTCTTGCTTTAGTCCCATGGATCCATTGCGAATGAGATTACTGTAGTAACAGTTCATCGAACGTACTAATTGCCCTACTTTATCTCGCACTTTTGGGCTGAATTGACTTGCCAGACCGCTAGCCTTGGCTACTAGATCGAGGGCAAATTCATCTAGGGCGCGGCATGCTACCGGTAGCATAGGTTCCATTTGATCTATATCAAATTCCAACATTTTGCCGCTCTCTATGGGAGCTGAAATACCTTGCTATTATAGCTTTTTAGCAATGTACCAGTGATGTATTGCCGTTCTTTTTGCCGCTCTTTGCTTAGGGACAGTCAGGTATGGTGAGACATCTACCTATGACAAAGTAGGAAATCTCAAGCAAAAGCTCGACCGTAAGGACAGCAGATGCTCTATGAATACGATGACAATGATCGTCTAACAAGGATCACCGAAGGATCTGAAACCTTCAGCTTTGGCTATGATGATCTAGATCATCGTTCTAGCCTGACTAGGCCCAACGAGATCGCAGCAGAATATACCTATGATATTGTGGGCCGTTTGGAGCGCATCCTGTACCAAAATAGTTCTACGCCTGACAATCTCTTACTTAGGAAGAGATTGGACCTGATCCACGGTTAACCCCAAGATCTCAGCGATTTCTTGATCACTAAAACCTCGAACGCGTAGGGGAGGTATGGCTTCTAATTTGGCACGGGTTGCACCAATAGACTCCCCTTCTTGCCGTCCTTCTTGCCGTCCTTCTTGTCGTCCTTCTTGTCGTCCTTTTTGCAGCCC
>JANNOF010000209.1:0-10618 GCA_031398925.1 Gloeobacteraceae cyanobacterium SOY_34_metabat_371 | reverse complement strand
ATCATGTCCCAGGGAAAATTTCTGGGAATTTGCTCATGGCAGTGTGCGGCATATTCTTAACAAAAGGTATGTTATGTCAAGCCACCAGTCCAACGCAAAATTGTTAAAGTCTCCACAATACAGAACAAACTGCAGTCCTCTTTTTTGGCGGATCTTGTTGAACCACTGATCTGTGATCAAGAAAAACTAATCATGAGGTCGTGCATGGCTGGTTGTGCGGTTTATTCTTACAGATGTTGGGTATGCCTCCGATGGGGCGTGCGTTGCGATCTAATTACTGATTATGTGCTCTTAAACTATGAACCTGGAAATTTTTACTAACCCTACCGATGACTCTCAGTTTGTGGAGTTGTTGAAGCATATTATTTCTCATCTGGTCGCCGAGGAAGTTTCCGAGCAGATCTTTGTGATGAAAATCGATAATTGGTTCGATCATAAATGGCTCAAGTTTTCTGGCATTGGTCGCGTGGGCTTCTTTGAGGATTTTCGCCTGGAAATTGATACTTCGCTTGATGAATTCAGCCAAGACAAGGTCACGTTTCCCCCTTTCACGCCGAATCGTGTAATCGGAGAATACTATTTTGTGCGCGATCAAAGCGGCAGCTATGCTCCGTCATCAACCGCTCCTTTCGTTCACCGAAGAAAACTTGCTCCTAGCTCCGAAAACCTTCACAAGCGGGTGACTGATTTTGCCAATTCCGCTCTCTTCATCTGGGTTAGTTCGAATACGAAGTTGAATCGTCGCGGAAGCATCATGGTCTACGAAGTCAAGGGCTCCGACGTGCAAACTTGGTACATGGGGCTAGTGAAGGAGGAAAATTGGAGCATATCACAGACCCAGGGTATTCCTCGAGACCGAGCTGTATCGCTTATCAAACTGGATGTGATGCAAGGGCGCACATAACAATCGATTCCAGCGGAGTCTCATTCCGCATTCGCTTCATTCGACCTGCTGAATCGAAGCGCTAGACAGATATACTTTCTGCGAAATACCCAATCGGGTGATTTAGATATCCAAAATGATGCCTGATAATTGAGTTCTGCGACAGATCTAAGGAGGGTTTATCTTGGCAACCGAAAAATACGAAGACGTGCTCCAGTTTTGGTTTCCAATCCAACCAAACACCGATCAAACAGCGATGGTTCGGCAGTGGGAATGGTGGTTTCGCGGAGGAGGGAACATTGAAATAATTGAGCATTTTTCACCACTGCTAGAACAAGCCGTACGTGGTGAACTAGATGCTTGGTCTCATCAGCCGCGATCGCGGCTGGCGCTAATTCTCGTCCTCGACCAGTTCTCACGTTCAATCTACCAGGACACAGCACAAGCGTTCGTCCAGGACTCGAAGGCTTGTAAGTTGACGCTTGAAGGCATCAACATGGGACACTATGCATCTCTTAAAACCCCCTGGGAGAAGACTTTTTTCTTCCTACCGTTGGGGCATTCTGAGGATCTTAAAAATTTAGAACTGGCAATTAAACTTGCAGATGACCTTGTGCAGGAGGCACCACAGGAGTACCGCGCATTACTAGAGTTCTCCGCAGCCCAAGCACGCCGACATCGAGATATACTTACTCAGTTCGGTCGTCATCCTTATCGCAATAAAGCGCTAGAACGCCAATCAACCCCCGAAGAACTTGAGTATCTTGCAAGTGGACAGCTTGTGCATACGCGATCGATGCCGCCCCACCTATCGCAACTTCTTTCTGACCAACCAAAGTCTTAATCCTTTGCCAAAGAAACCGGAGTCAACCACGAAGCGTATTGGGGCAGATGACCGTGGATCAACTTGTCATAGAGATCTTGTAGGCGTTGGGTAATGGGGCCGGGGTTACCTGTACCAATGGCATGGTGATCAATGCGCGTCACCGAAGCCACTTCAGCGGCAGTACCACACAGCAGCACTTCATCGGCTACATAGAGTTCGGTACGGTCTACGGAGCGCCGCTCAATGGGGATCCCTAATTCTTTGCTGGCTAAAGTCAAGACCGTATCGCGGGTGATCCCTTCCAGGATATTGTCGCTAATCGCCGGGGTGATCAAGGTGCCATTACGGACCATTAATAAATTCATGGCCGATCCTTCGGCGACGTGCCCATCGGCATTGAGCACAATGGCATCATCAAAACCCGCCAAGGTCGCATCGGTTTTAGCCAAAGCCGTATTGACATAGGCACCATTGCACTTGGCCCTAGCCGGGATCATATTGTCATCCAGGCGCCGCCAGGAGGAGACACACAGATGTAAACCCCGCTCGGCGAGGTACTTATCCATCGGTTCAGCAAAGAGGCAAAAATCTTCATAGCTGCCGGGGGCATTTAACGCTGGCCCGATCCGACAGTCTGCTTTATAGACAATAGGGCGCAAATAGGTATTGGTGCGAAATTGACACTGCTGGAGGATCTCGATACTCAAGGCCAGCATCTCGTCTAAACCGGGCTGGGGAGCCAAACGTAAGATCCGGCAACTATTGAGCAAACGACGATAATGATCTTCGGCCCGAAAAATATATAGAGTTTCACTACTGGGTTCCCAATAGGCTTTGATCCCCTCAAAAACCGCCGTGCCATACAAAAAGGCATGGGTCCGCACACTAATAGTGGCTTCGGCGAGGGGGAGAAATTGCCCCCGTAAAAAGGCTACTTCCATGATGCTAAGGTGGACAACAGGCTAATCCTAACAGAACTGGACCCACAGAACCCCATGAACATTCGTTTCGGCACGGACGGTTGGCGCGGGATCATCGCTGAAGAATTTACCTTTGCGGCCCTAGCCCAGGTGAGTGCCACGAGCGCCCACATCTTGGCAAACACCTACGGTGGCGATGAATTTCTAATTGGCTATGATCATCGTTTTTTAGCAGAGCGCTTTGCCCAATGTGCCGCACAAACCCTGGTGGCACAGGGATATCGGGTCTTATTAGCCGATGGACCTAGCCCCACGCCAGCCATTAGTTGGGCGGTAAAACACCGTCAAGCCACGGCCGGGCTGGTGTTGACCGCTAGCCATAATCCCGCCAATTATCTGGGACTCAAGCTTAAGGGCCGTTTTGGTGGCTCGGTCACAGAACAGGTAACCGATCAAATCGAAGCCCAGTTAAATATACCTTTGCCCCAAAAGGCTCCTGGAACCCAAGGGGGTTTTGATCCCTGGGCCGATTATCTTATCCAACTACGTACCCTGATCGATGTCGAACGGATCAAGGATCAAACGGGGGTTTATCTCGATGCCATGTACGGTGTGGGCGGCACGGGTTTATCGCGTTTAGGTATTCTGTGCCCCGTCCTACGTGGGGAGCGCGATCCCTTATTTGGGGGTATTCATCCCGAACCCATCAGTCAGTATTTAGCGCCCGCCATTGCCACAGCAAAGGCCCAGCAAGCCCTGGTTTTGGTTTTTGATGGCGACGCCGACCGGATCGCAGCCATCAATCCCGACGGGACGTATATGAATTCCCAAGTATTGATCCCCTTACTGATCGATCATTTGGTCAAAAAGGGCCGGACGGGGGCCGTAGTCAAAACCCTAAGCGGCTCAGATCTCATCCGCCGTTTGGCCCAGGCACGGGGGTTAAAGGTCTATGAAACCGCCATTGGCTTCAAGTACATTGCCGAAATCATGGAACAAGAAACCGTTCTATTGGGCGGTGAAGAATCCGGGGGCATTGGCTACGGCGGGCATATGCCAGAGCGCGATGCCCTTTTATCAGCCCTGTTGATCCTAGAGATCGTGGCTGAAGTTGGACCGGATCTCTTGGCCCAATATCGTGCCCTTTGTACCGAATTTGCCTTTAGCCCGTACTACGACCGAGTCGATGTCAAACTGCCCAGTGCCGCGTTTAAACAAAGCCTAATCGAGCGTTTAGCGGCCTATCCCCCGCAAGAAATCGCAGGACAAGCCGTTACCGAGCACATTGACCGCGACGGACATAAATTTTACCTGGCGGATGGTCGCTGGTTATTGATCCGCTTTAGTGGTACAGAACCCCTTTTGCGGATCTATTGCGAAGCCCCAGACCCTCAATTGGTCCAAGAAACACTGATCTGGGGTAAAACCTGGGCTTTATCCTAGGGGAGCAGCCCCCCTAAGAGACTGATCCCCCTGTACCTAGCGATCACAAGGGCACTGACGTTAGCAAACGGGTAGCTTGCCAGAGGGCCGCAATCCGTGACTCAACCTTGGCAGGAAGTTGGACCAAAAAGACCCCTTCTTCCTCGTTATCTTGACTGATCCAAACCCCCGAAAAGGATCCTTCTAAATAGTCACTATCCACGTGTGACAATTCAAGCACTTGCGCTAAAGGCGCGACCGCTTCGAGTTGACGGGGAAAAAGTAAGGTTGCCGTGCCTTTCTCAATGCGGAGTGCGTGCCCTAGGCGTACCGCCAAGACTGCTCGGTGGGCCACGACTTTTTCTAAGGATGCCGTCAAACGGGTGACGGTGATACCTTCGGTGGTGTAGACGATCTTTAACATGATTTCCTCATCAAATTTTTAGCGTTTTTCCAAAATCGTTGTGCAGAGGAGTTGTGATAAATCAAAAACCCCCGCCTCTGGTGAAGCGGGGGTTCAAGAAGGGCTTTCTTGATTACCTTAAGGTGCTCATCTGGGTGCACCCCCCGCTCGATTGATCTGTGAACTATTGGCGCGCTTAAAGCTATGGAGCAGGCGGGACTCAAGTTGCATAATTGCACCGATCCCATAACCGGACACTACGCCCTTGTCAGCGATGCCCGTGGGATCGCAGGTGGTAAGGTGAGGTCGCTGGGTGTGGAAAAGAATCATGGGTGCCCGTCCTGAAAAATTCGACTGGAAATATACTACATCAAGTGTTACGGAATTGTCCAATATTTAGAAAAAATTTCTAGGTACTTAGCCCGACACCATTAAACTCGTTTCAAGCGGATCTCGGTACGTTGATTGCGCGAGTCAGTAGGTGCAATACCGGGTAGCGGCTGACTAAAGCCACGCCCTTGGGCAGCAAAACCATGTTTGAGCTGCTTATTTTTAAAGTATTGAACAACCACTTGAGCGCGGCTTTGACTAAGTTTTTGATTGAGGAGTTGTGATCCTGTACGGCTTGTATGTCCGACTACTTCGACTTTGATAGCTTGGGGATCAAAGTCATCGATCTCTTGTACCAACATATCGAGAGTCTTTTTGCCGTCTGGGGTCAAGATTGATGATCCACTAGTAAATTTTACTTCCCCACGGACCGTGAGGTTGCCAATGGCTTGACCCTTGTTTACCTGATTGATTGTGGGCGTAAACATTGCTTTATCCTGACCTAAAAGTTTTCGGGCAATCTCTGGGTTATCTAGCTCTATAGTAGCCACTAGATCGCGGGTAATTTGGGCTGCTTGGGCTATGTAACGCGGCTCAACCATACCCGTGATCGGTTTTGCTGAGGTTTTACCGGCCAAGATCAAGATTGCTTGAATTGATTTCAATCGTTGATCTAAAAGCCCCGTTTTAACCCAAGCATCGGCTTCAATGGAACCAAAAAAATCAATGCCTTTAAGTACAGCTTGCGCATCACTTGGCGCTAGTTTACCATCGACGGCAATGAGTTCTAAAAGGCGGGTTTTATCGCCTAGACTATTATCTAAACGCTGATAGTAAGCCGTAACTAACGCTTGAATTTTTTTAGATTTTGACTGTAGTGCTTGATCTGAAACTACCATCACATCTAAGATCGAACGGGGTAAATCTTGACTAGAAAGAACAACGGTATAGCCAGCTTTTTGGGCCTGGGTAACATAAGGTTCCCAAAGTACAGCGACTGGAACTTCTTTATTTTGTAATTTCCTCCAGGCTTCGGAGCTGTCGCCCACAGGATCTAAACGGAAATCCGTCAGATTAAATTCATCAAATTTAGTATCCAGCACAAGGGCTAGAAATTCCGAGGGCGTATCTCCCGCAAAGGTCAAACCCGGTTTACTATCGGTGGCTTTGAACTCTTTTAAGAATTTGGGTAACTGTACCAAAGACGTGAGATAGGGATATTTAACCGAATCAAAAACTACCGCATCAGCGCCTACGGTACGGTCGATCAAAGCTACGATTTTACCTTGGGGTTTTTGCTTAAGATATTGATCCGCCGTAGTGACTAAAACATCTGCAGCCCCAGAGTTGAGCGCGGCGGCACGTTTAACTTGATCAAATTCATCCGCATAGACTAAGTCAACACCTTCATCTTTAAGGGTTTTAACAAATTCAGGGTCACGAAATATGGCATAACCACTAAAAGTATCCCCCAACAGTTGAATTTTATTGCCACTGGCGCCTGTATTTACCAAAGGGTTAGTAACAGTGTTAGTTGCCCACCACCCAAAGCCACCTAGGAGCAAAATACCTAAAAGATACACAATGGGAGGAATACCACCGTTTTTACGTAGTGTCATGATCGGTTCCCTTTCTACATCAAAGTTTAAAGGGTGAATTAAAAGAAGTACAGATTTTGTGTAGATTCACTTAAACATCGATCAAAAAACTGATCAAACATGGATCCCGCACTCGCGTTTACCCGTACCTTGCCACCGCCCGGAACGCTCATCGGAACCACCTTGGACCGGATTGGTGCAGGGAGCACAACCGATGGAAGGATAGCCCTCATCGTGGAGCCTATTGTAGGGCAACCCATGATCCAAAATATAGTGCCAAACCTGGGATTTAGTCCATTTCACTAAGGGATTGATCATGAGCATCTCGCGTTGCCAATCCCAGGTGATCACAGGGGCTTGGGCACGGGTGGCAGATTGCTCCCTGCGTAAACCCGATAGCCAGCAATCATAGCCCCGTAAAGCCCGCTCTAGGGGTTCTACCTTACGCAGGGCGCAGCAGCGGTCAGGATTGCTTTGATAAAGTTCCGGTCCGTAGACTACTTCTTGATCCGCTACGGTCAATAAAGGACGGATCACGGTTAATTCTAAATTGGGATAACGGGCCAACATCTGGTCTTTAAGGGCTAGGGTCTCTGGAAAGTGAAACTCCGTATCCAGAAAAAAGGCCCGGACCTTAGGTTGAATCCGGCTCAGCATATCGATCAAAATTAAACTTTCGGGACCAAAGGCACAGGCCAGGATAAATTGTTCACCAAATTCTTTATCTACCCAGTGCAACAGCTCCTCTAAGGAGGCTTGTTCAAAATGTTGGGCTAAGCGCGGAGCTTGCTGCCGTAAGGAAGAAGGATTCCGCTGAATTTGAGCAACCACGGTCCCGTGCCAATCACTAAACTCATCCTACACTATTCCGATAGATTTTGTGGGGATTTAAATGACATGCGGCGTAATGCGTGATCCTTGTTTGGTGATCCAGGTTACAGGATAACCATCGGCTATAAAAAGGCGGGCCACACTCAACGCCCTACGTTCTTGAAAAATTTCTGCATGAACGATCTTTCCGCCCCACAATACCTGCAATAGCATGGCTAAGGGATCGCCGGGTTGGGGATAAAAGAAGACTTCCATAACACCCTCTGATGGTAAAAGCCTCAAACTTGATTCAGTAAGGTAGCGAACAAGGGGTAGGCGTAATGCACTGATGCCAAGGGGATTAATTCCCTGTGTACTTATCCTAGTACATTATAAAAACATTCTAAAGAAGCTTGTGTAAAGCACCAAAATCTGCATTAGTCATTTGTACCTAGCCGGTCGGCCCTCACAAAACAATCAATAGTAAGATAGTCTTCTAGCCTAGAGACCAGCCATGACCACTGACTTGTTGCGGAGCACCCCGCCGGATCAACTTGAACGCATCCGTCACACCACTAGCCATGTGCTGGCAATGGCGGTACAGCGGCTTTTTCCTGAGACTAAGGTGACCATTGGCCCCTCGATCAAAGATGGCTTTTACTACGATTTTGACCGCGCTACCCCGTTTATTCCCGACGATCTAAAACGGATCAAAAAAGAAATGATCCGCATTGTCAATCAAAAATTACCCGTCCGCCGTGAAGTTCGTGACCGGGCTGAACTGACCCAAGAGATCATCCAACTCAATGAACCCTATAAGCTTGAACTGCTCCAGGGGATCCCTGAGGGTGAAGAAATCACCGTTTATTACCTCGGCGATCAGTGGTGGGACCTGTGTGCTGGCCCTCATGTCAGCTCCACAGGCGATCTAGACCCCAAAGCCTTTGAACTAACTTCAGTAGCCGCAGCCTATTGGCGCGGGGATGCGCAAAAAGCCCAACTCCAACGGATCTATGGCACCGCTTGGCAAACGGCAGAGCAATTGACCGAGTACCTACGCCGCCAAGAAGAAGCCAAAAAACGGGATCACCGCAAGCTGGGCAAGGAACTGGGCCTATTTGTATTTTCCGATGCGGTCGGCCCTGGTTTGCCCCTTTGGACCCCCAAAGGCACGATGATCCGCATGCTTTTGCAGGATTTTTTGCAAAAAGAACAGCTCCAACGGGGCTATTTGCCCGTGACCACCCCCCACATTGGGCGGGTAGACTTGTTTAAAACCTCAGGGCACTGGCAAAAATATAAAGAAGATATGTTCCCGATGATGGCCGAGGATGACGAAGCCCGGCTTGAAGAGCAAGGTTTTGTGATGAAGCCCATGAATTGCCCTTTTCATATCCAGATCTATAAAAGCGATCTGCGTTCCTATCGGGAATTGCCCATGCGCTTAGCGGAATTTGGGACCGTTTATCGCTATGAGCAATCGGGGGAACTGGGCGGGCTGACTAGGGTCCGGGGCTTTACCGTCGATGATGCCCATTTATTTGTCACCCCTGATCAATTGGATGCGGAGTTTCTCAAAGTTGTTGATTTGATCCTCTCGGTATTTGACAAGTTAGCCCTCAAAGACTTTAAGGCCCGTTTGAGTTTCCGGGACCCGCTCTCGGATAAGTATTTGGGTTCCTCCGAAGCCTGGGACCGGGCAGAAAATGCGATCCGCAAAGCCGTAGAGCAACTGAGTATGCCCCACTTTGAAGGAATCGGGGAAGCGGCGTTTTACGGCCCGAAACTGGACTTTATCTTTAGCGATGTCCTGGGGCGCGAGTGGCAGTTGGGGACGGTGCAGGTGGATTATCAATTGCCGGAGCGTTTTGAATTGGAGTATGTGGCGGAAGACGGCACCCGCCAACGCCCCGTCATGATCCACCGGGCGCCCTTTGGGTCCTTAGAACGCTTAATCGGTATCTTGATCGAGCAATACGCCGGAGATTTTCCCCTCTGGCTCGCTCCGGTGCAAGCCCGGATTATTCCCGTAACCGATCAATTTAATGGCTACGCCCAAAGTATTGCCGTGCAACTCCAAAAGTGCAACCTGCGGGTCGAAGTGGATGTTAGCCCGGAGCGCATGAATAAAAAGATCCGCACCGCCGAAAAAGACAAGATCCCCTACATGTTGGTGGTAGGGGAGCAAGAAGCCCAAAGCCAGAGTGTGAGCGTCCGTAGCCGTATTGAAGGGGATCTTTTGTCGGGGAGTGTGCCGCTAACGGAGTTTATGCAACACATCATGCCTAGCTCAAGCTAACTGTTGACGGAGGGTGCGCTTGAGGATCTTACCCGCTGCCGAACGGGGAAATTCTTCGAGGACTTCGATCTTACGGGGGACTTTAAATTGAGCCAGTTGTTTGCGGCAATGCTCCAAGATTTGATCTAGAAACGGGGTTAGCTGCTCTGGAGAATTAGCCAGTTCTTTATCCACTAGGGTCAAGTAGGCATACACCACTTCGCCTTTACTGGGATCAGGGGCCGCGACTACGGCAGTATCCAGTACGCCGGGGTAGCTCATGAGGACCGCTTCTACTTCAGAGGAAAAGACTTTTTCGCCGGAAACATTGATCATGTCTTTAATGCGGTCTACCACAAAGTAATAGCCCTCGCTATCGCGGTAGGCCATATCTCCGGTGCGTAACCAGCCACTTTGGGTAAAGGTTTTAGCGGTGGCTTCTGGTTGATTGAGATAGCCCAAAAACACATGGGGACCGCGGACCAAAAGTTCGCCAATTTCCAGATCCTCCAGCAAAGCTTCGCTCTCTGGATTGCCGATGGCGAGTTCATGGGCTTCGGGTAGGGGTAAACCAATGGAGCCGGGCTTTTGGGTTCCGTAAAGAGGATTCACCGCCGCTAACGGAGAGCACTCGGTCGCCCCATAACCCTGGAGGACCGCGACCGGAAAGCGCTCTCGAAACTTGGCCTCAAGGGCTGGTAACAGGGCTGCCCCACCACAGAGAATACAGCGAAAGTATTCAGGAAATTGGAGCATGGGGGGCAATTTCAACAACGTCCCCAAAAGACTCGGCACCGCCAAAAGGATCGTCAATTTTGGGTCCATGAGTTGTTCGATCAACTGACGGGGCGCAAATTTGGCCGCCAAGACCGCCGAAGCCCCAGAGCGGGTGATGATCACAATGGCGCAGGTAAAAGCAAAGGCATGAAACAACGGCAGGATACAAAAGGCGCGGTCCGTGGATTCCACGTGTAACAAGACAATTCCAGCGCGGCTATTGGCCTCTAGATTGCCGTGACTGAGACAAGCCCCCTTGGGACGACCGGTAGTTCCACTGGTATACATCACCGCTGCAATGTCATCGGTGGCCCGTTCCACGGCGACTAAAGGCACGGATACGGTGGTTTGCAGCGCTTGCTCCCAGGTCA
>JANNOF010000170.1:0-13554 GCA_031398925.1 Gloeobacteraceae cyanobacterium SOY_34_metabat_371 | reverse complement strand
ATTCCAAACTCCAGCCCCGTTGTATGTAAACAGGGGGCGTTGCACAATTAACTAATGGAAGAGGACAGAAGTGGGATTTCACAGGTGTTTAGATAATGCACTACTAACCGTAGTGAAAAATTCAGCATCTCTTCGCTCTTTGAGTAACACAAGCTTTTGCGCTTCAACCGTGCTAGATAATGCCTCAGTCGAGTGTTTTGACCCTCCACTTGGGTCATTCCTGTCTTACTAATGATGTGAGACTCCCCAGGTAAATACTTTTTGTACACCACATACCCATCGGTGATGTAAAAATAGCTCCCCCAAGTTTTGATCCGATTCCACAAGTTTACGAAGGTAGCCGCACTACGGTCGCCCACCACCCAGGCTAAGATCCCAGGTAAGCTCTTGCCTACAGAGGTCCAGACCCATCTTTTGTTTTTTTTGAGCCGACAAAGGTTTGTAATTCATCCACTTGGGTCACCTCGGGTAAGACTTCGGCAGGCGGATCTTCTGGTAACTGCTGGGCGGTCTGTTTGACCCAGCCGATGACGGAATTATGATTGATGCCAGTAACACGCTCAATGGCGCGAAAACCCAAGCCATTGAGATACATTTTAACGCAGAGCTGTTTGACTTCAGGAGGATAACCAACGGGGTCGTAGAACTCTAGAAACTGACGACGACAGTCCTTGCAGATGAAGCACTGCTTATGGGAGTGATGACCGTTCTTGCTAATACGGTCGGAGGCACAGGTAGGGCATTTCATTTCTATATTATGCAACGCCCAATTACTGGCTTATCCTGTCAAATTCGGGTGATCAGCCCCCCATCCCCCAGGTTGTGGGGGTGTCTAAAACTCCTATACCCCCATGGGGCTAGGGGGCGCTAATTTACATCCCGGATCAGATGCATCACACAGGGTAAAAAATGATCCGCCAAAACTTCATCTAAATTCCAATAATGCTGATCAGGGTCCTGTTCATAAAAACGTCCAATAAAAACGACTAACAGATCACGACAAGGCATAGGAATCGGCCAAGGATAAAGTACATCCAAGACATTGTGAACATAGACTAAATTGCTCAGGGCTTGGGCAAAAAAATGATCCGGTTGCGCAACCGTAGGCATATAACCCCGGCTATAGGCGCGATAAAATAGGCTATGCAGATCCGCTAAGGCTACATTGAGACTGACAGGATCAACCATACGTTGGTGCTTACGTTCTAAAAGCTCTATTAACTCCTCGGCGAGACTAGTTCCGGTATAGGCCATTAAGAGGGGTTGCAGCACTTGCGAACACAAAGACCAAAGATCTAAAACACCTAGATCAAGCTTGGTGGGTGAATCTTTAAATAAAGAACTCGCGGGCAAGGTAGCGCCATGATCTAAGGCATATTTAAATTCCACCAAATCCGCCGTCAGCTCAGCGATCACATGGGTCATTGAGGCCCAAACGCGTTCTGACACTTCTCCAGCAAAAAACAGTCCGGCCCGCTTGCGTCTAAGGCGGACTGCCCCCGAAGGTTGGACCTGAAACAGATCCATCAGTGCCAAGGGCCCTTGGGGCGTAAACGTGGTGCTATGGGCCGCTAAAGGCTCCTTGAGACGGGCTAATTTTCGATAGGAAGATCCAAACTCCGTAAGGCTTACCTGCCAATGATGACCCCAGGAATCATGGATCAAAAATTGTTCTAGGGCTGGGGTGGGTAAAACCGTTACGGCTTCGCTTAAAAGATCCAATACCCGGTCTGCGGAAAGACCCAATTGGGCCCCCAAGGCGCCGAGCCAGTTCGTCGGAATCTGGGTAGCATCAAAAAAGCCAAATACCGGATACCGGGCATATTGATGAAAACCTGATCCACTGATCTTGGTTAAAAATATCTGGATCGACGCTAGATCCTCCGCTGGGCAAGGCGCTAAAAAATCCGTGTTTTGAAAGGGCAGACAAAAGAATAATTGCGTATCGGTTTGGACGATACCTAGGGCCACGGCTGGGACCGGGACCGGTCCATAGAGCTGTTGAAATAAACGTAAGATCCGCTCTGGACGGGCAGCATCTGGTGTACTTAAGTCGTATTGCGCACTTAGTAGCGCCATGAGTCCATGCTTTTGTTCAATATGTTTTTGCGCTTGGGCATAGCGCTGGGCAATCGCTACTTCGGCCTGGGGTGCTAAATCAAAGGCACGAACCAGATCTTTTAGGGTAAATTGCGCTACAGGATCCGCTTGATACCGCCCTAGGCTCTTAGACCCCACCGTATCCAAGGGTGTACGGACACATACCGCTTGTTGATAAAGTGCCCCCAGAACCACAGCCTCAACAAAGGCGCGCCGGACTGCTAGAGGAACCGCCGTAATCGCCCCTTCTTGGCGTACGGGATGGGTGTACTGCTTGAGCATGACCCGCAGATCCAAAAGACGCTGGGTTAAGCGTTGGTGGCGCTGACTGTGGGGAGAGGCTTGGACTTGAGCCGCCAACGTTTGATAAAACTCAAGCAGTAGCTGTCCCTGTTGTGGATCCGTCATGTCTTGATGTCTAAAGGTCATGGTGCTCCAAAAGGTACACTCTATGGTATTCTAAGAAATTGTCCGATTCAGCGGCAGGATCATGGCTAAACCCGGTGCACGGATTATTATCACTCTGGAATGTACCGAGTGTCGTACCAACCCCGACAAGCGTAAGCCTGGGGTTTCTCGCTACACGACCAAAAAGAACAAGCGCAACACCACGGCGCGACTCGAACTCAAAAAGTACTGCGCCTATTGCAACAAGCACACGGTTCACAAAGAGATCAAGTAATCATGACCAACAATTTTCAACGCAAGCGCATCTCTCCCATCCCGCCCAAAGATAAGATTGATTACAAAGATGTCGATCTTTTAAAGAAATACATTACTGAGCGTGGCAAGATCATGCCCCGTCGGGTGACAGGTCTAACCGCCAAACAGCAACGAGTTATGACCATCGCCATTAAGCGGGCACGAATTCTGGCTTTACTACCTTTTGTAAACCCTGAGGGTTAGTGCAGTCCTCGTGTAAAAAGCAGGGATATAGTAAGGAATGTAATCAGGTTGGGAGCGTTTCTTGTGGATCGGGGCGAACGTAAAGCAGATCAAGACACTATTGAAACCATGATCCACTTCTCAGAACAATACGCACGGCGTACTGGGACCTATTTTTGTAGTGATCCGGTGATTACAGTGGCTGTGATCGAAGGGCTGGCCAAACATAAGGAAGAGTTTGGGGCTGCACTATGTCCCTGCCGCTTCTATCCTGACAAAGAAGCCGAAGTCAAAGCGGCCTATTGGAACTGTCCTTGTGTACCGATGCGGGAACGCAAAGAATGCCATTGTCTTTTGTTTTTGCCCCCTGATCATGAGTTTGCTGGAACCAGTCAGGTGGTCACACAGGTTGATGTTGCGTACGATGCCTGATGCCTTTTGGCAAGGTCTTGATCAATTTAATGCCCAAGCGTTTTATGACTGTCATGACACTTTAGAAGAACTTTGGATGGAGGCGGAACAGCCTCTACGTCAGTTCTACCAAGGGATCATTCAGTTAGCAGTAGCCTATTATCATCTAGGCAACGGCAATAAGCAAGGAGCCATGATCCTCTTGGGTCAGGGCATTCAGCGTTTGGAATATTTCTCGCCAGAGTATAGCGGTGTAGCCGTCGAACCGTTGATTGAAGCTAGCCGCACTATTTTAGAAGTGTTGCAGGCCCAAGAAGATAAAGAACCCCTTGGGACCCTGCCCACGCTACCGCATGTGATCTATACGCGCTAAATCAAGATTTTTTTTGTGCTTCGATGAGTTTGATCACTTCTTCAAAATCTTCTAAGGCCAAAGCCCCCCGTACGATCACGCCATTGAGTACAAAAGTTGGTGTGCCCTCCACCCCAATGCCTTCGGCTTGATTGATATCCGCTTCGACTTGAGCGATGGCCTCAGGACTTTGGCGGTCCTTATTAAACTTAACGAGATCTAACTTAAGGTTTTGGGCAATTTGTTCAAAGCTAGAAGCTTCGATCTTTTCGCTTAACCCAAAAAGTTGATCATGAAATTCAAAAAATTTACCCTGCTGACCCGCAGCCCAAGATGCTTGCGCCGCTGCTTTGGCCTGCTTATGCATCGGTAGGGGCAAATGCATAAAGACAAGGCGCACTTTATCGGGGTATTTCGCTAAAAGAGCTTTGATCGTTGGCTGGGCTTTGACACAAAAAGGGCATTGAAAATCTGAAAATTCAACCAGGGTAAAAGGCGCATCGGCCTTGCCTAAACTAGGGGCTTTGGTAGTATCGACCCGCGCTGGATTGGCAATAAATTGCTGCCACTCGGCCCGGCGCTGATCTTTGGCACTGCGGCTTTGGTAAACCCGAATCGCATCAACCACTGCATCAGGATTCCGCTTGATCACTTCTAGTACTTGTTGTTCAAAACTAGGAGCCGTTTGGGCTTGTACACTGATCCCACTCGTTAGCAAAAGTAGGGAAGCTAAAAGAAAGTGCCGCATTAGGGTTTAAGAAACAGTCCTTGTTCATTTTATAGGGAGTTGACACAAGGGTGGCAGATTGTTAACCTAAGTAAGGTCATTCCTCGGTAGCTCAGCGGTAGAGCGATCGACTGTTAATCGATTGGTCGCAAGTTCGAATCTTGCCCGGGGAGCCAATTTTAGCCATTTCTGGCATGTATAATACCGTCTCACCTACGACGGCAAGGACCAAAAGTTTCTTTAAAAGAGCCTACTAAAGGCGTCCCTTCTACAGTGCGTTCAAAAAATCTAAGGCATCAAAAGTTCTGATCGACTCAAAGTTGTGATCCTGCGAATGGGCGCAAGGCTTTCTAAAAACTGTTGCCCATAGCTGCGCCGTCCTAGCCGCCCATCTAAAATAGCCACCAGACTTCTAGAACGTCGGAGCGCATTAACCCCCCGTTGGAGCCGCCCTAGGGCGGTGGGTAAAAGATATTCCCGAAACCAATCCCGGCGTTCTTGCTTGAGGGTTTCAACATAGCGCATCACCAAAGGATGATCTAGAGAAGGAAAGGGCAAGCTACAGACCGCTAAAGCCGCCGGAGGTAACAGTTGGTCGCGGTGTGCTTCCCAAAAAGCCCAATCACACACCAAAACGTCATTGTGTTCCTGACGGATACGACTTATGCCAACCCGTGATCCGAATTGGGCCGCAAGTTGGGTTCCTAGTTGGTGACGGGTATCTCGATTTTCGACCAAAACAACCACCGGGCCACGATTACGCAAGATCAATTCGGCAACTAAGGGCTGGACTTGGGCCAAAAAAACCGGCGCTTGGGGATCCGCCAGCTTAGGCGGTACATAGACGCAGATCTCTTCTTCGTGGCGGTCAGGGGGAAATTGTAAACAGGTCAGTTCTTCTAAACCAAAGCGTTCCCGAAAAGAGGGCGCTTGTTTTTGCGGATCGAGATGTTCCCCGATCAAGACCACGGGATGTTGGGACCACAGCCGTTCCGCCAAAAGCTTAGACAACAGATGGGGGGCACAGTGGAGCGTAAAGTATCCCGTTTCGTGCCGGACCTGTGCCCAAAGGGTCCAATCCTGGGCCAAGCCCTGCTTTAGGGCCGCCCACAGACTCGACTGCGGATCAAGGCGGTCAATTAAGCGCCGCAAACGGTGTTGGAGGCGGCTAGGCCAACGTTGTAAGGCGGGGCTGCGGGTCAGAACATAATGGGTTAACTGGACCCATAGCTGCAGGATCTGCTGATGGGCACGTTGTTCTTGGGGAGTGAGCGAAGCCCGCCAGTCGTGCCAATCTACCGTTGTAACGGTTATCTGCACCGCGTCTAAGACCCACTGTTCCAATTCCTGAGCCTGATCAAAGACGATGGGGATCCCGGTAGGAAACTTAGTCCCCCCCTGAAGGCGGTCTTGGAGCAAGACCACCGGATCAACAACTAACACACCGCTCCAATCAGGATCAGGCCAAGCCGTACCAAGTTGAAAAGGCTTAGTTTGATCCTTCAGCAAGGGTAATAATTCTAAAAGTTCTTGTTGGACACGCTCAGTTACGGCCAAGATCACGGGCTGGGGCCAACTTAGGGCTGCACAAAGGTAGCTAAGGCGATACTCATACCGTGCCCCGGCAACCTGCATCAGGGCACTACGGCCCGTAGCTAAACTCCGGGCCACCAAGCGGGCCATCGTTAACTGATGGGGCCATTGGGCGATCTGCTCCCGACGTAGGAGGGCCTTGAGCTGACGATGGACTTGGGCTTCGATCATGGCACTAGTCTGACATACCGCATGATTTGCTCAGGGGGTTGCCGCTTGGGGGGCTGTGGTAAACGAAGACCCACAACCGCAGGTATGGGTCGCATTGGGATTACGAAAACGAAAGCCACCGCCCATGAGATCGGCTGAATAATCTAGGGTCAGGTCTTGGAGGTAGGGCAAACTTACCGGATCGATCACGACGGTGAGATCGCCATAGGCCAAAACCTGATCCTCTGGTTGGGTCTGTCCGTCGAGCTTCATGTCGTAGGACATCCCCGCACAACCGGCATTTTTGACCCCTAGACGCAGCATTAATGCGTCATTTTTGGCCTTAAGGCGAAGTCTACGCACTTGATCAAGGGCAGCATCGGTAAGCAAGATCATTACGGACTCTAGAACGTCTATGCATCATTGTAAACGAGGCAGACCGGAACCCCTGTAGCCCTGTTTGGACAGACATGGGAGAATGGGAGCGAAAAGATGGTGCGAGGGTCGCGGGGAAGTACGCTTCCCTGAGGAAAGTCCGGGCTCCCTCAATGAACAGGGTTGCTGGGTAACGCCCAGTGCGCGTGAGCGTGAGGATAGTGCCACAGAAAAATACCGCCACTCACAAGGTGGTAAGGGTGCAAAGGTGCGGTAAGAGCGCACCAGCAGTATCGAGAGGTACTGGCTCGGTAAACCCCACCCGGGAGCAAGGCGTGAGGGCAGATGGTTTGTTCGTTGACCGCTCTCCAGAGTCCGCTTGAGGCGTTAGGTAACTAACGTCCCAGATAGATGACACCTCCCCCTATCTTTGGATGGGGTGAACAGAACCCGGCTTACGGCTATCTTTTCACCGGGGTCTCTCTAGGGAGGCCCCGTCTCCGTATATGTACTTGTTTACAGAAACTTTATGATACAGATCACACGGTCTTGCTAGTATATCCACTAGTGATGCCCGGTTCCCCTCCCATGACTACTGCTGCTCCTTTTTTAGCTAAACCCCGTTCTGAAGAAGCATACATCCGTTTTCCGCGCTGTACTGCCAATAGTATTTTCCCCGTAGAACGTATTGCCCTCCAAGATGGTCATGTACGGGTACAATTACGCACCTCCCCTAGCACTTCTCTGTGGATGCACTTACAAGAAGTAGAACTGATCGATCCGGTACGTCGGGCTTAGATTAAGCTTGCCAGGATATTGACGCTCAATGCCACAATCACCGTGTTAAACAAAAGCTACTCCAGATCTAAGGGTAATCCGGGCTGCCCCTTGGTAAAGTAACGACCAAATTGCAGATCATAGATCTCATCTTCCTCTTGAAGCTCGACGCTCAGATCACTTTGGGCATAACCTACACACAGCAGGGCATAGCCATCGTCCTTGAGTTCTTGGGTGATCCCGAAGGCTTCGGGCTGACGCAGTTTGCCAGCTAAAACTTTAACGGCACAGGTGGTACATACCCCTTGGATGCAACTAAAAGGCAGGTCTACCCCCGCTTCAATAGCTTGGATCAAAAGATAGCGGTCGGCATCAACCGGAATCGACCAGTGCGTTCCGGTGCGGGGGTCATGGACAGTTAGGGTATAGCGCATAGTTTGGATTTTCGCAGATCCGCGTTCTACCAGTACATTAGATCTGAACCTTGGAATCTGTGCATGATCCGATTTTTGCTCTTGGGCGTGTTGTGGCTCCTACCCGTACACGCTGAAATCTTATTGCTCCCTGGGGCTGTTCCGGTTAGTAGCGACTATGCCCTCCAGGATTTAGCCCGCGCGCGGGTAATTTATCTTGGGGAAACCCATGATCAGCCCGGTGATCATGTTGCCCAAGCGCGGATCATTGAGGCTTTGAGCACATTGGATCAGCCTTTAGTGATCGGGATGGAGATGTTCCAACGACCTTTTCAAATAGCCCTAGATCGTTATTTGGCGGGGGAAATTGATGAGGAAACCCTCCAAAAAGAAACTGACTATGCCAAGCGCTGGGGTTTCTCGTGGGAGTTTTACGCTCCCGTACTCCGCCTAGCCAAGGCCAAAAAGATCCCAGTTTTAGCGCTTAACACCCCAGTCGAAGCTACCCGTAAGGTTGCTAAAGGGGGGCTGACCGCTTTGGATGCCGAAGATCTTACTTTTTTGCCGCCCCTTGATCTGGTGCCCAATCCAGACCCAGAGTATCGGGCGTATTTAAAGGCTATTTATGAAGGTTTTCATCAAGGAGCTGCCATCAACCTCCAAGGTCTAGAGCGTTTTATTCAGGCGCAGCAGCTTTGGGATGCCACCATGGCTTATCATCTAACGGAATTTTTAAATCAATACCCCGATCATCGGGCGGTGGTCCTGGTGGGTCAGGGTCATGTGATCTATAACTACGGCCTGCCCAACCGGGTAGCGACCCGGCTCAAAGCCCTACAACGCACTGTGGTCTTTGGTACCCCAACCGATCAAGTCTTGAAAGACCCGCAAGGACAGCCCTTGGCAGACTACCTATGGGCAACCAAATAAACGGGTTAAGGCTATACTGGCGAAACTGTAAGGCAAGATCAGCGTGGCAACCAAACCGGACTGGTTACGGGTCAAAGCACCTCAGTGGGAACGGATCGGGGCAGTCAGTGGGGTACTCAGGGACCTGGGGCTAAATACGGTTTGCGAAGAAGCCTCTTGTCCTAATATTGGGGAGTGCTTCAAAGCCGGGACCGCGACTTTTTTGATCATGGGTCCAGCCTGCACCCGCGCTTGTCCCTATTGTGATATTGATTTTGATAAGACCCCCAGAGAGCTAGACCCCACGGAGCCCGTGCGCCTAGCAGAGGCGGTGTTACGTATGAATCTTAGTCATGTGGTCATTACTTCGGTGAATCGGGATGATCTGCCTGATGGCGGAGCCGAGCAGTTCGTACGTTGCATTACCGAGATCCGTCAACGTATGACTAAGACGACCATTGAAGTCCTGATCCCAGATCTCTGTGGTAACTGGGCGGCTCTAGAAACGATCCTGGCGGCCCGTCCTGAAGTGCTCAATCACAATACAGAGACAGTTCCTCGGCTTTACCGTCGGGTGCGCCCCCAAGGCGATTATGCCCGTAGTCTTGAACTACTCCAGATGGCGCGTCAGATCCAACCGGGGGTCTTTACGAAATCGGGCATTATGGTCGGTCTAGGGGAAACCCAAGCAGAAATTCTGGAAGTCCTCCGGGATCTACGGGCGGTGGATTGTGACCTGATCACCTTGGGTCAATATCTCCAGCCTTCGCCCAAGCATTTGGCGGTAGACCGCTTTGTTACTCCCCAAGAATTTGATCAAATTCGGGTAGCCGGAGAAGCCATGGGCTTTTTGCAGGTGGTATCTTCTCCCTTAACGCGCAGTTCCTACCACGCCGCTGAAGTCCAGAAACTCATGGCCCGTTTTCCTGAACGGTTAAACGCGGTCAAGGTCTGTAGCTAAGGCCCGCGCTTTTTGGACCAAAGGATCCTGGGGGTCTGCCCCGGCCCAACCCGCAAGGGCCTGGTCTAATGCTTGCCGTGCTTTTGTTTGATCCCCTTGGGCTTGATAAATCTGGGCCAACTCGTAGTGGGCTTCTGGATAGCTTGGAAAGGACCGCAATAGTTTTTCAAGGGAACTTTTAGCACCAGAATAATCTTTTAAGCTCCGTTGGACTCTGGCTAAATCAATATAGCCAAATTCATCGTTGGGCGTTGATCTCAAATAGGCTTGATAGCGATCTAAAGCTAAGGAATAATTGTTCTGGAGTTCAGCAATCTTTCCTTTAGCCCAACCAAGGCGCAACTCACGAGCGAGCCGGATCAACCCATAATCGCTATATACTTCTTCGATCTGGGGGATTAGAAGAGCGGCTTGTTCGGGTTGATCCGAGGCCAAGTAATACTGTAGATAGCCTAACTTGACCGATGAACCTAAAAGGCGATTCTTTTGGGCTTGGACTTCTAATTTTTTTAATTGTTCTAAACTCTGATCTGCTAAACCGGCTTTGATATAGATATCAATGGTTTGGGCCGTGGCAATCATGCCACTGATCGGGTTACTGGTCTGACTCTTTAAAGCTAATTGCGCGGGTAGATTTGCCACAACGCTTTTCCACTGCTTACGCGCTACATAATTTCCAATCAAAAAATTTAAGGCATTTACTCTATCGGGTGCCGTCTGTTTTTGGGCTAGGACCTGTTGATATTTTGTGCGTGCCTGATCCCATTGACCCTGACGTTCCAAAAGTGCTCCTTGCATAAGAAGGGCATCACTATTATCGGGGTCTAGGCGGAGGGCTTTTTCAAATAATACTTGAGCTTGTGGAAAGTCGCCCAACATGATGTACATATTACCCTGTTGTATCCAAGGAGCCGCTTGATCCGGCACGCGTTCAGCATAAATTTCGTAATTTTTTAGGGCTTCTGGATACTGGGCTAAGGCTACATGTAGACCAGCAATTAACTCCGTATAACTATACTCATCAGGATCTAATTTTTGCATTTTTTGATAGGTAGTAATAGCTTTTTCCGATTGATCATTGTGTTCATAGTAGCGCGCTAAACGGCTGTGAGCCGTAAGATCATCGGGGTAGAGGGTGATCCAGTTTTCTAGAATTGGCAATTGATTTTTTGCTTTACCTTGAACAAAAGCATCATTTAATCTAACGATAAATTGCCGTTGCTCGGTGAGTTTAAATAGATATTTTTTAGCTTTGGCTAGATAGGTATTTGACCGATCAATTTGTCCGCCATTAAAAAGAGTTATAAATTGATAGTAGTAAGCATTGGCAAAACTTGGATCAACTTTAATGGCCTGATCAAATTCAGTACTTGCTGTGGTGTAGTCTTTATCAAAAGTCAGCTTATTTTGCGCTACTATAAAATGTGAATAGGACGCTAGTGAATCCGTTAGTACTTCGTTCACGGGTATATCAATGACCCGCTCTAAATAGGAAGTGGGAATACCTAAATCCTTTTTGAGTTGTTCCGTCATTTGATCAATCAGACCAAATAGATCAGCCCCTTGATATTCATGACGGGCTAAACGCTTAATTCTGGTGGTTTCATAAAGATCCAAGCGAATCTTAAAAATACGGTCTTCTCGGGTAAAACTACCCATCACTAAATAGGGTAAACGCGCATTAAGTGCCAAGTCTTGGGCTAACCCCAAGGCAATATTATCGCGATAGGAAAAGCCTTTTTTCTGCAATTGTTCGGCAAAATCTACACCCTCCCGAATATCTAAAAAAAGATCCTGAGAAAGATCCGTATCTAAAGCGTTGGGAATGCCTTGCCGGAGCCAATCTAACGTGGCATCACCACTGTTGTTTTTGAAATAAAAAAGCCCAATTTTTTTGCGATACGCGCTCTTGGGCACTTCCCGCGCAATCATCCGACCATTGCTATCGGCCATAGTGATCGTATCTTTAAGGGGGCCGAGTTCTTTATTTTGAAAATTAACAAAGAGCACAATGAGGGCAACCCCCACATTTAAAGGAATCCCAATCCGTTCACTCCAGGTCCAAGGGGTTGCCCCCGGTTCCCCCCGAAAATATGCCAGGATCAAAATACTAGGGGTCATTAAAATAACCAGCAAGATTACTAGATCCGTTAAATTGGGAGACCATAAATAGCGGTCGGTTAGCCAATCCACACACTGCACTAAACCCCAACTCACCCCAATGTAGGTGATAAAAATTTGGAGTACTGGGCGGCCTAAAACCTCTTTAAAAGGAGGCATAGTTTTGACTAAGGAAGAACGCTCTGTCACGGGGTGTCCCTTGCTTTATGTAGTATAGGCAATGCTGTGGCTGTTCTTCTAGGGTTTAGCAATGTGTGTTACCATTCCCCAGGCTAGGGAAATCCAGCAATGATCGGTGCAACCAAGTTATACGAAGGCAAGGCTAAGATCCTCTATGCCACAGAGGATCCTGAAGTCCTGCGCGCGGTTTTTAAGGATGATGCCACGGCCTTTAATGCCCAGAAGCGGGGGCACATTGCGGGTAAAGGTCAGGTCAATGCCTCCGTATCCGCCCACTTATTTCAATTGTTGGCAGGGGCAGGGGTGCCCAATCACTTCATTGACCAGCCCGCACCAAACGAACTCCGGTTAAAAAAGCTCCAGATGATCCCGCTAGAAGTTGTGATCCGCAATGTGGCAGCGGGTTCCCTGTGTAGTCGCCTAGGCATCGAACGGGGATTGATCTTACCCCAGCCTTTGGTGGAATTTTTTTATAAAAACGATGCCCTAGGGGATCCGTTACTCAATACAGGCCATATTGCCCTAATGAATTTAGCTAGCCCTGCCGAATTAGCTCTTATAGAAACCTCTGCCTTAGCCGTGAATCGGATCTTGACCGCATTTTATGATCAGATTGGAATCCGTCTGATTGATTTCAAACTGGAGTACGGCTGGGATACTTCAGGTACCCTGACCCTAGGGGATGAACTCAGTCCCGATAACTGTCGTCTGTGGGATCAAATAGCGGATCGCGTACTCGACAAAGACCGTTTTCGCCTAGACCTCGGTGCCGTTGACCGTGCCTATCAAGAAGTGTTGCAGCGAGTAAGCCATGAATTATCCCCCTGATCTAAAAGAACTCCAAGCCCAGATCCAGACGTTAACGGAACTACGGTACGGTAACTTAGATCAACTTTTAGAACTTCTACGATGTTTAGCCCAAGCCTATACGGATCTGCGCGAAGGAGCCTGTATGGACGCTTTACCCAATACCCGTCATGAACTCTATCAACGCTTAAACAGCCTTGAACAAGAAGGAGCTTGGCCCCTGTTATCTAAAGTGCAGATCCAGACTCTTTTAGAGCGCCTCCAAGACCCACCGCTCCATGCAGAGCTGCTAGATAAGTTAAATGGATGATCAAACTAGACTTCTTTAAAGTTACTGAAGGGTAGCCGCCCTAACTCCGGCAAAGTGCTAGGTTTGATACCAAATAAGGGATTTACCGTGAACGATGCTCCACCCCCATATCCGGTAGTGCTAACCATCCTTGATGGCTGGGGCTATCGTCTTGCTACCGATGGTAATGCCGTAAACAATGCCCAGACCCCGGTTATGGATGCTCTGTGGCAAGCTTATCCCCATACGCTCCTTGAGACTTCGGGGCGGGCGGTGGGCTTGCCTGCAGGGCAGATGGGCAACTCTGAAGTTGGACATCTCAACCTAGGTGCCGGTCGCGTGGTCCCGCAGGAACTCGTACGGATCACCGAAGCCTTTGAAGACGGTAGTGCTTTTAGTAACACGGCTTTGGTGGCCTGTTGTGAAAAAGTACGTACCCGTAAAACAAAATTACATTTGGTGGGCTTGTGCTCTGATGGTGGGGTCCATGCCCATCTCGATCAT
>JANNOF010000158.1:0-5424 GCA_031398925.1 Gloeobacteraceae cyanobacterium SOY_34_metabat_371 | reverse complement strand
TGTCGGGGGCTGCAAGCTCCCTGACGAGGAGGGGGGCGGGTTTGGGAGGGGGAACCCTAGGTTCCCACCTCCCAAGGGCTGTTACTCTTAGCTCTCTATGCATGAAAGAAGTCTAGCGATGGAATTGGAGAACCCAACCCCAGTGCCGATTAGCTATGATCTTGAGGTTTGGGGTAGTCTTTAAATTTCTCGGTAGCTTTGCCCAAGGAGGACCGAGACGAACTATAGTAAGGGGCAACTGTTTTGCCATTTCCATGTCTACGACTCTGGATCAGATCGCCAAAATTTACTACCAGCCTTTGCCGGATCTATTATTTGAAGCACAAAAGATCCATCGAGAGCATCATGATCCGCACACGGTGCAGCTATGTACCCTGAGTAATATCAAAACTGGGTTGTGCCCAGAGGATTGTGCGTACTGTTCTCAGAGTGTCTTCAATGCCACGGGTTTAGAATCCCAAGCCTTGATGAATGTTCCCGAAGTCCTGGCCGAAGCAAAAGCCGCTAAGGCCAGCGGATCAACGCGTTTTTGTATGGGTGCTGCTTGGCGTGAAGTTAAAGATGGACCCCAGTTTGATCAGGTTTTGGGTATGGTCCGCGAAGTGGCGGCCCTAGATATGGAAGTCTGCTGTACGTTGGGGATGCTCAAGCCCCATCAGGCGCAGCAACTCAAAGCAGCCGGTTTAACCGCCTACAACCACAATTTAGATACCTCACCGAGCTATTACGCCCAAGTGATCTCCACGCGGACCTATCAAGACCGTTTGGATACGATCCAAGCCGTCGGCGCTGCCGGGATCAGCGTTTGTTGCGGTGGGATCTTGGGTATGGGTGAATCCGTCGCGGATCGTTTAGCCCTTTTAGAAGTCCTGGGCACCCTAGATCCGCTCCCTGAGTCGATCCCCATCAATTGTCTCGTACCTGTGGCCGGGACCCCCCTAGCGGGAACAACTCCCGTAGAACCGTTAGATCTGGTGCGCATGGTGGCAACCACCCGGATCTTGTTTCCCCAGGCAATGGTCCGCCTCTCGGCAGGGCGGTTGACCATGAGTGAAGAACTCCAGGCCCTGTGCTTTTTGGCAGGTGCTAACTCGATCTTTGCGGGGCCTAAACTGCTGACTACGCCTAACCCAGAAAGTGATCAAGATACCGCCTTACTCGGAAAATTGGGCCTGGTTCCTATGGCGTAGGTTGGCTTACTGCGATCACCTCGATCAATTCAATGGGCAGTCCATCCCGGTCTGCCACAAAAGCAATTCGGTAGGTGGTGGCCCCAATCACCTGCTCCCGGGGGTCTAGCAGTAACCGGACCCCGGCGGCCTGAAGTTTCGCTAAAAGTACCGCCAGATCCTCTACCTGAAAAGATAAATGGTAATAGCCCGTGTAATGCTCATCAAACCAGCTATCGGGGGCTGGGTGGGGTTCAGGGATCTGGATCAGCTCTAGGCGTCCCCCGCATCCGCTTAGCCAACAGGCCAGGGTGATCCCGGCGGTAAAACGTTCCTCCACCGCAAAGCCTAGAAGCTCATAGAAGGCCAGAGCCGCAAAAATATCACGGGTGCGGATCGAAATATGATGAAGTTGCATCGAAACCAATGAGAAGAGTTTGTTACGAACATCTTAAACGGATAAGAAATGCCAGCATACTTGTAATTGAACTGCTGATCTGCAACCATCCCATGTTCCAACTCATCTCTTACAAAAAATTCCGCGATACGCCTGGGGTGTCTTTCTTTGACATTACCATCGCCGAATCTAATGTCCGTGATCTAGTCCGGCATAGTGGTCCTGCGGTTAGCCCCCCTGATGCCCAGGATGGCTATTGGCAGTTTTATCTCCATCCGCACCAAGAGGACAATCTCTTAGCCCTCGGTGGTGGGCGGACCTTTTATCTGGTGAACTTTAATTGGGATTGCCCATTTCATATTGTACGCCTAGAGACTAACGGCGAGATCCTCAAGATCCCCGAAGGGACATTTCACCGTTCTGTATCCGATCCCTTGGGTTCCTTAGTGCTTAACCAAGCCCTCCGCCATCCAGGGGCCGATGTGGCCACTGAATTTCGGGTATACAACAGTGGCTTGATCCGTCGACTTTACGAAGCAACATCTATCGCCGCTCCACGGCCTATGCTCCACGGTGTCGCTTAGATCCTGGTTTTGCTTCTCCTAAGAGGATCAGTGCTGGGTGGATGCCAGTTGGCCAAAACACTGGTCAAAACCTCCCAGACAGATCTGATATCAAGTTTGGATGATCAGCCCCCCAGCCCCCACGTTGTAAAAATTTGATATAGCTGGTGTACCCATTGGAAAACGGGATTACCTGATGCATTTGGTGCCATTGATTAGGCAGGCATAAAGCCTAATTATTCGTTCAAGTCGATCCTGACTTAACTCAGATATTGTGCATCTTATAATAGGTAGGAAATGTCATCCTCAGAACCAATTAGCATTCGTCAGCTTTCTACCAATGACCTAACACTGATGGAGCACTTATTAGCTACCTTCGGTGAGGCTTTCGACGAAGTTGATACCTATAGCTCATCTCGTCCTAGCAATGCCTATCTCAAGCGGTTACTAAGCAGCGACTATTTTATCGCGCTTGTGGCATTAAAGAATGGATCTGTAGTCGGAGGTATTGCCGCCTATGAACTCCAGAAATTTGAGCAGGAGCGTAGTGAAATTTATATTTACGATCTGGCTGTTGCGGCAGTGCATCGACGCGAAGGCATTGCTACGGCATTAATCAAAGAATTAAAAAACATTGCTGTAGCAAGAGGAGCATATGTTATTTTTGTGCAAGCAGACATTGAAGATAGTCCTGCAATTGCACTCTATACAAAGTTGGGGGTACGCGAAGATGTACTTCATTTTGATATTGCGGTTGCAGTCAGTGACGATGATCCATAACAATTAAAATGCAGGGGACGAGCAAGCAATCTCTTAGTACTAAGTTCCAGCATATGTACCGTCACTCTCATCCTTGAGTCAAGAAATATCTAGACTATTTAACAATTCTTAGTCTTTTTGTGACAAAGATCATAGTTTTTTTTCTAATGTTCCAGGTATTGTTTTGATTACATATTCCCCTTGAACATCGAATGTTTGCCCTAAAAAAGTTACTGCTGCTTTCCTGCTTGTTTGTTACTCCGGTCGTGGCCCAAACCCTACCCACACAATCGTACTTTCCAGGGACTCTTGATCCCAACGGCAATGAAACCTATGGAGCTGAGGTGCGGGTTTCGGCTATTCACAAGGGACGTCTATATATGGGTACGGGGATGTTGAACGACACCCAACCCAACCTTGGACCACAGATCATTGCGCTGGATTCGGCGACGGGAACCTGGACTACTGAAGCCAGTTTCTCATCCCTTTTAACCGGAAATGTAACTCAATATGTGGCCCTTGGTTCTATGGAATCTTTGACCTTTACGAAAGATGGCACGGGGCAACCCCTCCCTGATCCCGTCACTATTCTATTTGCAGGTGTAGTTAATCGGTCGGGTAAAGTTTCTATCTATAACCGCAATGACAGCACCGGAATATGGATTGAAACGGTTTTATCTGCAACTTCTGAACAGGGTACCTTTGGTGAGATCCGAGCCATGGGCATCCATATAGATACCGTGACCGGGGAACAAAGAATTCTCGCGGCGACCGATAGCGGAGTCTATGCGGGAACCTACGACGGTAGCAAGCCCGGTCAAGTCCAATGGCTTCCAACCCTGGAAGTTAGCTACGATCTGCGCCCTTTGGGAATGGTGGAATGCAATGGGGTCGTATACCTGACTGCGGCTCGCAATCTTTTTCGTCGGATCGATGGGGCAAACCCTGCTTGGGAAATCGTTTATTCCGATACCAGTAATCAGGGCAATCCCCTCTATAGTCCAGAGTTTAGAGGGCTAACCTGTATGCCCGACCCCTTAAACGCCAACCGTAAGGTCTTGTTTATGGCCCTAGTGGGTTCTAATGGTGCAACTTTTACCCTAGATCCAGATAATAACTTCGCCCGCACGAATGAACTGGATATGGTTCAAATATTCAAGCAAGAGTATGCCCAATATGGACTGACTACCGCCCCAATTTTTCAATTGACTGGTTACCTCCAAGCTTTTAGTGGGTTACCACGCTTTATCGATCCGACGACGGGAAGAACCGTGACAATCTTTGGCACCCAAGCCCAGCTATGTGCCAATCCTGCTACCTGTACGGTGCAGTTCAACCTCAATGGCTGGAACTCCGATGCTCCCTACCTGGTGCGCTATGACAATGGCACCTATCGCTTTGGTAGCCTAATTCCACCCACCGTTGATCCCACCCCAGTGGCTGGAGGGACCACTAATGTTTTGAATTGTATGCGTACTCTACAAATTTCTCCCTTTGATCCCTCCCAAAATCAGGTGTACCTAGGGGGCTATGACAACACCATCACGGGGGGAGGGACTAAAACCGCCTGGGTCTTCCAAACTACCCGCGATTATTTGGTTAACAATGCTGCACTTATCTCAGTGGTAACCCTAAGTACTAGCCCCGTCAATCAAACGGTAATTGCCGGGAGCAGTGCCACCTACACCATTAACCTCGCCCGGACGAGCTTTAGTGGGGCCGTAGATCTTGAGGTGAGTGGTTTACCAACCGGAGCAACCGCCAGTTTTGACCCTGATCCTACGGGAAACAATACTTCAACCCTGACGGTGACGACCACGGGGAGTACGCCAACGGGGACAAGTACCTTGACGATCACAGCCACCGTGGCGGGGTTAACCATTGATCCTATTACCACCAGCCTCACGGTCAACGCCGCTCCCCAAGTGACCCTCGGGGCTACACCTACGGAGCAAACGGTTATCGTCGGGAGCAGTGCCACCTACACTATTAATCTCGCCCGGACGAACTTTACTGGGGCCGTAGATCTTGAGGTGAGTGGTTTACCGACCGGAGCTACTGCTAGTTTTGATCCTGATCCTACGGAAAACAATATTTCCACCCTAACGGTGACGACCACGGGGAGTACGCCCTTAGGGAGCAGCATTTTGACGATCACGGGGACTGCTAGTGGCGTACCTATTACGGATACGACCGTTAGTTTAGAAGTTAAGGCCCTACCCGCAGTTACGCTTAGTGCTACCCCTACGGATCAAACGGTAAGTCCCGGTCAAAGCGCTAACTACATCATTAATCTCGCCCGGACGAACTTTAGTGGGGCCGTAGATCTGGAAGTTAATGGTTTACCGACTGGAGCAACCGCCAGTTTTGATCCCGATCCGACTGATGTTAATACTTCAACCCTAACAATTACTACGGTTGAGACAACACCCCTTACCACCAGTACCCTGACGATCACGGGGATAGCTAGTGGGGTAACCATAGCGCCCATTAATATAACGTTAAGTGTTGTACCCATTGAAATTAGGGTGCTTGC
>JANNOF010000151.1:0-15071 GCA_031398925.1 Gloeobacteraceae cyanobacterium SOY_34_metabat_371 | reverse complement strand
CGCCCGCCCATCCGTCGGTTGGGGCGGGGGCGCGGGGGGGTGGGGGGGGCATTGGGCCTACGGGGAGGGATCGTGGGGCGCACTTGGGATTGCTGACGGGACGGGGGCATAACTGGGGTTGTCGTGTCATTGGTGACGAGTTCGCGGATCAGGGCCATGGTAGAGGCAGGACGCTGGGCGGGATCTAGCGCTAAGCCTTTTAAAATAACTTGTTCTAATTGGTTGCTGACCAATTTATTAAACGTCCGGGTAGACTCTACGGGAAATCCTTTCAAGCGGTCTGGGGCCGCAGTAGGGACTTGGGCCGTCAAAAGATTGTAGGCCGTGGCCGCAAGACCATAAATATCCACCGCAGGGGTGTAATGGGTTTGGTATTGGTAGAGTTCTGGGGGTGAAAACCCATGACTGACCACTGAAAATTCGGTATCACTGACTTCTTCCGCCGAAGGTTGCATGGATCCAAAATCAATCAGTACGGCCCGTTGTTTATCGTCGATCAAAATGTTTTCAGATTTGATATCGCGATGTACCAACCCACCGCGATGTAAAAGCTCTAGGGCAATGCCAATCTGGGCTAAAAATTTGATCGCTTCGACGGGTGCTAAAGGGCCACGCGCTCGGATATAAACACTGAGGTTACGGCCTTTGATCAGTTCCATGACCATGTAGGCCGTTTCATTTTCCCGAAAGCAATCATAAACACGGACAATATTGCGGTTATCAAAGGGCAAAAGTCGGCTTACTTCCTCTAAAAATTGGCCACAGGTACGTTCAAACCAAACTCTAGTCCGACCTGCGGGCAGGATCGGTGCAAAATTGGCCTGACGAGCCGATCCCCTGGGAAATAGTTCTTTGATCGCCACCGGGCGTATGCCATCAGTGGCCTGGTAGGTGATGCCAAAGCCCCCTTCCCCTAAGACTTTCTCAATGACATATTTTCCTGCCTGCAACGTAGTACCGGGGGGCAGGGCATACAATAATTGCTGCAAGGGAGTTTGGCAACTCCGGCAATGGGAAGCAGTATTAATATTACTTTCACCGCAGGTTACACATTTTAGTGCCATAACCGTACTTAGCTCCGGTGCGGTAGGGATCTTGGCTGTAGCATACCCCAAATGTTGATCTTCCTATTCTTAGCAGAATTACTGACCTTACCAGAAGTACAAACTGGTGTAATAAACAATAATTTCACAGCAACACAATAAACTAATCACTATTATTAGCACTCAGGATTTACTATTCAATAGTTCTTTGAAAAATCTACCCTAGGGTTTCGCTTGGATTTTGGGGCCAAAGCGACTGAATAACCCCGCTGCAAGCACGGCTCCTCCGACGCGAATGGGTTGCGTCACACGGGCTGCGAGCCAGGTGGCCCCTAGGGCAGCCCAAACATTTTGTTCAGGATTGGGCAGTGCTTGCCAAACCAAAAAAAATGTCACGGTATACGTAATGGCAGAGGTGATCCCATAGCCTATAATCCCGCCTAGGCCCAGGGATTTGAGGTTTTGGCTGACATCAGGAGCTTGGGGTGTTGGAGTCACAGGAAGATCACCTTGAGAAGATCAGCCAACAGAAATTAAAGTGGAGGCGGCGCCCAGATTCGAACTGGGGGTGAAGGCTTTGCAGGCCCCTGCCTTACCGCTTGGCTACACCGCCGTGAGTGGGGGCTAATGCCCCCGTACCTATGTTGACACAAGGGTGGAACCCTTGGAACTCTTATTCCCTAATCCATAGTTAGTCGTCGTCATCCACCACCGCGGTTTCAATAACGGTGAAGTTTTCGACTTCCTCAGCACTCGGACTAAAGGCGTAGCGGGCAGCTCCGTAGGTTTCTTCAAAGCCTAACGTATCCTCTTCCTCAGGGCCCAGGATCTCATCGGTAGGCTCTTCAA
The DNA here is from genome assembly GCA_031398925.1 of Gloeobacteraceae cyanobacterium SOY_34_metabat_371. Taxonomy (GTDB): domain Bacteria; phylum Cyanobacteriota; class Cyanobacteriia; order Gloeobacterales; family Anthocerotibacteraceae; genus JANNOF01. The sequence goes on along the minus strand of JANNOF010000151.1, from coordinate 13,179 downwards.
AACTATTGAAGCCTGTCCCCGCTGGGATCAAGCGTCCAATGATGACGTTCTCCTTGAGTCCGCGCAGCCAATCCGATTTACCCTCAATTGCCGCTTCTGTGAGGACACGGGTCGTCTCTTGGAAGGAGGCCGCAGAGATAAAGGAATCGGTATTGAGGGATGCCTTGGTAATGCCCAAGAGCACAGGGGTACAGAGGGCGGGGGCACTTCCGGTGATCGACATGGTTTCATTGACCTGATCGATCTGACGGAGTTCAATCAGTTCGCCCGGTAGAAAAGTAGTATCGCCCCCATCATCGACCCGCACTTTGGAAGTCATTTGTCTGACGATCACTTCCACGTGTTTGTCGGAGATCTCAACGCCCTGGGAGCAGTACACCGATTGCACTTCATCCACTAGATACCGCTGTACCGCTTCGATCCCGCGCTGGATCCCGTAGCGTTCGGTAAAGACCCGCAGGATGTCATGGGGATTCGCCGGACCATCGGTTATGGGTTCTCCGGCTCGGATATCCTGACCATCCATAACCACTAAGTTGTGGCTAGAGAGATTAGAATAATCCACTACGGTATCATCGGTTTCAATGATCTTGACTTGGTAGGTTTCATCGGCGGTCTGGGTAACTTGGATCCGCCCACTACGCTCGGCTAGGACGCACATTTCCTTGGGTTTACGGGCTTCGAGCAACTCTTCAACCCGAGGTAGACCTTGGATAATATCCCCGGTCTTGGCGCGTTCATAGACCAGTAGCGAAAGCGTATCTCCCCGTTGCACCAGATCATGGTTTTCAACCAAGAGAATGGCACCACCAGAGATCAAATAGGGCCGTCCGTGGCGCAGAACAATTTCGCCTTTGCTGATCTGCTCCACTTCCCCGGAGGTGGTGGCGTAAACGGGCTGACCTTCATGGGTACCAACAACATCGCCTTGGCGGACCAACTGATGACGGGTACAGTCGGTTTTGGTAATTGCCATCCGTACCAGGTCTTCCTCGGTCAACAAAATGATCCGACGGACAGTGTTGCCAAACCGAGACATACTCAAGACGCGGCCTGCATCTCGAGAAAGGATCTCGGTACGGGCTACTTCAGCGTGGGGTTCAATGCGGTCCCCATCTTTAACCAAAAGGCGGGTGCGCGTATTACCGCTCATACGGTCAGAGTTGCGGTCGCCACGGACGAGCAAAGTCTCCAGGATCACCATCTGTAGAAGTTGAATACCCGCTTCCGTAGGATGGGGGATCAGTTCAATATCTGCAGCTAGCTGAACGGTCTGTTCATCTACATCTAAAGCAAGTTGGGTTTTGAGGAGGTCGATCCCATCCACTGCCTTGACCCGTTCACCATCGCGAAATGGAATGCGTTGAACCACTTTTAGACGGATGCCCATGCCATCTTGAGAGATGACAGCTTGATTGGGGACGACGGGTTGAGAAGCGACGGGAAACTCTACCACCGGGCGCAACAGGACAGCAATGCCCTCTGGAGTTTCGATCACTTCGACATACCGCAGATCCTCAACGACCACCCCTTCTAAAACCTCTGTGCCGGGATAGGCTAGGGATTCATTGGGCACCATCAGCACCGAAGGATCCTGGATCAGGTGCAAATTGCCGGGACGGATAATCAACTCACGCAGAATATCATTGCGTTGTAAAACCCCTACTACACCACTGGTCTGACAGTAAATGTCTTTGACAATGGAGGTACCTGCTTCGACAAATTGCCCATCCTCAACTTCTAACAAAGAAATGTCTTTGTTGACTTCGTGGGTTTCTTCAGGGATCCACAGGAGCGTACCGCCCTTGACCACTTCGTAGCCCTGCTTAGAGCGGGATTTAGAGATTTCTAAGCCTGCAAACTTAAGCAAGCCCCCCGTCTTGGTGCGGTACCGGTCATCTACGAGTTCCGCGACCACCTGACCGTTGTAGACCTTGCTACCGGGCGTGGCCTTGAGAATGAACACCTGACCGCTCTGGGTACTTAGGGTCAACTGTTCGCGGCCCTTATTCTTTTCTTCCCGGACGAGGGCTTGATCCAACAATAAAGAGGCAGTGATGATCTCAACTTCACGGTCACCTTTGAGGTCTAAGTCTTTAACCCGGACCTGCCCCCCCCGTTCACTGACCAAACGGGTCTGGGCCAAAACGCCCCCAGCCGCAAGATCCACGCCTTCTTCAACGGACCCTTCAGCGCCCGGCGGAAGGTTATACACCTGACCGGACAAGACCCAAAGCAATCCCCCTTGGCGGCCCGAAAATTGGGTTTCGTTGCCCTGACGGTCGGTTTTGATCTCAACGGTTAGATCGGCAAACTGGACTTGACCTGCCAAATCTGAAGTAACTTCTTTGATCGCTTTCTCTGTGGTCTTCCGGGCGGTTTTTCCGGTGATGGCGACCTCAGCCACTAAAGCGTCAGATTCTACGATTTGACCATTTTTAACGTAAACCGTGGCCCCTAAGGGCAGCGCAATGGTTTCTTTGTTCTTCGGGCCGGTGATATCTAGGGTCCCGGCTTGCTCAATATACAGGGCTTCATCCCCATGACGGGTCCGAAAAACCCGGGTGCGCAGGGTAGCGGGTATGGCTACGGTACCCGCGGTTTCCGTCCTGATCAGCTTGGCCTGTTCACGGGTGAAGACCCCTCCGGTGTGGAAGGTCCGCATCGTCAGTTGGGTTCCCGGTTCACCGATGGACTGGGCCGCGATGATCCCAACGGCTTCACCAATATCCACCAGTTGTCCGTGGGCCAAGGACCAGCCGTAGCACAAACGGCACACGGAACGGTTGGCTTCACAGGTCAAGGGCGAACGCATCCGCAGACTCTCCACCCGCGCTTGGGTAAAGACTTCAGCTACTTCAATGGTGATCGGTTGGTTGCGTTGGGCAAGGACCTCTTGGGTCATGGGGTGGAGGACATCTTCAGCTAAGATCCGACCCACAATCCGGTCCTTAAGGGCGATCACGACTTTGTCCCCGTCCCGTAGGGGGGTAACCGTAATGGCCCGTGTGGTCAGGCAATCATCCTCACGGACAATCACATCTTGGGCCACATCCACCAGACGGCGGGTCAAGTACCCGGAGTCAGCCGTACGTAGCGCAGTATCTACTAGACCCTTACGGGCACCGTAGGAAGAAATAATGTACTCGGTGACGTTGAGGCCTTCTCGGAAATTGGTTTTGATCGGTTGGTCAATGATCTCGCCTTGGGGATCAGCCATCAAACCGCGCATACCTACCAATTGCCGCACCTGGGAAAGATTGCCCCGTGCTCCAGAAAAGGCCATCATCCCGACGGAGTTGAGGGGACGATTATCTTGAAAATTAAGCCGCACCTGTTCGGTCAGTTCTTCGGTGGCTCCAGCCCAGGTATCAATAACTTTTTGATAGCGTTCGATCTCGGTGATTTCGCCACGGGTATAACGTTCTTCGGCCCGTTTAATTTCTTTTTCGGCCCGGTCTAAAATCGCCCGTTTGGTTTTGGGTACTTCTAAATCTTCAACGGAGATCGAGACTCCGGCACGGGTGGCAAAGTGAAAGCCAAGATTTTTTAGAGAATCTGCCATCTGGGCGGTTTTTGCAGTGCCATAGTTGGCGTAGGCCCAGGAAATTAGCCGATTTAGCCCTTTTTTGTCGATCTTACGATTGAGAAACTTTACGGGCTGCTGTTCTTGAGTCACGGTTTTTCCCTCAGCGCTCTGGACTTAAACACAATAATGACCGGATCTTAGACCCGGACAAGCTCTTTATTATAGCGGGTAGACTGCTACCCCTGAACGATTTGCAATTGCTAAAATCTAGAACAAGCGTTGTCCGTTACGAGAAAGGGTGAAGATAAAATAACCGATCCCACCCACAAAAAGGACAACAATCCCTAACGCCCCAAAAAAGAGAACCGGATCCATAACCCCTGCCTTGGTGCAACTAGTTCAATATTATGCTGAAGAAGCCTAGATGGATCGTTATGGCCATAACACCTCAGCCCCAATGGTTTATTTGTCAATTACCGGATCAAACCTGCCAGATCAGTAACGAACCGCTAACCGAGGCTCAGCAAACCTGGGGTCCATTTAGTACCCTTCAAGAGGCCATCAGGCGCCGGGTGGGTTTGATCCGAGCCGGAACGTGTCTACCGCAAATGCCTGCGGAGTCCTGATGGTCCCCATTCGAGATAGCAATCCGCGTCATCAAGTGCCCTATGTCACCTACTGCCTGATCCTGCTTAATCTTTTTGTTTTTGGGTATGAATTTTTTCTGAGTGAGTCAGCCCTAGAAGTCTTTTTTAAACAATTTGCCGTCATTCCTAAGACAACTACGGAAAACTTGGATCTTGTTCTACAAGGTAAGTTTCAAAATTTAGGAGCCCTATATCCCCTCATTACTGCGCTATTTCTCCATGCCGGATGGCTGCATTTAGGCGGCAATATGCTATACCTCTGGGTCTTTGGCGATAACGTGGAAGACCGCATGGGACATGCAGGCTTCTTGGCCTTTTATCTTCTTTGTGGCCTGGGGGCAACCTTAATTCAACTATTTTTTGATCCCCTCTCTAAGCTGCCTAATTTAGGGGCCAGTGGTGCCATTGCTGGGGTTTTAGGTGCCTATGTAATCCGGTTTCCCAGAGCCAAAGTGTTGATGATCATTCCGTTGGGCTGGATTCCGATCCCCTTTGAGATCCGGGCCCTCTATTTTTTGGGCTGGTGGTTCGTTCAGCAGTTTTTCTTTAGCCTGTTGAGCTTGGGCGTAGCCGCGAATGTAGGCATGGAAAAAGGCGGCATCGCCTACTGGGCCCATGCGGGGGGATTTGTGGTGGGCGCTATTTTATTAACTGTATTTGACCGCCGAAGGACAGAGATCCGCTAAAAAACAGACCCCACACTGGGGACTGCGGGCCTTACACACCGCCCGTCCGTGATAGATCAGGCGAATCGACCAATGTTCCCAATCGGCTTGGGGTAAAAGGGGGATCAGGTCTTGCTCGATCTTTTGCGGGTCTTCTTGATCGGTAAAGCCTAAACGCTGACTCAGCCGTTTCACATGGGTATCGACGGTTACCCCGGCATTGATGCCAAAAGCATGGGCTAGGACAACGTTGGCCGTCTTGCGGGCTACCCCCGGTAGCGTCAAGAGTTCTGCCATGGTCTGGGGAACTTCACCCCCAAAGGCGTCCATGATCCGGCGGGTGGCCCCTTGGATGTGGCGCGCCTTATTGTGATAAAAGCCCGTAGAACGGATCAGAGCTTCCAATTCCAAAAGATCAGAGGCTGCCAAACTAGGCGCATCGGGAAATTGTCTAAAAAGATCCGGGGTAACTTTATTAACACGTTCATCGGTACATTGGGCCGATAGGATCGTCGCCACTAAAAGTTGGACGGGGCTTTGATAGTCCAAGGAACAGGTGGCATCAGGATACTGGTTTTTGAGACGGGCCAAGACCGCAACGGCCCGGATCTGTTGTTTTTTGCGACTGGGTGGACGGGGCATTATTTAACTCAGTACCTTAGCTAAACGTTCTAACCCAGCCCAGAGTTGATCGCTATCACAACTCCAGCCCAAGCGAAATCCGGTGGGGTCACCAAAAAAACTGCCTGGAATAACCAAGACCCCGTGATCCCGTAGCCCTTCTTCAATTCGAGGGCGCAGATCCGCTCCACTACTATGCCGTATAAAGCCAAATAGTCCCGCTGGAGGAGGGTCCCAGCTCAGTTGGGGTTGGGTGAGCAGCCATTGTTCGACGATCCGGCGATTAAGCATCGCTCGTTGGTGGCTGAGCTGCCAAAATAGTTCTCGCTGTTGCCAAGCGGCGTAGGCTAGGGCTGCGGTCGCCGGTGGATTATTGCCCGTTAAGCTACGCAAAATGCCTTGGCTCCGGGTACTTACAGCTACTGGTGCAAAGATCCAACCGGCGCGGATCCAGCCCAAACCATAGACTTTAGTTAAAGAACTCACGGTTAGGATCTGGGGATGGAGCTTCCGGGCGGTAGTCAGGGTGGGGGCTAAAAAATCTCGGTAGACTTCATCAATCAAAAGCCAAGCCCCCGCCTGTTGACATCGCTCCCCCAAATCCTGGAGTTGGGGCGCAGCCAACACGTGCCCGGTCGGATTGTGGGGATCACTCACTACCACGACTTTATAGCCTTGAGGATCTAGGGCTTCAAAACCCGTTGACCGTTGAAAAAATGTCACCTCAGCCCCTAGGGCTTGGGGAATAGACCAAAGCGGTTCATATACCGGATGTTCTACCAGCACCCGGTCTCCTGGACCGAGTAGGGCCGCCAGAACCGCAAAAAGGGCTTGGGAAGTTCCTAGGGTCAAGACAATGCCTTGGGGATCAAGGGCATAACTCTGGGCTAGGGCTTCTTGAAAGCGGACATTGGACCCAAAATCATCCAAAGGTAAGATTTCTTTGATCCAGGACATACCAGGGCTAGCCATGCCACTGGTGGCCAAGTCATAGCGGATCTGGGGATAGACCCTGCTGATCCACGTGAGATAGCCGTCAGGAGTAAACATCGGGCTTAATCGTAACTGGTACTAAACAACGGCTCCACATGGAGCGCTGCGATCTGACTCGGTCGGACGATCATGTATTCCCCTTCGAGGGGCATGGGAATATTAAGGAAGTCATTGCCCTCGGTCGGTTGCATAAACACCTGCTGGACAATGTCGTTGATGTCTTTGTAATTCTTCATGCGGATCACTTGATGCATCCCTCCGTTGAGGTATATGTGCAGGCCGAACTCACTGGGTGTACGGGACATAACCAACTCTCAAGGACTTATGCAGGGAGCATACCCAAGTCTGGCTACCGGCGCAATGCCAGAAGTACCTGATCTGCTAAATTATCCCGGCTGCCATCGTTATGAATCACAACCTGAGCTAGGGCAACCTTTCGCTCTAACGACCATTGACTGGCTAAACGCTGGGTGATCTGCGCGTCGGTTAACTGATCACGCGCTCGGATTCTAGCCCGCTGGAGTGTAGCAGCACAGGTCACCACCCAAATTTCTGTTACCAGATCGGTCATTTGGGCTTCAAACAAAAGAGGGATCACTAGGGTTACAACGGGATCTATCTGTTGGGCCAACCACTGTTGGGCATCGTGCCGCACTAAGGGATGGATCAGCGTCTCTAACCACAGGCGTTGCTGGGGATCGGCAAAGATAATTGCTCCTAAGCAATCTCGTTTCAAGGTCCCTGTAGGGGCTATGACTGCTGAACCAAAATGAGCTGTAATACGCTCAAGGGCGGGCATACCTGGTGCCACAACCTTCCTTGCCGCAACATCAGCATCCCAAACTGGGATCCTTTGCGCTTCTAGGATCTGCGCTACGGTGGACTTTCCTGTACCCAAGCCCCCCGTCAAACCTATGATCCGCATCGGTTACTTTATCGGCTACTTTTTCTTGAGCACTTCGATCTTAACGTTGGCTGTGCCAGAGCGGATCATGCCCAGAACTTGAGCAGCGGCCCGGGAAACATCTAGGATCCTTCCAGGGGAGAACGGTCCCCGGTCGTTTACTTTGACCACAACATTTTGACCATTACTCAGGTTAGTAACGCGGATCTTAGTGCCAAAAGGTAAGGTGCGATGGGCAGCCGTTAGGGCTTGGGCGTCGAAGCGTGCCCCACTAGCCGTGGGTCTACCATGAAATTCATTGCCGTACCAAGAAGCGCGCCCACTGAACTTCTGGATCACCCGTTCTACAACGGAATTAAGTGCCGCCAAAGCCGATGCAGGTTTGGGTTGTAACCGCTCATTGATCAGGGGCTTAGGTAGATCGAGGGCCTTGCTAATCTGCTGGGCTAACCCCAGGGCTAAATTAACACCTTGGAGATCGGGGGCCAAGGGCGCTTGCACCAAGGGAGTTAAACGAATGAGGGTTTGATCTGCACTTTGAATCACAATCGTGTCTAGATCTTGGGTGATCTGGAGGGGTTGCTGGTTTTGTGGAACGGCGTTGAGGGCGAGAACCGTAGCCTTGGCTTGTAACAGCGCCGCATCTAAATGAGCTTCGTTGGCCTTCAAATACAGTAAAGGCAAGCCTCGGACATAAATAACCACCCGTTCATTACTGTGATCAACATAGGACCGAGACAAAATAGGGCTATCTAAAACAGGATTATCCACCAAAGAAATAATAGGGGCTGGGATAGGAATATCATTGGCGTGAACTGGGGCTATCAAGGTCAGCAAAAAAGTTGCTGTCAGGCCAAGTTGAAATAGCTTGCCTTGCATTGGTATTGCCTCGATAAACGTTAGTGTGCACCGTACCACGGAAGAACAGTGAAAATTCTGTAGCAAAGGACACATTATGCTTCCAGGAGTAGTGCCGAAGCCTGCTAAAATGCCCATAACCGTCAAATTCACGTACATTTACTAACCCAAAGCGACGCATTGGCAATGGATTACGAACAGTCTGGAGTCAGTCTCCAACGCGGTCAAGAATTTATAGAACGGATCCGCCGCCATACCCAAAGCACCCATCGCCCTGGGGTTTTGGGCGGGATTGGACAATTTGGGGGTCTTTTTGCCCTACCCACCGGGTATCAAGAGCCGGTTCTGGTTTCAGGTACGGATGGCGTTGGTACTAAGCTCAAATTAGCCTTTGCCCTCAATCGCCATGACACCATCGGCATTGACTGTGTGGCCATGAATGTCAACGATGTGCTATGTCAAGGAGCCGAGCCACTCTTTTTTCTGGATTATCTAGCGACGGGTAAACTTGAACCCGAAGTCCTTGAACAAGTCGTCGCTGGGATCGCTCAAGGCTGTCGAGAGGCTGGGTGTGCTTTATTGGGCGGGGAAACCGCTGAAATGCCAGGATTTTATCCCCCAGGGGAGTATGATCTGGCGGGTTTTTGTGTGGGAATTGTCGAACGGGCTAAGCTTTTTGATAGCTCCCGTGCCCAAGCCGGAGATCAATTAATTGGTCTAGCGAGTTCGGGCTTGCATAGCAATGGCTTTAGCCTAGTCCGCCGGATTATTGCAACCCTAGATATACCCCTTACGGAGTGGATTCCCGAACTGGGCGCTACCCTCGGCGATTGTCTACTGACCCCAACGCGGATCTATGTACAGCCGATCCGTGCCGCTTTACAGGCTGGTGTACCCATTCATGGCCTTGCCCATATCACCGGAGGGGGATTGATCGAAAATCTTCCCCGGTGTTTACCCCTTGATCTAGCAGCGCACATTGAGCGTGGTAGCTGGCCTTTACCGGGCATCTTTAGCTGGTTACAAAAGCAGGGACAATTATCGCAAAAGGTTTTGGATGAAACGTTTAATCAAGGCATTGGTATGGTTTTAGTAGTTCCACCGGAGGCTGTAACTGAAAGCCTGGATTTTTTACACCATCACGATCTCCCCGCTTGGCGTATTGGGTCAGTAGTTCCCGTAGATGGTGCACGCTTGATCTTTCAGGATCAACTAGGTTAGGCTTAGCTAGTTTAGACTCCCCCGTCTAATACTAAGACCCCTAACGTAGGCTATGCATCCTCACTACCTGCAGTCCCTACACATCAATTCTTCCCTACGGGACCTACCTCTGGCTGTTTATCAGGTGGAACCGGGTGCTCCCTGCAAAAAAATTCGTGACGTTTTCCAGCACAATCCAACTTTACCAGGGGTGTTGGTTGTTGAAGGAAACAATGTTTTAGCCTTGATCTCACGGCGTCGTTTATTAGAACGACTCAGCCAGCCCTATGCCTTGGATGTTTTTTTAAAGCGCCCTATTTATGAACTACCCGAGTTTCAAAATGCGCGGAATTTTTTGGCCCTAGAGGGGGATTTACCCATTGCTGAAGGACTGAATGCAGCCCTAGCCCGGATCAGTGAGACAGCCTATGAACCGTTGGTAGTGGTTACTGAGGTTCCGCAGATTTTAGATGTGAGTGTGCTGCTCATAGCCCATGCCCATGTTTTTAAACTCACCTCTGCCCTACTCCGTCAAGAACAACAAGCGGCGGAAGTCCGTAGCGCCCAGATCGCTGAACTCCAACGGCTTAATCTTTTAAAGGATGATTTTCTGAGTACGGTTTCCCATGAACTCAGAACCCCCATGACCAATATTAAAATGGCAATTTATATGCTTAAGGGAGCTGCGGATCTAGAACGCGCTAATGTTTATTTAGAAGTTCTTGATAAAGAATGTACCCGCGAAATTAACTTAATCAATGATCTTTTAGACCTCCAACAACTTGATGCTGGCGAACGCCTCCTCAAAACCGAAGATATTGTACTTCAGCACTGGCTCCCTGATATTTTGGCACCCTTTCAAAACCGTGCCTTACAACGCGACCTGCTTTTAAGTATTGAGATTTTACCGATTATACCTAAGATAGTTTCTGACACCAATAGCCTGAAAAGAGTAATCGTTGAATTGGTTAATAATGCCTGTAAATACACGCCCCCAAAGGGTCAGATCCGTCTTCAGGTAAGCCTTAAAGCACAACGGATCCAGTTGACCATAATGAATAGTGGTCCTCCCATTCCCATGGAAGAACAAGAACGAATTTTTCAAAAATTTTACCGTATTCCTAATAATGACCCCTGGAGTCAAGGGGGAACGGGGTTGGGATTGGCCCTAGTCAAAAAAATTGTTGAACAGCTTCAAGGTCAGATCCATGTCGCGTCGCGGTTGGATCATAGTGCCCTTAAGGGTTGGAATTCATTTTTAGTCGAACTACCCCTTGTTTTGCGACCTCCCCTAACCCCTGTTCTAATCGCGCTTCCGGTTATTCATGACGCCCAGGACATAATGCTTAAGCCCTTGGTTTAGGCCCCTAGCGACGTGGGGTAATGGTATTTATGGCTGCCCCACGGTTGGGAACGGTGAGGTATAAAGGTAATGGTTAGGTTGGGATATTTGCTCCAAGTAAGTTAAGCGTCAGCTTATCTAGAATAATCAAGCTGTAGGTTCAATGTGAGCTAAGTGGATCTAACCCATGCCTGCGACGCCAAAGAATGAAATTGGAAGGGTGCTACTCAAAGCACTTTGGGCCGGAGGGGCTGAGTTACTCGATGTACCAGCGCTCCGCGCCGGGATCGCTGTGGTTGAAGTGATCCGCCGGGAATGGTTTTTACCAGGGCAAATGCCCCAGGACAACGCAGAGGCTATTGCGCAACTTACCCCCCAAGAAGTCCGTGAGGCGATCAATGAGGCCCAGGCCGAGCAGACCCAAATTCTTGACCCTCAAAAACAGGCCGAACTCGAAGCTACGCTGCTCAACCTACCCCGGACTTTTCAAGCCGGATCAAAAGTTCTAGCCAGCGTCGCAGATTTTTCGCGGGTGGTTCCATTACGGCCCCTCCAATTTGATCCTGGATATATTACGTCCGATGGTCAATATCAATTACGGCAATTTATTGGGGCCGGGAGCTTTGGAGAAGTTTGGCGCGCGTATCATCTAGACCAACAAGTAGAACATGCGGTCAAATTTTGTACTGATCCTCTAGCAGCTCAAGTCCTTAGGCAAGAGCGGGATCTCTTACGCGAACTGTTAGGCAAGCTCAAAACCCCCTATATTGTGCGCCTTGAACAATCAAACTTTGCCCTAGACCCGCCCTATTTGGCTTTTGCCTTTTGTCCCGGCGGAGATCTCGTGGATTGGATCAGTCGCCAACAGGCCAAAGAAGGTCAAGTCTCCCTAGTCAAAGCCATTTCTTTGATCGAAGAAATTGCTACGGGTTTAGCCATTGCCCATCGCCTAGGCATCGTGCATCGGGATATTAAACCAGGGAATGTCCTGTTGGATAGCCAAGGTCAAGCCGTAATTACTGATTTTGGCCTTGGACGGATCGGGGTGGAATATAATCTATCTTTTTTAAATCAACTGGCTAAAGGCTATTCCTCTGTGGGTTTGGGGGTTGCCGGGACACCCCTTTATATCCCCTCTGAGATCCGTCAAGGCAAAGTTAACCGCGAAGACTTGGCTGGACTAAAAAAAGGCGATGTCTATGCTTTGGGGGTTACATCTTTTCAACTGTTGATTGGTGATGTGGAGGCTGAACCCGTTAATGTCCGTCGCCTCTTAGCCCGGCGTCAGATCCCTGAGCACCTCATTGATCTTATCGAAGATTGCCTGAGTCCAGCGGAGGAACGTCCCGTAGATGCCGGAGCTATTCGTGACCGCCTCCAACGTTCCAAGCCCTTGCCTCCCTCCGCCAGTAATGCTGCACTAGAAGTAGCAACCAAGGCTAAAAAAATTCAAGGTTCCAAGACGGCTGTACCGCCGAAACCAACGGGTACGCCCATCCCCTCGGATATTGTGGCCGATCTAGCCTCCCGGATTCGGACCCAGGACCCCGGTCCAGCCCAAGAAAAAATTCAAGAACGTGCCCGTTTGTATGACACGGATTTGGGGCGTTGGGATGCCCAATTAGCCCGTGAAAAACCCCCATCAGCGAATCTGCCGGAACCGGAGCCTAAGAATATTTGGAGTTGGATCAACACCACCGGGCAATGGGTCCGGTCCCAGATCAAAAAATCGGATCCGTGACGTTACGGTACCGAAAAAATCCTATTGGCAAGTGTCGTGTATGTCCCATGAAAAGGATTAGGTAAGTGAAGTGGTAGCGCCATATTTTGTAGAGCAGAAATAAAGTCAGCTAATGTCATAAAATCTACTTTAGAAACTGCTGTAATGGGAATAGGTCCAGGCAAACTTGATGGGATTTCGGAAATTCCTAGTAGAGCCACTTCCCAAGTTGGAAAATAACTTTGACCAACTGGAATTGAACGCTTTATATAATCATGTAAAACCTCTCCTGTAACTAATGCAAAAGATCCGTTAAATTGACGAGCAATATAAGCTTTTTTAAGAATTTGATCTAACTGCCTTTTCCAAGCATTATTAGGAATAGCTCCAGGTACATTTACTTTTTGTCTTCCAAGATGTTTCCGCAAGTATTGAGTACTGAGTTGTTGAGAAAGAAAATCATTGGTTGGAAGAGCTTGACTAACCCAATCATCTACATATCTTGTGATTGTGCCTGTGTTACTTGTCTCCCCACCACCTTGTATTTCAAGAATTACTCTAGGAGAGCCGGAATTAAAAGTTACCAATGGGTTGACTTGAAAAATATAATCTAAAATGAGCCTACCAGGATTCAAATTTATACCGATCTGACGTTTAAAGCCCACATCCCCAGGATTAACACCTGGAAATAAAGTTGCTG
>JANNOF010000117.1:0-2108 GCA_031398925.1 Gloeobacteraceae cyanobacterium SOY_34_metabat_371 | reverse complement strand
CATAACGCAAGATAACTGTAGAATCCTGATGTTCAAGGTTTATTGGTGATTCAATGAGTTCTAACTCACTCAAGCGATCGCGCAGATTTACTAACTGAGTCTTGCCTGATTTCGTTGTATGTTCCCACCAAATCTCAGTTTTGGCTTTAATGATATCAATCCAGCCTTGCCATTGTGTCGATATTGCTTCCTCCACGCAAGATACAGTCATGAGATATTCCGCAGCTTCTAAAAGTTGACTTGCAGAACTTGCTTTTAGATCTAGCTGTTCCACCTGATATATGGGAATCTCTAAAGGTAAAGCATCAGCCAGTTTTTGGTGGAACGTTTCTATATCAAGTTGCTGTGTCAGATCAAATTCAATAATTTCACCACTGCTTGTGACACCTAAAGATAAAGCATGGGCAATAGAGAGCCGAGGAGTAGGATGAAAACCGCCAGTAAAAGAAATTGGCAATCCTGCTCGGCGCACGGCTCTATCAAATAGGCGCATTAAATCTAAATGACCTACCAGAGCCATACTGCCTAGTTTACCAAACCAGACACGCAATCTTTGTGCTTTCGCTGTATTTGGCACAAATTCACCAGCAAATTTTGGGATAGGAGGTGGTGGAATGACAATATTATGACCAAAGTCTGTACCACAGACACCACAGTGAGAACAACTCTCAAAAGAGCAGTCTGGTACGGTTGCTGCTTCTAAAGCACGTTGTAAGTCTTCTTTAAGCCATTTTTTATCAATACCTGTGTCGATGTGGTCCCACGGTAGTGGTGTGTCGAGGCGTGAATCTAAGATGGGGTGGTGGGCGCAGTTTCCCCCCATCTCCCGATCTCCCGATCTCCCTATCTCCATAACGTTCCACTCACCTTGCTCGACTTGGCGGTATTTCCAGTCTAAGCCGGCTTCGGAAATAGCTTGTCCCCATGCAGAGAATGCCTTTTCCACACTGTCATACCACGAATCCATGCCAGCCCCTAATTCCCAGGCACGACGTACAACTGGGGCGAGTTGGCGATCGCCTCTACCGATAAAATCTTCCATTGCCGAAATGCGGACATCTGTGAAATTCACCTTCACTCCTTTGATTCGGCGAAATGCTTGCCGCAGTAATTCTTGCTTGCGCTTAAACTCGGTTGTAGAAACCGAGTGCCATTGAAAAGGTGTATGGGGTTTGGGCGTAAAGTTAGAGATGGTCAAGTTAAATGACAACGGTCTTCTACCTTTTCCTCGACACTCTCGCTGTAACCAGTCCACTGTTTCCGCAATGCCTAAGATATCAGCATCGGTTTCGCCAGGTAAGCCGATCATAAAATAAAGCTTAATTTTATCCCAGCCTTGTTCCCAAGCTGTTTTGACGCCCCGGAGTAGCTCTTCGTTGGTCAAACCTTTGTTGACAATATCTCGCATCCGTTGGGTTCCGGCTTCTGGGGCAAAAGTCAGTCCCCCTTGTCGTGTACCGCCTAGGATGTTGGCAATATTTTCATCAAATCTATCGACTCGTTGACTTGGTAACGCCAAGGAAATATTTTCGGTTTTTAAACGATTTTTTACTTCCATCCCTACTGCTGGCAGAGATAAATAATCAGAACAGCTTAAGGATAGTAAAGAAAACTCATTGTAACCTGTTTGCCGCATTCCCGTCTCAATTGCTTCTACCACTAGCGCTGGTTCCACATCCCGCGCTGGTCGTGTGAGCATTCCTGGTTGGCAAAAGCGACAGCCGCGAGTGCAACCGCGCCGAATTTCAAGAGTGAGGCGGTCGTGTACTGGTTCGGTGTAAGGAACTAACCCAATCGAATATGCTGGTATTGGAGTTGCGACGCGTCGCACAACTCGTTTTGGCACATCTGGGCGAAGAGGATAAACTGAACCATCCTCTACCATCTCATAAAACTGAGGCACATAAACGCCGGGTATCTGCGCTAAATCCAGCAAGAGTTCTTGACGGTTCAATCTGGCTTTTTTGCCTTCTTCCAAGACTAAGCCGATTTCTGGTAACAATTCTTCGCCATCGCCTAAAGCCAAGAAGTCGAAGCCCCGGGGGCGCCGAGTTGTCCCCGGGTGGCACCCCCCAGTTGCCCACAGGTTCACAGGGGCTCTGACCTGC
>JANNOF010000113.1:0-23722 GCA_031398925.1 Gloeobacteraceae cyanobacterium SOY_34_metabat_371 | reverse complement strand
CTGGGGAGACTCAGCCGTTTTTGCTAGGTACAAATTCTGCCAGAATAGGAAAAGTGCATCGATCAGGTACGGCATGCTGCTTCAAGCCAAACGTTCTTTTTCGTGGGTGACGGTGGGGTTTCTCGTTGTCCTCCATGGAATGGCTCTTTTAGGGCCTTTTTTCTTCAGTTGGTCGGCGTTAGGGCTAATGATCTTCCTCCATTGGTTCCTAGGCTGTATCGGGATCACCCTTTGTTACCATCGGCTCTTGGCCCATCGCAGCTTTGTTGTACCCAAATGGTTTGAATATATTTTGGTCTTCATAGGCACCCTAAATATGCAGGGTGGGCCGATCTACTGGGTAGCCCATCACCGTAAGCACCATGCCCGCCCAGATACGGATGATGACCCCCATTCTTCTAAGCATGGCTTCTGGTGGTCCCATTTGGGGTGGATGCTCTGGAGCTATGAGGGATTTTCGGGCTATGAAAATTACCGACGCTACGCACCGGATCTAGACCGGGATCCTTTTTATGTGTTTTTAGACCGCTACTTTGTCCTTATTCAAGTACTTTTTGGACTGGGTCTTTTTGCCCTGGGGGGCTGGAGTTGGGTGATCTGGGGTATTTTTGTCCGCATGGTTGTGGTTTTCCACACCACGTGGTTTGTCAATTCGGCGACTCATTTTTGGGGCTACCGGACCTTTGAAACTAAAGATGATGCCCGTAATCTTTGGTGGGTTGCCCTCCTGACCTATGGGGAAGGCTGGCATAATAACCACCATGCCCAACCCCGTGCTGCGCGTGCTGGCTTACTGTGGTGGGAATTAGATCCTACCTACTGGATGATCTGGATTTTCAAACAGTTGGGTTTAGCCCATTCCCTGCGTCCCCATAGACTGACCAAAACCAGCTAGGGCCTGACCTCTGCCTCCAAGACTTTGGGCGGTACAGAAATCGGTAGATCTTCTGGTTCTGGGGGAAAGAGAATTTCTAAAATACTCTTAAGTACCCCCGTAAACGGGATCGCTAGGATCACGCCCAAGAGTCCGCCGACTTTGACCCCCAACAGTAAAGCGCCAAAGATCAAGATTGGATTTAGTCCCGTAAAGTTGCCCAAGACCCTAGGGGCTACGATATTATCTTTGATCTGCTGGGCGATCACCGAGGCAAGGAGCATATACACTGCCAGCCAAAAATTTTGAAGGAGGGTGAGGAGTACTACCGACCCAATGCCGATACTGGCTCCAACAAAAGGAATAAGTTCCATAAAACCGATAAATAAAGCCAGTAATAGGGGGAAAGGCGACCCTAACAACCAGTAAATGGGGGTGAGGAGTACCGCCATAAACGCCCCTAGAATAAGTTGCCCTGCAAAAAATCCCCGCAGATTAAAGCGCAACGAGTCTGTAAAGGGCTGTCGTAAATTAGAGGGTAAGATCCGCATTAGGCCGCGCCAAAAGCCGCCGCCATCTAGCAGCATATAGAAAGATAAAACTAGAATCACGATTATTTCAAGCAAGATCCCAAAGGTACCAAGGGTAAAACCAATTGCCCCCTCCGCAACGCCCTGAATACGGAGGCTGACTTGGGCCAAGATTTCCGTTTGAATTTGGTCAAGATCTAGGATGATCCCTCTTTTTTGGAGCCAGCCATCAAGGGCTATTGCCTGTTGTTGACCCGATTTTAGGGTTTCAGGTAGCTTTTGGGCCAATAGTTGGGCCTGATCAAACGCTAACGGTCCCAAAAACACAAATAGACCACTGAGAACGACCAGCACTAACCCATAAACCAATAGCCCGGCCCAAACCCGTTTTACCCAAGGGGCCAGAAGTGTTACGGGGTAATCCAATAAAAAGGCTAAGATCCCAGCCGTGGCAAAAACGATAATAAACGTCCCAAAGTAGGTCAGGGTCTCCAAAAATGCCCAGCCGCCTAAAAAGATCATGAGCCAAGTTAGGAAAAAACGCTGTACGGGTGTCCACATGATTGCCCCCTGCCCTCTGGAGGCATTGTGTCATCCCAAGGCGTCAGTGTCCATTGCTAAATGCTGGCGTAGACGGGCCAAACTTTCGTTGGCTATGTACTGAGGGGCCGGATGACAATGTTGGGTTACTTTTATTTGCCCCTGAATCATGGCGTAACAAGGCAGATCCGTCAGGATCAATTGGGCCTCTTGCAGGATCTGTTGTAGCAGTTCCGTTTGGGTCGGCTGACAGGTCAAGATACGGATTGTTTGCCCCCGCAGACTATGCACAAAAACCATTGCAATGCGTAAAATACGGGCGCTTAGACTGACGACTCCCAGGGTACTCCCCGCAGCTAGTTGTTCGGTCAACGTAATTTCTGTTTGGTAATCATAGTGATCAATGGGGATGACGGTAATGGTTGATCCGGCCAAAAGATTACATACCTGAGCCAGATGATAGCGCTGGGTGATCACTGTCTGGGGTGGAGACTGTTTGGTCATGGCGAGCAGTTCGGCTAACGGTACCGCCCGGATCGTAATCCCCAAATGGCGCTGGAGTTCTTCAACGAGAAGTTCAAGTATCCCTGGGTCCTGGGCTGTGGCCCAAAGTTGGGTCACGCCACTTTGATAGTGATTCAGGGCTTGGGTAAATTCATGTTGGATCTGATCAGGGCTATAGCCTTGGTCTAACAACGTTTGAATTGTTCGCCGTATCAGCCCAGGCACAGCCACGGGCACGGATTGGTCTTCGCATACGTAGACCCCCGATCCGGTGCGCGCCTGTACAAAACCATCGGCCTCTAGTTCAGCATAGGCCCGCCAGATCGTGCTGCTGTGTACTCCCGTTTGCATAGAAAGTTGCCGGACGCTGGGTAGACGGGCACCAGGGCGTATTTGCCGAGAGGCAATGGCAAAGGCAATTTGCTCATAGACTTGGGCCGCTGGGTGTGCTGGACTATCTTCATGCAGGCGTAGATGGATCATGACGCTAGGTCCTGGTAACTTCTAGGTCTAACACAATCTAGCGTTGCTTGCGTTAGGCTGGAAAAACCCAGGGGATCACCAATGTTTACAGGCTTAGTGGAAGAAGTGGGCCAAGTCGTTGCCCTCCAAGGAGAACAGTTGACAGTCCGGGGAACGCGCATTTTAGAAGATATGGCCCTGGGTGATAGCATTAGCGTCGATGGGGTTTGCCTTACCGTAGTTGCTTTTACGGGGCAGCAATTCACTGCCCAAGTATCCACTGAAACCTATAGCCGGGCGGTGTTGGGTCACTATATTCCTGGATCGTTGATCAATTTAGAGCGTTCCCTGCGCGTAGGCGCAAAAGTCGGTGGACATTTTGTGACGGGGCATATTGATGGCACCGGCAGTCTTGTCTCCCGGATGACCCAAGGTGCTTTTTGGGAATTGACGTTTAGTGCGCCTGATATAGTACAGCCCTATTTAGCGCCCAAGGGTAGTATTGCGGTCAATGGCGTTAGTCTCACCATAGCCCGTCTAGAGGGCGCTAATTTTACGGTGGCTGTGATCCCCTACACTTTAAAGGAGACCAATTTATATACGTTAAAGAACCATCAGCAGGTTAATTTAGAAGGAGATATTCTGGCTAAATATGTAGCCCGCATGATCCAACCCAAAACAGATACGACTAATCTAAATTGGGCCTTTCTGGCTGAACACGGCTACGGGTAAATCGGGCATAATAATCTCACAGGGTAGAGTAAAGTCATGTTTTTGATCCGCAGGGCCCAATTTTTAGACTTTGAGGCGATAACTGCTCTTTGCGCCGATCATGGTCCTGAAATAGGGGCCACCCTGGAACAGATCCGAGCCTGGTATGGCCCGGTGCGTCTTTTGAGCTTTTTCCCTAACCGCTACCAACATTTGTTTGATGTCTATGTAGCCCAGGTAGAGGGAAAAGTTGTGGGACTGATCCAAGTCTCACCCCTCAACGCTACCCAAACAACATGGCGCATCAATCGCTTGGTGGTCAACCCTGAATTCTCTAGCCAACAAATTGGGATCTTACTTTTAGGATGGGTGTTTGAATATTATCGCAATGCCCGGACCTGGGTTATTGAAGTCGGTATCCATGACAAAGAAACCCTAGCCCTCTGTCGGGAGAAGGGGTTTCAATCTTTGGCTGAGCATAGTCTTTGGTATTTAGCCCCCCATGCCTTAGCCCAGATCACGACCCAGGAGTCTAGTCCTGTTCAACTGCTCCCCATGAGTAATGCTGATGCAGGGCTGGTATGTGAATTGGATACTGCCACCATGCCGCCAATTATCCGTAATATTTATAACCGTCACTTAGAAGATTTTCGCCGCAACTATCTCCAACGGCTCACCGATGGAATTGGATTGCTACTCACCCAGCAAGAACGGGTCTCTCGCTATATTTATGAACCACAACGTAAAGTAGCGATGGGCGCTTTTGATCTACACCTCCAGCGCGCGGCAAATATTACCCAGCCCCATCGCGTTACCCTGTGGGTGCACCCGGCCTACACGTGGCTTTATGGGCCATTAATGCACGCCCTAGGACAGATCTGTCGCCACTATACCCATGCGGGTTTGATCATCGCCTCGGCAGACTATCAACCGGAGCGTGAAGCCTATTTGGAAAGTCTAGGGGCAACCATTAATGACCGGACGCTTTTGATGTCCCGCTCCGTATGGCCCAAGGTGCGCGAATCCCGTAACCCCTTAGAAAACCTGACTATCCCCGATGTTTTACCCCGTTGGCGGCCCGCCCAAAATCCCGTTCCTAATCAAGTGCAACATCAAGAGCCGGATCAGCCACCGCCTACACAGAATTTCTAAGGCTCTGGTTGGACCGCAAGCCCTACCCACTGTACAAATAAGCTCCACATGGGCAACAATACATTCCCTAGCCCATGATCATCATCTAGGAGCACCACGCGCACATAGGGCCTGCTCTTGGCAAACTGTACACTTTTTTCAGGTGCCACCACCGTATCATTGCGCCCATGCAAGATCAAAATAGGTAGTGCCCTGGTTAGCCGCTCTTCATCGTGCTGTTGGGCATCCGTCACAAAGCCATAATCTAGACGTTCGTACCCACGGTAGGCGTAGTGATAAAGTTCCAAATGCCCCCTGTCTTGCCATTGATCTACTTTTTCAGGGCCTAAATAGGTTAGCCAAGCGGGTAGAAACTGAAAAGCCGGGGCCATCAAGCATAATTTAGTTACCCGTGGGTCTTGGATCGCCATCAGTACAGCCAGTAACCCACCTAGACTAGAGCCGATCACAGTAACTGGAGTAGGGTCTTCCCCCAAGAGGTTTTGGAGTAGCTGAAGCTGATGGCTTAGGGTCATGGTCTGAAAGTTCGGCCAGTTCAGATCCGGGCAGAGTAACTCGATATCCAATTCCTGTAGCTTTTGGCGAAAGAACTGGGCTTTGGTGGAAGTTGGTCCCGAAGCCAAACCATGTAGGTAAAGAAAACGCACGCCATACACCACCGGGAGCGTTCCTATTTTAGGGGTAGCCTTGGCCAATCAAAACTGGGTACTAAGCTCTTTATATTGTTTTGAAAAACTTATCTTTTTGTTAAGTAAAACTTATCAATCCATGCTGTATCAATTTATACCCTCTAGGATCAAGTCATACAGCGTTGCGTGTTTCGCCATGACAACCAGCTTAGAACGTCGTTCAGCTCCGGGATTGTGGGGTCAGTTTGCGGACTGGGTCACGTCTACCAATAACCGCATTTATGTGGGTTGGTTTGGGGTACTCATGTTCCCTACCCTCCTAACGGCCATTACCTGCTACATGATCGCTTTTGTTGCTGCTCCCCCGGTCGATATGGACGGAATCCGTGAGCCGATTTCTGGCTCTTTACTCTATGGCAATAATTTGATTACCGCCAATGTGATCCCCTCTTCAAATGCCATTGGATTACACTTCTATCCCATTTGGGAAGCCTCTTCCATGGATGAATGGCTCTACAATGGCGGACCCTATCAACTGATCATTTTCCACTTCCTCATTGGCGTTTTCTGCTACCTTGGGCGGCAGTGGGAATTGAGCTATCGACTGGGTTTACGACCTTGGATTTGTATTGCCTACTCGGCACCTGTGGCGGCAGCTAGTTCGGTATTTTTGATCTATCCCATTGGGGTCGGGTCGTTTTCCGATGGCATGCCCCTAGGGATCGCTGGAACCTTTAACTTCATGTTTATTTTTCAAGCTGAGCATAATATCCTTAACCACCCCTTTCATATGTTGGGTGTCGCTGGGGTTTTTGGTGGCGCGTTATTTTCAGCCATGCATGGCAGCTTAGTTACTTCTTCGTTGATCCGTGAAACCAGTTACGAAGAGTCAGCGAATAATGGCTACCACTTTGGTCAAGAAGAGGAAACCTACAATATTGTGGCAGCCCATGGCTACTTTGGTCGTTTGATCTTCCGCTATGCGAGCTTTAACAATTCTCGCAGTCTGCACTTTTTCTTGGCGGCATGGCCTGTGGTCGGGATCTGGTTTACAGCCCTGGGTATTTGCGTTATGGCGTTTAACCTCAATGGATTTAACTTCAACAGCTCGATCACTGATTCCCAAGGTCGGACCGTCGGCACTTGGGCCGATGTGCTTAACCGGGCTAATTTAGGCATTGAAGTGATGCATGAACGCAATGCCCATAATTTTCCCCTCGACTTGGCTTCTGGTGTAGCGGTTAAAGTCGCTGGTTAAGGTTGCTCAAGGTTAAATGAGGGGGGCCAATGGGCCCCTTTTTTTCAAAAAAAGTGCCGATCCACCCTAGAGTCCGTAGAAATCCGGCCCTGATCCTTCAAAGGTCGGATTGACCCGGAGATTGACCTGGGGGCAAACGATCTCGCAGGTACGGCATTGAATGCAATTTTCGAGCGACATCCCATGCAAGCGCAGCGTCCCCTGTTCATCAATGCGGTGAACCTCAGCGGTACAATCGGACACACAGGGTGTGGGTTTACCCAAGCGGTCATAGACTTTAATGCACTGCACACAGGTCTGACTATCAAACTCCTCAATATGCCGATTGCCCTCATGGTAGTGGGGTTGGGCAAAGAACACCGCATCGGGGCGACTATAGATCGTCTCGGTTGCAACCTGATTATTGATCGCTACCGGACTGGGGGTAAATTCGGGCTGGATCCGCTCATGACAAGGGATATAAGCCACAGGCTTAGTGCTAGAGCTAGCCCCCAGGATCTGAGTCAAGGCCCGGACCGTATCTACGGAACGCTGAAATGGCTTACCAAGACCATAACGCAGGGTGCCAAACCAGGGATGGCGCTCATCCACATTGCGCGACACCATGGGTAAGTATTCCCCCAAAAGGCGGTTGTTTTCTAAAAATGCCTGCCGATAATAACGGCTCTGGTAAAGATCTTGACCTACATAGCTATCTAGAACTTGCTGTTGATACTGATCGAGCAGGGCAAAGTTCTTTTGCAAAAAGGCATCGTGGATCAACCCGGCGGCAATATAACCCGTTTCCATGGCCCGGTCGATGCCCGAGAGACTGGCGGCATCCAAAACCCCTAGGGCATCGCCCAAAAGCAAGGCCCCAGCCACATTAAACTTGGTAGGCAGGCTATAGTAGCCCCCCTCTGGGATCACCGCCGCACCGTATTTAAGAAGCTTCCCCTCTTGAATCAGCGATTGGATCCAGGGATGGGCTTTATATTCCTGGAGCCGTTCTTGGGGATTGATATTGGGATTTTGGCTATCGAGACTCAAGATTAAGCCCAAAGCCAGTTTGTTGTTGGCCATGCCATAGACAAAGCCCCCGCCAAACGTCCCATCAAAAATGGGATAGCCCAGGGTATGCCAAACTTTACCTTGGAGGTCTTGATTGATTTGCCAAACTTCTTTTACGCCCACAGACCACAGTTGGGGGTTGGGACGTAGATCAAACTTGCTAATGAGGTCTTTGGAGATAAAACCCTTATCACCAAAGCATGTATAGGTGGCATAGAGATTATCTTCAGTGGCTAGACCCAGTTCACTAACAGTTATGCCAACGACTTGATCTCCGTCATAGAGAATCGTATGGGCCGCGAAACCTGGAAATAAGTCCAGGGTAACCTGGGGGATTTCTTTGACTTTTTCCGAGAGCTTTTCCGCCAACCAACGGATCACATGGCTCAGGGTCAAAATGACATAGCCTTCTTTTTTAAGTCCCGGTGGAACCATGGCAGCGGGCAGATCCCAACGTTCTTCACTACCCAAGATACTCATGTAGCTCTGGGAAACCACAGCCTCTAGGGGAAAGCCATTGGTTTGATACTCCGGGAATAAACGCGCGATCACGCGGGGATTAGAAACCGCACCACTGACAATATGGCCCCCAAATTGCGGGGCTTTTTCAACAATCGCAATACTCAGGGCTAGACCACTTAATTGCGCTAAATCCACCAAACGATGGGCGAGGATCAAGTTAGAGGAACTACCCCCAACCAGTAGCAAATCATAGTGTATAGGCGACGGCATAGGGCAGTTCCTGAGAAGGGGTGCGGGTTTTGACCTGTTGAATCAATTCGGGGATCACTTGATAAAGATCTCCGACGATGCCGTGGTGGGCAAATTTAAAAATGGGGGCGCTGGCATCTTTATTAATCGCCAAGATCAACCCTGATTTATCCATGCCAACCCGATGTTGAATGGCCCCAGAGATCCCACAGGCAATGTAGAGCTTGGGGCGCACGGTATTCCCGGTCTGACCGACCTGGTGGGCATGGGGAATCCAGCCGCTATCCACGGCCTTACGCGAAGCCCCAACCGCACTGTGTTGAAAACTCTGGGCCAGTTGGTGCAAAAGTTGAAAACCCTCTGCACTTCCCAGGCCAAATCCCCCAGAGATAATAACTTCAGCCTTAGCCAGATCCACCTGTTCCGAGAGATCCCGCAGGGTTTCTGCCACAATAAGCTGCAAATCCGTAGCTGCTAACTGTACCGGAACCGGGTAAATTTCGCCCCTGCGAGCGGTATCTATGGGCAAAGGCGCCATTACCCCAGGCCGGACCGTCGCCATTTGCGGATTTTTCCACGGTCCTAAGATCCGCGCCTTTAACGATTCACCAAAGCTTGGACGAATAGCGTAGAGGCAATTATTATAAAGCCCCAACTTCGTGGGATCTGATTTATTGGTGTGCTCATAGGGGCCAATGTCCAACTCAGTACAGTCAGCGGTTAACCCCGTTTCTAAGGCCGCCGCCAAACGGGGGGCCAAATCGCGCCCAGTCGTTGTAGACCCCAACAACACAATCAGGGGCGCTTCACTAAAACCAGCCAGGAGGTCTAAGATCACCCGCCGAAAGGGCAGGGTCCGATAAAGATTGAGATCAGGATGATCCGCTAGGTAAACCATATCTGCCCCGTGGGCAATTAAGACCTGACCCAAATGGGGGATCTGATGACCCAACACCAGCGCCGCTAATTGAGCCCCTAATTTATCCGCCAAAAGTCGTCCGGCCCCCAAAAGCTCTAGGGCAATGGGTTGAATTTCCCCGGCAACGTGTTCACAAAAAACTAAAACTTGCCGTGTCATCGTTGAATAAACTCCCTAAGTGCCACTTTAGTCAGTAGTTCTTGGACTAAAACCTGTGGGCCTTTGCCTTGATAGAGCGTGCAATTGCCGCCAATTTCTCCGACTTTTTCCGTTGCTGCCACAATAGTGGGCGAACCTTTGAGGCCACAACGTTCGGGATCTGCCTGAATATCGTCTAGGGTTACGGTTTGAATATAGGTTTTACGGAGTACTTCGTCCCGCTGTAGCCGTTGGACTAGCTGTGCCCCCCTCAGGGTCTTATAGGACAACCGTGCTGAAGAATTGGCAACGGTTACTACGGCGGGTAAAGGGCATACAACCTGTTGCGACCCCCCTTCAATGACACGCCGGGCACGGATCTTAGTATCTTGGATTTCAAACCATTCACAATAGGTGATCTGGGGTACCCCTAGGCGTTCTGCCAGTTGGGGGCCGACTTGGGCCGTATCGCCATCGGTGGTTTGGAGGCCACAAAAGACCAGATCAAAGTCCCCCAAGTAACTCACGGTTTTGTACAGGGCATAGGCTGTAGCTAAGGTATCAGAGGCAGCCAAACGGCGGTCGCTCAGCAAAATTCCCTGGCTGGCTCCGTGGGCAAGGGCTTCATACAAAATTTCAACGGCGGGGGGGGGACCCATGGAAACCGCCGTTACCGTCCCGCCATAGGTCCGCTGGGTATGGATCGCCGCTTGCAGGGCATAGCGATCAAAAGGGTTGAGCATGCGCTTGGCTTTGGCCCGGTCAATGGTGCCATCGGCGTTAACCCCAGCTTTTGAACCTTGATCAGGAACCTGTTTGATCAAAACAACAATCTTCATCGACATCCCCTATGGGCTGTTAGGCAGATCCTATGCCGATACCTACCAAAGCCCGTTCCTGATCAGCATATCTATAGATTTGGCGACGGAGGCACCCCAAATATTAACGAGCAAAGCTAACGCGAAAACAACAAGGCGCCATCTTCCCCATCGATCTCGCGCACTAAAACTTTGACGATTTCATGGCGGGAGGTCGGTACAACGCGGCCCACAAAATCAGGATGGATCGGCAGCTCGCGATGGCCCCGGTCGAGTAATACCACCAACCGGATCGCTCGGGGTCTGCCATAGTCATTGAGCGCATCTAAGGCAGCCCGGATCGTACGCCCTTTATAGATCACATCGTCGATCAAATAAACCGTCCGGTCTTGGAGATCCGTGGGCAAGTGACTGGGGCGTGTGGCTCTGACCCCGGATTCTCGCAGATCATCACGGTAAAGCGTCACATCTAACGTCCCGGTGGGAATGGGCTGTCCCTCCTGATCACTAATGATCTGGGCCAAACGCTCAGCCAAGGGCACACCCCGCGTGTGGACCCCCACCAATACCAAACCGGATGTGCCCCGATTGGACTCTAAAATTTGTAGCGCTAAACGACGCAGGGTGCGCTGCAGTTCTAGGGCATCCAACAGTTGGAGGGGAGGGGGAGTCATAGGGCTATGGACAGACAGGCTGAAAATATATCACATCATCAACTGTCGGTACTGATCGGACTCAGCCCATAAACTGATCTCTTTGGCCCGGAGGACAGGGACAGGGTGGGACCGCTCAGCGGTTTGGGCCATGCGCAGCCATTGGGGAAAACCCTCTTGGCTAAAGTCTTCGTAGGCCCGTGCTTGATCGATATAGGCCGCAACATTGAGATGGGGAGTCAGTTGCGGGGAGCCTCCAGAGAGTTTCATCAACACCGAAACAACGGTTTGAACCTCTCCCGCCACCAGTAGCGCTGCTCGGTCACAGGTGAGTTCGGCGTAACGTAACCATTCAAACAGCAATAGGCGTAGGGGTTGCTCTACCAAACGCCCTACCGTCGGGAGTTGAGCCGCAGCCAGTAAGAGTAAATTAGCACTGGTGATATGCACACTGTGATTGCATTTTAAGTGACCGAGTTCATGGGCGATCACCGCTTGGACTTCGGCCGGGGTTAATAGATCTAAAAGCGCCGTATGCAAAACGATAAAAGACTGTTTGTTTTGCACAGCAAAGGTATAGGCATTGGGCACCGGATTTTGGCGCACATAGAGCTGGGGCGGAGTAATATCTAAAATCTGGCAAGCTTCTTCCAGAAGGGCATGAATATGACTCAGTTGTTGCGGACCAACTAAGACCCCAGAGGAGATATTTTCTAAATAAAAATATTGACCCGCCGCCGGAGCAAGCACATCGCGGATCAATAGCTCTAAGCCCGGTACCATTGCTAAAGCTTTGCTCGCTTGTTCATCCAGGGGATGACGGAAGCGTTCGGCGCGGAGGCCAGTAAACATTGTTTTGCCCATAAATCCAATCTGCCACAAAGATTGGGATTTGAGCAACTTTAGTACGCTCCGCTTTCTTTTTAAAGGCTACCAATAGCCTTGGGCTGCATATTGAATTAACCAAGGATGGGCCCAGTAGGCAAGGATCACAAAGATCACAACCCCTAGGTAGGCGGGGCGGAAAAATTCTTTGAGGGCAAGGGTTTGTTTACCCTGTAGCACCGCCCCAAAGGGTATAACCGAAGTCCGGTCCTTAAGTTCTAAAAAAGTCTGCCCATAGCGGGTCAAGAGCCGACGATCACCGTGCCAAACGGCAAAGAGGTGATAGCTACATAAGCCAATGGCCGTGATCAGGGCGAAACTAGTGCCTAGCCACAGGACATGGGCGATACACCAGAGCACCATGCCCGTTAACTGGGGATGACGGGTGATCCGGGTGACCCCAGTTTCATAAAGCCGCATTTGGGGCTGCGCTAGGGCAGCGACTTCCAATAAATTAAAGGTCGCCGGATACAAAAACAAAAAAGATAGGGCGCTCAAGACCAAGACCCCCTGCTGTACCCAAGGCTGATCCCGAAAATTCCATAGTTCAAGGCCATCATAGCGATGGTTGATGAAATACACGAGCATGGGTATGGCAAAACCCAGACTCGATAGGGCAAAAAGAACCCGGTACGCCCGCGCGCCAATGATCCCCTCGGCTTTGAGGCGTTGTCCTGCTAACCCACTATGAATAAGGGCAAAGACAAGAATCCAAGCAAGCATGATCCCATGACTCATCGTTACGGGTCCCTAGGGCATGGCCTGAAACTTGCCTTGGGGAGCTTGAACATGGCATTGGGTGCAACTCCCCACCCGTAGGGGCCGAGGGAGGACGACCTTGGGGTGGAGCGCTTTAAAGAAACGGGCGTCCGCAATAAAGTAAGGCGTGGCTTCATTTTCTTTGACACTACGGGAATAGTCTTTGAGATACTGCCACATGAGTTGACGTTCTAAGCTCCCCAAGGGATTAAGCGTGGTTCCATAATGGCTAGGATCCGTGATCAAGACCTGCCAGGTCTGGGAGGGCAGTACCTCAGGGGGAAGCGCGATGTGACAACTGGCACAGCGCTTGAGATAGATCTCCTGGGGGAGGGTGTACTTGGGAGGCAACGGGCCAGGTTCAATGGTCGCCTTGACCTGAGTAACCGCTAAAGCACCCCCAATCACTAATCCTCCCAGTCCTAAGCGGATCCAGAGGCGCATTAGGGCTTCGACTTAGGCGCGGCGGTTTTGGGCGTGATCTCTTGCACGTATTTCAGCGCGGCATTGGAGGGGATCAAAACAATGCGGTCTGCCTCTGAGGTTTTGGTCATCTTAGACATGATCCCGAGGAGGTTTTGAAAGGGAGCCGCACTGATCTTTGTTTTAGCAGCAAGATCGGGGTTGCGTTTTTTTAACCCTTCATAAAAGCCCTTGGCATCCGCCTCATCAAAAAAGTACAACTGGTTCGGCTCTTTTTTGGCATCCCGCTTGACACTGATTACCTGCTTACCCGTTAGGTCCGTGAGGGCAAAAAGGGGTAGACCGGGGAAATTTTTAAGTTCCTTATTGATCTGTTTCGCCAATGTAAACGCGTACTGGACCGATTCCTCACGGGGAACGATCTCGACTTTAAGGGGTTCTTTTTTACCCTGTTGCTCTTCGGCAAATTTTAGGGCTTGGCTCATGGGAATTGCGCGTAACTTAGCCGTTTTGGCGAGGTTTGGCTCGGATTTTTTGAAGAGTCCCTCAAATTTTTTGGCTTCTTCAGGGCTGACGAAAAAATAAACGGCCTGTTGGGGTTTATCTTTACTGGCGGTTGCAGCACTGACTAAGATCGGATTGCCCTTGTCATTGATCAAGACAAAAACCGGGATCTGTTCTAAACGGCTGTAGATTTCTTTGCGGTCCAAGGCAGATGCTCCAGGGGCATTAAAGAGTAAGGATCCTAGTAATAGGATCGTGGCGGCGGTTCGCTTTAACAGGTAGCCTCCCATCTGGGGTTCATCAATGCAACCCCCCCATTCTAGCCCCCGCTTTGGACCGAATTATCCCGGCTAAATAGAGAATAATAGCCAGTTGCTAGCATTTCTTTGAGGGGAAAGAGCATATAGGTCAAAGGATTGACGGTGATTACCACATCCCGAAAATCCCGTTTTGCCGCCCAGATAATAGCCCTAGCCACACCTTCGGCACGCATTACACCGTAGGGATTGAGCTTACTTTTAAACGGACCCAGGATCAATTTGCGGATCACACAGGGGCTGTCGAGGCGTTTAAGCGAAACTACTTCCCCTAGTGCCCGCTTGCTAAGTTCGTATAGGGGGCTAAAGGCCGGGGATATTTCGGCCTCGGACGTATTGACCCAAATTTCTTTAGTGGCGCAGTCCTGTGGACCCGTAACGGTACTTAAAAACAGATCGATCAGGCGTAGGGTGGAAAAAGTATTGATTTCGTAGGATTGATGGATCCCTTGGGGGGAACGGTCTTGGTAGACATTGACCCCATGATTGGTGATCAAGATATGGGCTTTTTGCAAATGGGCCATAAGCTGCGCTTCTTGGCCGACCTGCCATGGGACTACTGTGACACCGGGAATCTCACAGGTACTCGTGGTTAGGGCGATGACTTGGGCACGTTCTTTCAACAGCACCTGGATCAGGGCTTGGCCCAAAGTACCACTGGCCCCCGTGATCACGATGGTTTTGCCCTTGAGCGAAAGGGAGGTACCTAGGATCTTATCTACTAAGGGAAATACGCCACTAAAGTAGGCATTGGTATCATCAAAATGATGTCGCCAATGGTAGGCGCGGTTCACGCTCCAGGCACTGGGCCGTACGGTTAGCGGTCCTGGCAGATGGTTAAAGTCGGTTTTAATAGTTCCCGATTGATAGCGCTGGACAGCCCCCAATAAAAATAACAGCGCATAGGCTACCCCCAACCAAAGCCCAAGGAAGGGCAGCATCAGGGCGAGAGCGACCATTACCACACTCAAAAATAGCGACTCAACGATGTCATGATAAAGCTGACTTTGACGATAATGCTCGGCGGAAACCAGACTTAGATCCCGACGGTAGGCCGTGTGATGACGGTTATGCCAACGGGCCAGAATCGGGACCCGGTGACAGAGCACATGGTAGGTATCCCGCAGGACTTCAGTTATGCCAATGGAGAGTGCACCCCATAGACCAAAGCTCAGTACCCATTCCATAGGCTTCCCCCCTTATTTTTGGGTGGCTTTGAGGTCATCAAAGGTCAAATAATTGCCCTGATCATCACATAGATGACATCGGGTTGAGATGTGTTTCATAAGTTCCCAAGAGAAAGCGGTCTCATGCATATAGGCACCCCAGTTCTCCTTAAGCGAGGCATGGACCTTGCGCAAATTGTAGTAGGGAATCCCGGTACTGATGTGATGGGGAATATGTACATTAATGTCATGGCACAAAAACTCGACCCAGCCTGGGTAAACACAATGCACCGTCGAGAACAGTTGCCCTACCACAGGATCCCAGTCTTCTTTTTGGTAAAAAGGGATCTCTTCTAGGGTGTGGTGGACAATTGTAAACGTACTCATCCAAAAGTGATAGACCAAAAAGGGCATCAGCCAAATATTAACCACCGCCCAGATCCCGCCTACACTCCACAAATAGGGGAAAAAAGCCAAAGCAAAGACAATCACAAAGCCCGCTGAAAAAAGCATATCTTGGCGTTCTTTGCCTTCTTTATAGAGCCGAGGATCAAAGTGCAACACGGCCCAGTGGGCAATGGATCCCATCCACCAACCCCAAGAACGCATTACGCGATAAAACGCTTGTAACCATTGCGGGGCCGAAGTAAATTCCGATACATCCATCGGCGTCCAGGCATTGTCCCATTCCAAGTTGTTGGTATAGCGATGGTGGATATCGTGTTTGATCCGCCAGCAATGAAAGGGATAAAGCAAGGGCAAAAGGACGATATGACCAACGATGTCATTGATCAGTCGGCTATTACTAAAAGAACGATGGGCCGCATCGTGGGCCAGGACAAAAAAGCCGGTGAGTGCCGTCCCCAAAAAGAGCCAGAGCACAGGGTAAAGGGGCCACCAGGGATTTACTGCCACCGCCCAATAGCCTAAGGCGACAAGTAAGACATTAGAGATCAGACCAAAGCTTGCTTTAAGCGGGTCTTTTCGGAAATATTCCTTAGGGATGCTCTGCAAAACTTGCTGGAGGGTAGCCGTACGGCGGAGTTCTGCAATCCGAGGGTCGGGGCTAGAAGCTACTAGGGTCATGCACAAAATCCAAGGAGTCCCGCGATCCAACATAACAGCATTGTTCGGACTCTGTTAAGGAGTTTTACGAAACTCATAGGATCTGCTTGCCAGAGGACTGTTAAAGGCAGCACTAGATCCAAGGGGTGCGGGGGATCTGCTTGATCTAGCTCTCAGTGATCTGCCGGATCTGCTCGATCTCTGCTAAAGGAAGATCTAAGGCTTGGGCGATCTGGTGGTTGGTTAGACCAAGGCGAATGAGTGCAGGGGCTGCTTCACGTTTTCCTTCCAACTTGCCTTCTAGCTTGCCTTCCAACTTGCCCTCTAGCTTGCCTTCTTCCTTGGCTTCTTGGTAGTAGCGGGTTTCTTTCAAAGTTAGATTTTCGATGCCCATCATCTGTCGCAACTCCTCCCGGCTCAACCGGGGAAACTTGTAGACTAAGACCGTCTCAATCAATTCTATAAGCTGTTCACGGGAACCGGATTCTAAAATGACCGCTTGATCCAATAGTTTCCGGGCCTGATCAAGGGCTTCACGCTCTTGGATCACGATTAGGCGTATGATCCCTAAACCAATTTTATCCCCTGGATCTAATTCATCGAGATAAATTCTGATTATCTGGGAGCTTTCAAGAAGCGCTTGATAGAGTATGCGATTCTCTGGTTCAGCGCCCCGCTTGGCAAAGAGAATAACCACTTGCCAGGACTTTACTTCATATTGACGTAAGTATAAAAAGATCTCAGAAAATAGTCTTGAATAAAATTCTTTATCGTTTTGGAATTGCACTTCAACAAAATAAACTGTCTGATCAGCTTGTGGCGGAATAAAAACCCCATCCAGACGAAAAGCTGTCTGTTTAAGCTCAACAGAAGTAAACTTATAACCCATTTGTGGGGGTTGCGCCAAGAGATCAAAAAGTAGGGTAGGAGAAGATTGAAAGAGCAGATAAAAAATACTATCAGTCTTCATTGATGATCTCAGAAAGTTCTAGCCCTCAGTGCTACGTTCCTGGATACTTCGTTCATAGATCGGGACATAGGGCACACTGCGTAACCCCGTGTAGATCTGGGTAGGACGAAAGATCCGATTATCGGACAATTGCCCTTTCCAATGGGCCAACCACCCGGCGACCCGTGCCATAGCAAAGACGGGTGTAAAGCAATCAGTGGGAATTTCTAACTTTTCGTACACTAAGCCCGAATAAAAATCCACATTAGGATAGATCCCCTTATGGGCTAACAATTCGGCACTGACAGCCTCGATTTCTTGGGCGATGGGATAACTCGGACTCGGGCCAAAAATGCGAAACAGTTCTTCCGCCAATTGCTGCAAAATCTGGGCGCGCGGGTCTTTGACTTTGTAGACCCGGTGCCCCAAGCCCATGATCTTGCCCTTACGCGCCAACTGCTGTTCGATAAAAGGCCGGACCCGTTCTACCGTGCCCAAATCTTCGATCATTTTTAGGACTTCCTCGTTGGCCCCCCCATGCAACGGGCCAGCGAGGGTACCCACCGCTGAAGTGATCACCGTATAGGGATCAGCTAAGGTCGAAGCGGTGACCAAAGCTCCAAAGGTCGAAGCATTGACCGTATGTTCAGCATGGGTAATCAGACACACATCAAAGATCCGAGCCAAACGGGGGTCTGGGACGCGCCCGGTGAGCATATACAAAAAATTAGCGCTGTGGCTGAGGTCTTCGCGGGGGGGCACCGGGTCATTACCCTGACGCATCTGATGAAACATCGCCACAATCGTGGGTAATTTAGCGATCAAATTGATCACTGCCTCACGGGCATACTGCGGATCGGTTAGGTCTTTGTCCCCTAAAGGATAAAAAAGCCCCAATCCAGCAACGCAGGATTGCAGCGCATCCATGGGGTGCCCTCGATCGGGAAAACATTTGATCATGTCTCGGATCGGGTACTTAACGCGGCGTTGTTGGGCGGTTTCCTGCTCAAAGGCGACCAATTGTTCATGGGTCGGTAAGTAGCCGTAGATTAATAAATACGCGGTTTCTAAAAAAGTACTGTGGGTTGCTAATTGATCAATGCGGATTCCCCGGTACTCTAAAATTCCTTGGGTGCCATCCACATAACTGATGTTTGAGCGCGTTGCTGGCACCCCCGCTAATCCAGGGGAATAGGTGTCACTGGTCATGGGGATCACAGGCACTGGATCGGGCGGTTCGGGCTGCAACATCGGGGGATTCCCGAAACGGTCTTGCATGGAGGCATAGGGTTGG
Organism: Gloeobacteraceae cyanobacterium SOY_34_metabat_371; assembly: GCA_031398925.1. Classification (GTDB taxonomy): domain Bacteria; phylum Cyanobacteriota; class Cyanobacteriia; order Gloeobacterales; family Anthocerotibacteraceae; genus JANNOF01. Next base: position 5,411 of record JANNOF010000113.1, on the reverse strand, counting down.
TCCCGCAAGCCCACATAGATCTGGGTCGGGCGAAAGATACGGTTTGTTTTAAGTTGTTCTTTCCAATGGGCAAGCCACCCCGCCACCCGTGCCATCGCAAAAACCGGGGTAAAGCAATCCGCGGGGATCCCTAGCTTTTCGTACACTAGACCCGAAAAGAACTCCATATTAGGAAAGATCCGCTTGGGACTAAGGACGGCATTGCAGACGCGTTCCACTTCAAGGGCGATCTGATAGTTGGTGCTATAGCCAACCCGGTCAAACAGTTCGGTACTGAGTTGCTGTAAAACCACCGCGCGCGGGTCTTTAACTTTATAGACCCGATGCCCTAAACCCATGATCTTCTGATTGTTGGCGAGCCGTTGTTTGATGTATGCGGTCACCTGCTCCGGGTCACCAATTTCCTGAAACATTTGTAGAGCTGCTTCGTTCGCGCCCCCATGCAAAGGGCCAGAAAGCGTACCTAATGCGGAGGCGATGACGGTATAGGGGTCGGCCAAAGTCGAGGCGGTGACTAAGGCCCCAAACGTCGAAGCATTGACCGTATGTTCGGCATGGAGAATCAAACACACATCAAAGATCCGGGCTAAACGGGGATCAGGGACGTGTCCGGTAAGCATATACAAAAAATTGGCACTATGGCCGAGGTCATCGCGGGGAGGCACCGGGTCATTACCCTGGCGCATTTGATGAAACATCGCCACAATCGTGGGTAATTTTGCCAATAACCGCGTGACTACTTCGTAGGCATAGGACTCATCCGTCAGTTGTTGGTTGCCTAGGGGATAAAAAAGCCCTAACCCAGCAACACAGGCTTGGAGGGCATCCATCGGGTGGCCCTGATCGGGAAAACATTTGATCATGTCCCGGATGGGATACTTGACGCGCCGATGCTGGGTAATATCGCGGCTAAAGCGCTCTAACTGATCTTTAGTCGGCAAGTGATCTGAAATTAATAAATAGGCGGTTTCTAAAAAAGTACTTTGGTTAGCCAATTGCTCAATCGGGATCCCGCGATACTCTAGAATTCCTTGTTCTCCATCAATAAAGCAAATATTCGAGCGTGTTGCCGGAACACCCGCTAAACCAGGAACATAGGGACCAGCCACGAAGACCTCTAGAGCAACGTTTACATAGTGTGTCAGGTGCGCTCTGTTAATGCAATGGCAAAACTGCACTAGCCCATCCATTTTGGATCGATGATCACATTTTTAAGCCCTAGTTATCATTAAGAACTGGAGCTTTGAATCAAGCCGCGTGCTGTACCTCCTGGCGACAAGCAACAGGAATATGTCAAACTAAGGATATTTAGGTTAAGACGTGTGGCTCAAGACTTAGCTGGATCTTTTATTCGCCATCCGCTATGGCAATTTAGTCGTCCCCATACGGTGATTGGCACCACATTGAGTCTCCTGGGCATCCTCGGAGTCGTTTTATACAAAGGTATTACTTAGGCTTTGGGGATGCTTCTGGGGGGGGGGGGGGTCGCTTGGGTAAGTTGTCTTTTAGCCAACGTATATATTGTTGGGCTTAATCAGATCACAGATGTAGCCATTGATCGTATCAATAAGCCCTATTTACCCCTGGCTAGTGGGGCCTTGACGCGCTCACAAGCCCAAGGAATCGTAATTTTTTGTTTGGTAACGGCGCTCGTTATCTCCTTTACCCAAAATAATTATCTTTTTCTAACTGTTTTAATCAGTATCTTGATCGGAACTGCCTATTCCCTACCCCCGATGCGGCTCAAGCGTTTTCCCCTATGGGCCTCGGTATGCATTCTCACCGTGCGCGGTTTAGTGGTAAATTTGGGGATCTTTTTATACTTTGCCTCGGTACTCCAGATCGATCCTTTGCCTTGGGAGCGCATCAGTGCGCTAACTGGATTTATGCTTATTTTTAGTATCGTTATTGCGCTGTTTAAAGATATTCCCGATACACTAGGGGATGCTCAAAATAATATTCAAACCCTTTCACTCCAGTGGGGACGAGGGCCTGTATTTACTCTTTGTGTCGCTATCTTGATAGCTAATTATTTAGTGATTATGGTATGGAGTAGTTTTGAAACCTTACTTATTCCCAAATTATCTTTACTTGTAGTCCACGGTATTTTATTAATCAGTCTCTTGCTGAAATATCGGGAAACTGATCCTCAAGACCCCAAACAATTTCCCAATTTTTATCAATTTATTTGGAAGCTTTTTTATCTAGAATATCTACTTTTTCCCGTTGCTTGTTTAGCTGGTTTACTTGGATGACTCCGACCTTTACAAAAGTCAGCAACTGGCTACCCGGAACCTATAGCAACCGTGATCAAGCCCATGCCGAACCCGTTTGGTTTATCCCCGTTACGCTTTGGTATGTGGCCCTACCTGATCTTTTTAGGGAGGGTTTAGGCTTTTTTACCGAACAGGTGGCGGATCATTCACCCCAGTCCCCCTACCGATCACGGGTATTACATTTAGTCGAACATGAGGGCGCAGTGGTATTAGAAAATTATCGCCTTTTAGACCAAGCCGCTTGGGCCGGATCAGCGCGGGTGCCCGACCGTTTAGCCCAATTAACCTTGGCGGATCTGATCCTGCTGCCTGGATGCTTAATGGATCTACAGGATCAGGGCCCAAGGATTCACGGCGTCATGCCCGGAAGCACGAGCTGTCTGCTTAACCCAGAAAGCACCAGTTATATTCAGATCAGTTTTGATCTGACGGAGCATACTTTTTTTACCCTTGACCGAGGCTTTGACCGCACCACCAACGCCCAAGTCTGGGGGTCGCGCGCTGGGGCGTACGAATACCATAAGCTGCCATGAATACCCAAAGTCAGTGTCTAGCCCTACACCGGGGGCAATGGAACGGCCTATTTAGGCAGTACACTCCCGATTTGGTCTGCCTCAGCATCAAAAAGAGCTTAATCACCTTTGAAGAACCGGAACCGGGTCTGATCCGGCAGACCAACTCCTATGACGGTAGTGCCCCGCAAAGCTGGGAATATCAAAGTTTTGCTACGGGATTACGTTTTTTTGAAGCGGGATCTTTTTCCAATGGACGGGTCCAACTGGCCCCCTTTAGTGCCTTTGCCACGGAGCAGGGCTTTCTCTGGCACGACCGCAAGGCTAGAATCGTTCAGCTTTTTGATCCCCAAGGTCAACCAACTTCATTTACCACGATCTGCGAAGCCCGCCATGGGCCGCTGCTCGATCCAATCCCTGTACAACTCCTAGGAGCGTGGCACGGCACGGCTCAAATCTTGACCCCTGATTGGCCGGAGCCTGAAGTCGCTCAAACCCAGGATCTGTGGACGGGTACTGATCATCAGGTGCGTCGGGTATCGCACCTTGGAGCCCAGGTTACGGAACAGCAAGGGACCCTAACCGCCTCTGGTGTACACCTCGGATCAGACCGTTATTGGGTTTTTGCTGAGGGTTTAATGGCCCGGAGTCCCGCCCAACTCCCGATCACAGGGAGCAAAAAATCCTTTGAGATTGAGATCTTTTGGTGGCTTAGCCCCACCCAGCGCCTACGGCTCCTGCGTGGCTACGATCAGCGGGGTACTTGGCACCGTGTGGCCTTGATCAATGAAGAACTGATTACGGAGGGTTCTCTATAATGAGCACAGTATCCTCCAACGTCATGACCGCTCAGCCCGCAGTTCCTTGGCCCCAGATCATTAAGGAATTTACCGCAGCCTTAGATAGCAAGCGCGTGATCCACCGCCCCGAAGAACTCCTGGTCTATGAATGTGATGGTCTGACCAGCTATCGGCAAAAACCCGCCCTGGTGGTCCTACCCCGTACTACGGCTGAAGTCAGTGCCAGCCTAAAGATCTGTCAACACTACGGTTTAGCTTTTGTACCTAGAGGGGCCGGAACAGGGCTTTCGGGGGGTGCATTGCCGATCGAAGGCGCAGTATTGGTTTCGACTGCTCTGATGCGCCAAATCTTAGACATTGATCTCGACAATCAGCGGGTTGTAGTCCAGCCCGGAGTCGTCAATACCTGGATTACCCAAGCGATTAGTGATGAAGGGTTTTACTATGCTCCCGATCCTTCCAGCCAAAGCGTCTGCACCATTGGGGGCAACGTAGCCGAAAATTCCGGTGGGGTGCACTGTTTAAAATATGGCGTGACTACCAATCATGTGCTGGGGCTAAAAGTCGTCCTGCCCGATGGCTGTGTCGTGGACTTAGGGGGCAAAGTGCCTGATCAACCTGGCTATGATCTGACAGGAGTTTTTGTCGGCTCCGAAGGAACCCTAGGCATCGTGACGGAAATTACCCTGCGGGTGCTTAAGGCTCCAGAGCAAGTCCACGTCTTACTGGCGGATTTTGCCGGGGTCGAAGCAGCCGGAATCACGGTCTCGGATGTGATCGCCCGTGGGATCATACCGGGCGGCATGGAGATCATGGACAACCTCAGTATCAATGCCGTCGAAGATGTGGTCAAAACAGGCTGCTATCCCCGCGATGCTGGAGCGATCCTGCTGATCGAACTAGATGGCAGTGCTTTAGAAGTAGCGGCGATGGTGCAGCAGGTCCAGGCCATATGCAAACAAAATGGCGCGCGCAATGTCCTCATTGCCACCGATCCTGAACAACGCCTTAGGCTCTGGAAGGGCCGCAAAGCCGCCTTTGCTGCCATGGGCAAACTCAGTCCCAACTACTATGTCCAAGATGGGGTGATCCCGCGCAGTACCTTGCCCTTTGTGCTCAGAGAAATTGCCCGCCTCAGCCAAGAATACGGCTATCCCGTGGCCAATGTGTTCCATGCTGGAGATGGTAACTTGCATCCGTTGATCCTCTATGACGATGCCAATCCTGGGGCCTTAGAACACGTAGAACGCTTGGGCGGGGCCATCCTCAAACTATGTGTCGCGGTCGGGGGTAGTATTTCAGGAGAACACGGGATCGGGGCGGACAAACGGTGTTATATGCCCGAAATGTTTAGCCCCGCCGATTTAGAAACCATGCAATACGTTCGTAAAGCCTTTGATCCTGAGCATCGCGCTAATCCTGGCAAGATCTTTCCGACCCCGCGTACCTGCGGTGAAGCCGCGCATAGTCATGGCGCTTCGCCTGAATTTGCCAATCTAGAACTGTTTTAACTTATTTCTAGATGCTGTTAAGTCTATGTCTAAGGAAATAGGCCTTAAGTAATTAGCGCCAGATAAAAATATTTTTCAAAAATCTGAACCCTATTTTTAGAAACCGCGTCCTAGTTACAGTCAAGACAATGAGGCAAAACCCATGAAGATGAACAAAATTTTGGTTACCGTCACTGCTCTGGTGTTTGCTCTGACAGCAGTAGACGCAGCAAGTGCTCGTGAACGCACCCGTACCACAACCGGCAAAAATGGACGCTCGGTTACTGTTAACAAAGACCGGGTCCGTACCGATAAAGGCAGCTTCTCCAACAC
>JANNOF010000089.1:0-2041 GCA_031398925.1 Gloeobacteraceae cyanobacterium SOY_34_metabat_371 | reverse complement strand
GCAGGTCCAGGCGGTCGAAGAGGCTCTGCGCAAGCTCGGCCACGCGCCGCGGCGAGTCGCATGTACGCTGAATCTGGAATCGATCGAGGAGACGCTCACGGCCGATCGGCCGGCCGTTGTCTTCAACCTCGTCGAATCGCTGGGCGGATCGGACCGGCTGGCGCACCTGGCGGCGGTGTTGCTCGACGATTTGGACTTGCCCTACACCGGCACGCATTCGTCGGCCCTGCACCTCACCAACAACAAGCCGGCGGCAAAGGGCCGCCTGCGAGCAGCCGGCCTGCCCACGCCCGACTGGGCCACGTTCGGTGATTCCGCTGCGCTTGCGCCGCCCTACATCATCAAAGCCGTCTGGGAACACGCCTCCATCGGACTCGACGATCACGCGATCATTCGCACCGGAGACGGCAGTACCGTGTCGGCCCAGATCGAATCCCGCTCGCGGCAACTGGGGCGGCAGTGCTTCGCCGAGCAATTTGTCGAAGGGCGCGAATTCAACTTGTCGCTGCTCGCCGGCGGCCAATCGCCGCACGTCCTGCCGCCGGCCGAGATCGACTTCTCGGCCTTTCCCGCCGGCAAACCGCGAATTGTCGGCTACGCGGCCAAATGGGACGAAGGGACGTTCGAGTTCATTCACACGCCCCGCAAGTTCGATTTTCCCGCCAGCGACGGGCCGCTGCTCGATACGCTTCGCGGCCTGGCGATGCAATGCTGGGAGCTGTTCGACCTGCGGGGCCACGCGCGGGTCGATTTCCGCGTCGATGCGAAAGGGAGGCCATGGATTCTGGAGGTCAACGCGAATCCGTGCCTCTCGCCCGACGCCGGTTTTGCCGCCGCCTTAGCCAAAGCCAACGTGCCGCTCGAATCGGCCGTGCAATGGATTCTGGAAGATGCGCTGCGGCGCGACGAGTCTCCCGCCCCCGTGATTCAACCTTTGAAAATCGCCGCGAAGACAAAGCCGGCCGCAGCTTCACCCACGAAGCCGTCCAAAGGCAAACGCACTGCAACGACACCGAAGCTGCGCACCGAAGTTCTCCCGAGCGACGCCCAGGCAGTGCGGCAGATTGTTGCTGCCACCGGCCTCTTCCGCCCCGGCGAGATTGACGTGGCGGTGGAACTGGTCGAAACGCGGCTGGCGAAAGGACCGCCGTCGGGCTACGAATTCGTTTTGGCCGAGCAAGCCGGCGAAGTCGTCGGCTATGCGTGTTTTGGTCCGAACTCGCTCACCGTCGGAAGTTGGGATCTGTTCTGGATTGCCGTCACCCCGGCGCTGCACGGAAATGGAATCGGGCGGCTGTTGCTCGACGAAGTGCAGCGGCACGTGGCGAAAGCCGGTGGACGGCGGATCTACATCGAGACTTCGCACCGGGCCGACTACGCGGCCACGCGTGGCTTTTACGAGCGGTGCGGATATCGATTGGAGGCAGTGTTGGAGGATTTCTACGCGCCGGGGGATAGCAAGGCGATTTATGTCGGGCATGTGGGGCAGGCGTCCCGCAAGGATGCTTAGCCGCCGCGTCCACGCGGCGCGGCCGCAAGGGAAGAATTGGATATGGCATTTCCCGTCGTGGACGATGGGGCTAAGCGGGTCTTATCCCGCCAGTCCGGAACGCCACCGAGGGCGTTCCCTACTCTTCCTCATCCCGATCGCGCTCGCGGCGGCTATTGAACCGCCAGAACTGCACGGCGATCGCCAAAACGCCGAAGATCGCCAGCACCGATTTGGCCTGGTCGTAGAGCGTTGTGCCGCCAAACCTTTGCCACATCGCGGCCAGCAATTGATCGGATCCGGCTTCGTTTACTGTCGGACCGCCACCGGTTCCATTGCGCGGCGGCACCGGTGCGTGGACCCGGCTGGCGGGGGCGAGATCGACGTCGCCGGCGCTGGCGGCGGCGGCGGCGGTGGAATTCGTGGACGATTCCTGCCGCTCGACGGACACGCGGCTATCGACCGTCGGCGGCGCGGGCCAGTCGCGGATGGGCATATCGCTCGCCGGCGGCTGGGCGGGCGTCAAATGCGTGAAGTCGTCCTTATTCACGG
>JANNOF010000083.1:0-1659 GCA_031398925.1 Gloeobacteraceae cyanobacterium SOY_34_metabat_371 | reverse complement strand
CGATGCTGAGGCAGTCACCCGCCGCTTGCAGGGCTTCGATAAGACACTGAAAGAACTGATGGCGTTCTTGCTCTGCCTGCGTTCCGTGGCTGAGAGTGAAGACTTCTTCAAACTGGTCGATGACTAATAGCAGATGCGGCCGTTCGGAAGTGGATGAGGGGCGATCGCCCTCCTCTTCCCTCCCATCTGACAACAAACTTGCCTGCACCAATTGAGCCAGCCCTGCCCCGCCGTCTTGCAAAAACACCTCCGCCCGTCGCAACTGTTCTGCTCGCTCCAGATCAGAGACATTCAGGTTGACAAAAGCCGATGCCAGACTTTTGAGCGGACGGTGAGTTGGGGTGACCAGCTTAATTCGCCAGCGATCGCTCCCCGAAAACTTTTGCCCCTGCCGCAGTTCCCAAATTAGACCTGCTCTGATCAGAGAAGACTTACCGCTGCCCGATGCGCCGACAACTGCCACAAACCGCCCTCGTCTCAGCTCATCCAGAAGCTGGTCGGTCAAATCTTCCCGCCCAAAAAAATACTTGGCGTGAGCTTCATCAAAAAACTCTAGTCCGCGATAGGGGCAGATGTCCGTTGACTTAACCAGTTTTTGAGCGGTCGATGTCCCCACACCTCGCGTCAAAATAATCTCGCTGCCTGAGTTCTCAAACAGCGGCTGCTGCAATTCTCCCTTCAGCGCATCATTCACCCAGGCTGTTAGCGAATGATTGGTAACGATTCCGGTTTCAGTGCGCTGGGGATCTAATCCCGTCAAAAGCGCCTGCGTAAAGATGCTGTAGGGGCTGTCGAGCGATTCATAAGCCGCCTCATATTCTCTTGATGCCGCCATCAACAGCCTATCTGTACCGGGACGGGCACCGGGATCAGCTTCTAAAAAGTTGAGAAATTCGCCACTGTGACAGCAATCCAGTAGAACAATTCGCTGTCGCACCGGACTTTCTTGCAGCAGCCGTCGCAGCCAAAACAAGGACAAGCCGTAGAACCCCACATCAGGGTTAGAATCGCTCGGTGCTAAATAGCCTTCTTGAATTCCGGTTTCTCGCTGAATGCCGTGCCCCGAAAAATAAAACAGCGCTGTTTGGGGAACATTGCTGCCTTTTGGCTTAAACAAATTGACTAGCGCAGTTTCCAGGTCGCGCAGAGTAACTGGCGTTTTCACCCCGACCTGGGGCTGACCTGAGTTGATGATTTCTGGCAGTCGATGCACCCGAAACTCGCCGTGAGATTGCAGCCGTTGGGCGATCGCCTCTGCATCGTGAGCCGGAGCTTGTAAGCCAGACAAATACTGATATGTATTAACTCCGACAACAAGTGCATCCCGTGACATTAAACTAATTCCTCAATAAAGCAGCGTGACCCTACAGCTTCCAGACAGCCTCAGCATGAGACAAGAAAACCCAGATAAAACTTGCCTCTCTTCACCAGGAAGAGTACCCGTTGCAGAGAGAATAATTGAATGACGAACTCTACTAGCCAAGTCAAAGTCTCTTTTGGGGGCTTGCCTACACCCTCTCAGCAAGGCGAAGGGAAGGAGGCTTTGCAGCAGATTCTTTGGTGGAAAATCTGAATTTCCTGAGCCGAGTTGTTAATTTAAGTAAACTAAAACTAACTGAAACCAGACATTGAAGCTCCTTTAGAGCAAGATCAAATCAT
>JANNOF010000038.1:0-2546 GCA_031398925.1 Gloeobacteraceae cyanobacterium SOY_34_metabat_371 | reverse complement strand
CAAAACCAAAGTAAACCGTACGGTATCCCCGGCGATCTCTATATTGCGGATCATGTTGAGATCGACGAGGGAGCGATGGAGTTCGGGGTCTTGTACAGGCTGGAGGGCCTTGAGGACGGCTTGGCGATCAAGAGGCATGAGCAAATCTTTTTAGGTTCTTTCTGATCTTCATCATAGGTCGATACTGGGCTCGCCGTGAGGGCATCAGGCAGGGGCAGTCTCTTTCACATACTCCAGCATCAATTTAGATCGCTGGATCCCAGAGGTAATGGGAATGGGGTAGTCTCCCGTAAAACAAGCGGAGCAAAACATCTCGCGTTTACGGCCTGTGGCGGTGAGCATCCCATCCCAACTTAAATAGGCCAAGGAATCAACCCCTAAATGCTGCGCAATTTCCGGGACTGTTTTGCGCGCTGCGATTAACTGATCCTGAGAGTCGGTATCGATGCCATAAAAACAAGGATGGGTGACCGGGGGTGAGGAGACCCGCATATGGACCTCGGTTGCCCCTGCGGCCCGTAGCGCTTTGACGATCTTTTGGCTGGTAGTGCCCCGGACAATGGAGTCATCCACCATGATCACGCGCTTGCCCCGGAGAATATCCGGGAGGGCGTTGAGTTTCATCTTCAGCCCTTCTTCGCGCATTTTTTGGGTGGGCTGAATAAAAGTCCGCGCCACATAGCGGTTTTTGATCAAGCCGTGGGCGTAGGGAATATTGGCAGTGCGCGAATAGCCAATGGCGGCGGGAATTCCCGAATCCGGCACGCCGATCACAATATCTGCCACGACCGGGCATTCCTGGGCCAAAACTTCACCGAGCCGGGTGCGGTAACTGTAGAGACTTTCCCCGTGGACCAACGAATCCGGGCGGGCAAAGTAGATCATTTCAAACACACAAAGTTTAGAGGTTGGCACCGTCCACTGCCAAGACGTGATCCCGGTGTCATCAATTTTGATCAATTCACCGGGTTGGATCTCGCGCACAAAATCCGCATCCAAAATATTAAGGGCACAGGTTTCGCTTGCCAAGATGTGCACGCCGTCAACGTTGCCCAAGACCAAAGGCCGGACCCCGTGCCGGTCCCGTACGCCGATCAAGCCCTCGGGCGTACCAATCACCAGAGAAAAAGCCCCTTCACAGCGATGGACCGCTTGAATTACCGCCTCAACCCAGCCCAATCCAGAGGCTACGGCTTCGGCAATGGCTTGGGCGATCTCTTCGGAGTCACTGGTGCCCAAAAGGGGCCGCTGTTGGGCCTCTAGTTCTTTGCGTAAAATATCGGCATTGACCAAATTGCCATTGTGGGCCAGAGATACCATGCCCAAATTCGTTTCAGCTAAGATCGGCTGGACATTATTACTTCTATTTGATCCCGTAGTGGAGTACCGATTATGGCCCACAGCCATGTGACCCACGAGGCGCGCAATGATCGCTTCGTCATTAAAAATTTGAGCCACTAAACCCAAACGGCGGTGCTCATGAACCATAGTCCCCGTAGGCGTCCGTTCGTAGGTCACGATCCCGGCGGACTCTTGCCCCCGGTGTTGGAGGGCGAATAGACCAAAATAGGTCATTCGAGCAACGTCACAGTTATTTGCGCTGTAAACACCAAAGACACCACAGGCTTCCCTGGGCTTTTCGGGCTGTTCGGTCATGGGGACCCTAACTCCTGCGTTGTGGCCCGCTTGGTGCTGGCGTACTTTGATCCTATAGGAAGTTGGGGGCAGGTAGCGAAGATTCCTTAACCTTAGGTGGCAGAATACCGGAGAACCCTAGTTCAATCCTTGTTCGGATGCTAAATCGTAGCCCCGAGCTTGGAGTCCCCAGCGGATCGATTGGGAGAGCTGTTCGTTGGTATTGCGGAGCCGTTCAGACAGTTCATCCATCAAGACGAGCATGAACTGGGCAGCCATTTGGGGGGCTGTTTCGATCAGAAGCTCTAAATCATGGCGGCTAAAAACCAAAAGCTGGGTCACTTCTTCCGCTTGGACCGTGGCGGAGCGGGGGGATTGATCAAAAAGAGCAAATTCTCCAAAGCAATCCCCCGGTCCAAAGCGGGCTACGACCGTATCAATTTGGCCCTCTACCTGTTTACAAACCAAAACGCTGCCGGACAAAATGATATACATTTCTTGGCCCGGATCCCCTTCTTCACAGATGATCTGACCGGAATTAAAAGTTGTTTCTTTTAAGGTTCCCCAAAACTGCTCGGGGAGATGTTGAAACAAGGATTTACCCATAGCGCACCCTAACTGTCGTTAGCTTATAATACAGATCACTGAGATAGAGCGTCTATGGGTAGTACCCTGACCTTTTGGGTGGTAGAAGATCATCCCGAAATGGCCAAGAATAATTGTGAATGGCTTCAAAAAATTGATGTTCAAGCCCGATGCGATATTATTGCTGACCCCCTCAAGGCCCAGCAAAAACTAGAGGCGGCCCAGCCGGATCTGTTGATAACCGATTTACTCTACGGGCAAACCAGTGGTGAGCAATCCGCCCAGCCCGGTTTGACGCTACTGAAGTATGTTTTTACCCAGCATCC
>JANNOF010000019.1:0-6474 GCA_031398925.1 Gloeobacteraceae cyanobacterium SOY_34_metabat_371 | reverse complement strand
CGCGATCCTTTCGACCGCTTTGCCTTGTAGGGGGTGTCGGGGGCTGCAAGCTCCCTGACGCGGAGGGGGGGTTTGGGAGGGGAAAACCTTTCCACCTCCCAAGGGCTGTTACGCTTGCCCTGCCGTATTCGTGCAAGAGGTCCAAAGTGTCGTTTGGTGCTTGTGCGGTGTATCTTTCGCGCGCACCAAAAATTCTGTTGACACCGCTAATTCTCTTTGGCTAAAGTAGCCCAAGAGCAAATTTTTCTTCGGTTTAAACCCCTCCATCCAAAGGAAGTCCACAATGAATCAAGAAGTCACAAGTACGGTTCAGGAATCCTGGAGCAAGGTGTTACCGATGGGTGAAGTAGCCGGAAAACTGTTTTACGATAACCTTTTTATAGAAGATCCAAGCCTCAAGCCCTTGTTCAAGGGCGATATGGAGAACCAAGCGCGGCAGCTAATGAATATGATCACCGCAGCAGTTTCAAAGTTAGATGATCTCGATACCTTGGTACCCATTCTTCAAAACCTGGGTAAACGACATGGTTCCTATGGAGTGCAATCCGATCACTATGAAACTGTCGGTACAGCTCTGATCAAGACGCTTCAACAGGGGCTAGGTGAAGAGTTTACACCCAAGACAAGAGATGCCTGGATCGCTGTTTATGGCGTCATGTCAGATGTAATGAGAACGGCCGCAAAAGTCTCATAATTAGCATCGATCTAACCCCTCACTTAAGCCGTCGATCCTCACTTAACTCAAATGTTGGAATAAAAGGAAATCCTGCATGAATATTGATGGAAAATACGAAATAGTAGAAATGGAATTATGGGACAAGGCAACTATAGACTCAACAGAGATGGGATATTTTCAAATAGATGGCAGCAATGGAAGTTTTCATTTTATCTGTGTAGACGGTCAAATGGATATAAAAAAGAAGCAAGATAAATATATTTTTTCCTGGGAAGGTAATGATGAATGTGATCCAGCCCACGGGCACGGAGAATTTATGTATGAAAATGATGTATTGACTGGCAGAATATATTTTCATCAAGGTGATGATAGTTCATTTCGCGCGATACGGATCAAAGTCTAACCCATCGCTCCACCTGATCACCTCTTAGCTGGCTTCGGCTACGCTCAGCCAGCAAAATTTCTTAAGTGAAACTGCCACCAATGTCAAATTTACCAGCGCCTTATTCTTTCACAAGGCTAGACACATCCCAAGCGCGGTCAATGTCATGGACTAATTCCTTGTCATCGGCCCGTAAAACTCTTTCTAGTTCTTCACGATTTTGCCGAGACCGCGCCACTAACTGCTCATCCTCTTCGATCTCGGCCATTTCTCGTAAGAGATGTTCATCACTAGCGCGAAAGGTGGCAGCAATGCGTTGGGCTCGAAAGGATCGCATACCTAAGAGTTTCAAAGCTTCTACCCCCATATCTAAAGAGGCCGCAAACGTTTCACGCTCGATCACATCTACTTTGCGGCGGATCAATTCGTAGGCATGGCGACGGTCAATCGCCCGTGCCAAGATCTTGAGGTGTGGAAAATGTTTATGAACCAGATCTACGATCTCTAGGGATTTCTCTTGATCATCAATGGCGATCACCAATAACTTGGCCTGCGCTGCGCCAGCGGCATGGAGTAAATCTAAACGCGAAGCATCGCCATAAAACAATTTGAATCCAAAGCGGCGGAGCATATCGATCTGACCCGAGTCTTTTTCTAAGACCGTTATAGAACAGCCATTGGCCATCAACAAACGCCCAATGATCTGTCCAAACCGTCCAAAACCAGCAATGATCACCGGGTTCTCGTTATCATCAATTTCGTCGGCTTCGTCGTCAATCACTACTGTCATAAAGCGGGGTTGAACAATACGTTCATAAATGATCATCAAGAGCGGGGTGATCACCATCGAAAGGGCAACTACGACCACTAAAGGATCAGCAATAGCGGGGGGTAAGATCTTATTTTGGGTGGCAAAGGAAAAGAGTACAAAGGCAAATTCACCCCCTTGAGCTAAGGCAAAAGCAAACAAGAAATTTTGCTCTAGTTCTAATTTAAAAATTTTCCCTAGTACCATTAGGACGAGGAATTTAACTATAACTAAACCTAACATCAAGCCTAGGATCAAAAGCGGTTGCTTAAAAAGTAGATCAAAATTGATCCCAGCGCCCACGGCAATAAAAAATAAGCCCAAAAGTAAGCCTTTGAAAGGCTCAATATCACTTTCTAATTCATGGCGGTATTCACTCTCCGCCAAGACGACCCCGGCGATAAACGTTCCCAAAGCAGGGGAAAGGCCCACAGCTTGTACTGCTTGGGCAACCCCAACGACCAACAGTAAGGCCGAGGCCGTAAAAACTTCGCGTAACTCGGTGGCTGCGATCAAACGGAAGATAGGCCGCATTAAAAAACGTCCTGCCAAAACGATCCCTCCGAGTAAACAGATCACCAATAGGGTCTGTTGCCAAGGCAGGATACCGGGGGCTTCTGGGGTTACGGCAACATTTTTACTCAGGGCTAAAAGGGGCAATAGGGCCAAAATCGGGATCACGGCAATATCTTGAAAGAGCAAGACTGAAAAGGAAGCTTGTCCAGCACTGGTCTTAAGTAAGCCTTTTTCCTTGAGGGTTTGGATCACAATCGCCGTCGAAGACATGGCTAGGATCAAGCCCGTAGCCAAGGCCATTTGCCATGAGAGGCCAAAGATCAGGCCAATTGCCCCACCGGCTAGGGCAGTGCCCACCACCTGTAAACCGCCTAAGCCTAAGATCGGCACCCGCAAGCGCCAAAGTAGGGAAGGTTGCAGTTCTAGGCCAACTAAAAAAAGCATCATCACGACGCCAAATTCCGCAAAGTGCATCACATCTTCGCCTTCTTGACCCACCAGATGCAGGCCAAAAGGACCGATCACAACCCCAGCAAACAGGTAACCCAGGACCGATCCTAGGCCCAAACGCTTCGCCACGGGAACCGCTAGCACCGCCGCCAACAGATAAATAAAGGCTTGAAAGAAAAAGTCTGTTTCATGCATGGTGGGCGGTCTCCTGTTGCATAGGAACTAAGCTGTGGTTGAGGTAGGAAACCTGTCCCAATTGATCCCAATTAAGGTTGTTATCGCGTAGGGCCAAGATCACCTGACGATAGTGGTCTGTGTGACGGATGATCGCTTGCTTATCCAATTGATGGGTCCCTTGGATCACAAAAGGCGGGAGATACTCCATACCGCAGAGCCGCGCCGTTTGCTCAAAGGGAGCAAGCAACTCCCGTACTGTAAAATAGTTGTGTCCCTCACGCCCATAGGCTTCGGCAGTGCCCCCCGTTGAAATGGCACTCAAAAATTTCTTGCCCCGTAGGGCTATGCCCTCATGCCCATAGGCGAAGCCGTATTCTAAAACCGTATCTTGCCATTCTTTTAAAAGGGCCGGACTGCTATACCAATGAAAGGGATGCTGAAATACGATTACATCGTGGGCTTGGAGTAATTTTTGCTCTGCCTTGATATTGATATGAAAGTTGGGGTAAACCTCATAGAGATCGTGGATCGTGACAGAATCCAAGCCTTGAACCGCCTGGATCAACCGCCGATTAATGCGCGACTTTTCTAGGGCCGGATGGGCAAATAAAATTAGAACTTGATTGGTATGAACCATCACTTTTTTCTCCTTTTCTAGCCACCCTTGAGGGCTTGATTAACTTTAGCTTGCTTGATCTAATCCTGGGAATTTACAAAAAGATTAAGTCAGATCAAATTCGGATAGTTAGCTAGTTTTACCCCATGCTCTCTGGCTACACAAATCAAGAGTAACAGCCCTTGGGAGGAGGGAAGACAGGTGTTCCCCCAGGCGGAGGTTGGCTTTGAACTTAGGGTTCTCCGGCAGTCTCAGGGCAAAGCACAGCCAAGGGATCAAGATCAGTGCTAAAATCCACGGCTATGACGACTCCGATCCAACTTTTTACCGATGGCGCCTGTACGGGTAATCCTGGTCCCGGCGGCTATGGCTTGATCCTCAAGGAACCAGAGGGCGAGCGTACCGATGCTCAGGGGTATCGCCATACCACCAATAACCGCATGGAACTCCTAGCGGTGATCCGGGGCTTAGAGTTGCTAGCCGCCCCTAGCACCGTCATGGTTTACTCAGATTCCCAATACGTCATCAACGGCATTACTAAGGGCTGGGCCAAAAAATGGCAAGCCAACGGCTGGATCAAAAGCGATAAGGCCCCAGCCCTTAATGTAGACCTTTGGCAACGCTTGCTCGATCTGTGCAAACAGCACAAAGTCTCTTTTCAATGGGTCCGGGGCCATAGTGGACACCCTGAAAATGAGCGCTGCGACCGTTTAGCGGTTAGTGCCGCCCGGAGTCGTAATCTTTTAGTCGATCCGGGAGTGCGCGCGTGAAATGGATTTATTTAGCAGGACCCCTCTTTACCCAAGCCGAAATTGCCTTTAATGCCCTGTTGACCCAAAGTCTGCGGGCCGCAGGGTATCGGGTATATTTGCCCCAAGAAGAATGTAGTGGGATCACCGATCCGGTGCAATTGTTTGAGACCTGTATCCGGGGCTTAGAAGGATGTGGGCTGATGGTCGTAGTCCTCGATGGCCCTGATGCGGATTCAGGAAGTTGCTTTGAAATGGGCTATGCCTGGACTAAAGAAATCCCGATTGTGGGTTTACGTACGGATTTTCGCGGCAGTGGCGAACATATGGGGATCAACCTCATGCTGACCCATGCCTGTACCCATTTAGTACTAACAGGTCTAGTCGCCCCACCCGTGCAAGATTGGGTGACTTTTGTGCCGATGGGGCAAGACTTAATCCCACACCTTTTGACGGTGATCAGCCGTTTAGAGATAGCATTGCAAGTTTTGGCCCCATAGCCACTTTCCTATAGGAAAAAAAATCTCCGGTACCCCTTTGCGCTAGGATTCTTCTACTTTGGAGAAGGGAATGAATCGTTGGGGATGGCTATTGGCCGTTTTGGTAGGAGCTATGGGACCCGTAAATGCACAAAACTTTGATTTTTATCAGCAAGGGCCCTATCGTGCTGAAGTGCCCAACCCTAGTCAAATAACGGGCTATGAACCGGGTCAATTTCAGACCCCCCATGCCCAAGTACTCCAGGTTGTTCAAAAAATTGCAGAAACTTCAGACCGGGTTAAAGTACTCCCCATTGGTCAAACCTGGGAACGGCGCGGGCTGTATCTAGCCGTCATTTCGGCCCCCGAAAATTTGGCCCGAATTCCTGAGATCCAAGCGAATTTAGCCCGCCTTGCCGATCCACGCAAAACAACCCTTGAGCAAGCCACCCAAATCAGCCGGGTGACCCCGGCGGTGGTTTGGTTAAACTTCGGGATCCACGGCAATGAATCCGCTAGCTACGAAACAGTCCAGCAGGTGGTTTATCAATTGGCCGCCTCCCAAGACCCCCAGACCCTCAAGATACTCAAGGATGTGGTGGTGGTGATCAATGTGATGCACAACCCCGATGGACACGAGCGTTTTGCGGTTTGGGAAAACTCAGTGGCTATGGGGGATCCTGAGCCTTTTAGTCTAGAACATGAGGAACCCTATCAAGTCTATGGTCGGGGCAACCATTACCGTTTTGATATGAATCGGGATATGTTGGCCTTGACCCAGCCCGAAAATCACGCCATAGCCCGTGAATTATTGCGGTGGCGGCCCCAGGTTTTTGCAGATTTTCATGGACAGGTCAAAAGTTATTTCTTTCCCCCCGCAGCGGAGCCGGTTAATAAAAATTTAGTCCTCAAACAAACGCTATTTTGGAATGATCGGTTTGGCAAAGCCAATGCCCAAGCCTTTGATCGCTATGGTTGGGAATACTATGTGCGGGATATTTTTGATCTGCACTATGCGGGCTATATGGATAGTTGGTCTTCCCTAAATGGGGCCACGGGCATGACCTATGAAACCGATGGGGGTGGTCCAAGATCCCTGGTGATCCGCCGCGAAGACGACTCCTTACTTACCTTTAGACAGGGGATCGCCAAGCATTATGTGGCTGCCCTAGCTACGTTAGAGACCGCCCAAGCCAACCGCGAAGCCCGACTCAAGGATTACTATGCCTTTTTTAAAACTGGGCTAGAGCAGGCCAATCAGGGTAATCTGCGGCGCGAGATCTTGACCAATAAAGACCCTGAAAAAACCGCAGGGGTCGTTAAGGCCCTAGTACGTTTAGGCATCGAAGTGGGCCGGACCCAAGAATCCTTTCGGGCTACGGTCCAAGACTACGGCGGATCAGGGAGTGTCGCCCGCGAATTTGCACCCGGATCTTTTGTGGTCGATCTCCAACAGCCTCAAAAGCGCTTAGCCCAGGCGATTTTAGAACCAGACCCCCAACTTGATCCAGGTATAGAAGACCGCCTCCGTGTCGGCGTTGGTCGTCTTCGGGTTGCGGATGATCGGAACGTAGTCCTTGTCCTCGATGTCGAGCAGCGCGCGCGGTCCTGTTCGGCAGCC
>JANNOF010000395.1:0-2676 GCA_031398925.1 Gloeobacteraceae cyanobacterium SOY_34_metabat_371 | reverse complement strand
GTGTTGTGCATCCCGGCGATCCCGCGCTGGCGGGTGTAGTAGCGCAAATTTTTGAATGCCTGGGACTCAACGAGGATCAACATCTTGACCACAAGTTGCTCCCAAGTGATCACCCCGTCCTTGCGCTTGGATTGCGTCACCGTCAAGATCCGGTTCTCTAGGTGTATCTTGGCGGACTCTAATGCCTTGGTGCTGGCGGGATCATCGCTGCCTTTCAAGAGATCCACAATCTGGGTCTTCTCCTGGTGCAAGTGGGCGAGTTCAGCTTCAGTAGAGAGCGGAATAGAGAAAAACTGCGTATGGGTGAGGATAATGCAATCCCAATCCCCAGTAGCGATCTGGCATAAAAAGACCCGGCGCTGATCCTTACTAAAGCTCTCCTGATCCGCCACAAGCAGCTTCGCCAAGGGATAGAGCTTGCGAAACTCGGCGGAGATCTGCGGCAAGGTTGAATTGAGTACCACGATCATCGGTTTAGAAGCCAGCCCTAGCCTCCGGGCCTCCATCGCCGCGCAGATCATGGCATAGGTCTTACCCGAACCGACGGTCCAAGCCAAAAGCGTCGCTTGATTTTGAAGGATGCGCCACACGCCATTTTTCTGGTGGGGCTTGAGTTGAATGCTTGGATTACTGCCCGGTAGGGTCAAGTGACTGCCGTTATATTGCCGGATCTGCCAACTGTTAAAGCGCTCGTTGTAGACCTGGGTGAGGCTAACCGCCCGTTCCCCATCGGTCCAAAGCCAATCACGAAATGCTTGTTTGATCTGGCCCAGTGAGGATCTGGCGGCTTCACTCTCAGCGGCGTTCAGCACTCGTTGATCATCCACAGTCGTGTCGTAAACCAAGGGATCTTTTTGATTCAGCCCATGTTCAAGCAGGGTCAAAGCATCCCGGCGCTGGGTGCAGTAGTCAGACTTAATGACCTTACCGCTCACCGTCCAAGTCTTGGCGATCCCGATGTAATTCACCTTCACCTGAACATTGAGCAGATAACTGATGAACTGCTGGTACACCACCGGAGCGATCCAGGTCATGCCCAGACGAACCTCAATCGTGTTGTTCATCAACTTGGAGCGCTCTGCTGGGGATAATTGCTCCAGATCCACCCCCAAGCTAATGGCACACTGGGCCTTAATCTCTGGAGAAGCTGGGGGCAGCACCGCCAAGGGCTGAACTGCTTGCAGCGCTTGGATATTTTGATCCAAAGTGCTAAGCATCCAAGGTTCCAAGTCGGATACCCCGCTGTTGTACTCCAATTGCGCGATCTGAAGCTTCTGACGGACATTCCCCGACAGGTATTCCTCACGGGTTACCCACGTTTGGATCTGGGGATCATAAAACAGTAAACCCTCATTGTGAAGGGTAAGTGCTACATGTTGCGGTTGATTCATGGGCTGATCTCGGTTGCTATCTACCCTGACCAAACGGCACCTAAATTATTAAAATTTCTACTACCTATAAGATCTAGATCTGTTGACACCCTCTGATCTCTGTTGCTAGATTTCGCTCAGAGTAAAGACAAATGCAATCCTGTTCTCAATTTCTAAAATTGTCGCCGGGCAACCCTATGTACTAATGAGGCGTTGATCATGAGTGTCTGTGGTGTAGATCCTTACAAATGCTCTGGATCTCCTTCCTCTGGAGATATGCGGTGCGGTTTAATCACTAGTTAGGCTGCAATCGAAATATGTATGATCATCAGGCAACGATTAATCTAATTGAATCCAAATTTCCCAATCTTGCAGATGAGCTACACGACGAGATCATAGATGGCTTGCTTCATTGCCAAATGGGTGTCTTCTCAAGATTGGCGCAAGATGCAATTGATTCTGAAGATGTAGTTTCTTGGGAGCAGATCACTAAGGTGTTTATGTGCATATGGCAAAATTGTTCCCCTGATGTTGAAAACGCCCTCAATGTCTCCTTTCTCGAACATCTGAATTTCAAGGATGGTAAGCGAAAGAGAGCCTGGGCATACGATAAAATGTCACCTACTATGCGAAAGGCTTTCGATGAAATGGAAGCGTACAACAAAAAATTGCACGGCAGCTAACCAGTCGCTCCACCTGACACCGCCTAAGAGCGTTGCATGTGAGCTTGGTTGTTAGGCGGCGCAGGCCAAAGGTGGTTCGATGGGCATCGACTACAGCTATGAGATTATCGCGCCACGCGATGCCGTCGTCCGGCTGGTCGAGTCACTTGCCGCGCATCTTGTGCCCGATGATGCCGACCGCCTACAATCCGCTGTGCGCGATGCTCCCGAAGGGCTGATGGCAGTCGCCCAGCGCTACAGGTACGAGACTCAGGACCTCTGCCTGTCCTTCCTGTTCGCATCGGACGAGCAGATAACCGAGTACGTTAGTAACAACGACCAGTTATCAGATCCTGCCACCGAACGTGTGGCTATCGGTTGTGTATGGAGTTCACTGTGCTGCGGAGATCGGTTTGTGCTGTTCTGTGGCACGGCCGCCACCTCCGACATGAGCCGCTTGTTCGAGTCGTCGCCGAACATCCGGGCCGCGTTCACCCAGATCGGTCAGATGTCGGGCGCGTGGCTGGTCGCCTTCGACGATGAGCAGGGTGACTTGCTCGGAGTGTGGCCCCACGAGGGGCGGATAATTGTGAGCGTGGAGTACGATTCGGGGGTCGATTCCTACTGTGCCGCCGTGTTGCGGG
>JANNOF010000390.1:0-1606 GCA_031398925.1 Gloeobacteraceae cyanobacterium SOY_34_metabat_371 | reverse complement strand
GTGCCGTCGCTCGAGCGCTGGGCGAGGTGGAGCTGCTCGATGGCGGCCGAGACGTTGCCGGCCGAGAGGAAGGCCTCGGCGAGCGACTTGTGCTGCAGCATCGCCTTAGCATGGTCGTTAGGCCGCAATCCTTCATGTAGTCAGGAGGCTGAAATGAGCAATGTTTTACAATCTTCAAAATGGAAAAAATTACCAGCAACTTTGTCACTCATCATTGCTTCGGGTGCCTTAATAGTTTCACCAATTCGTGTTCAGGCGCAAGAAGCGCCCAGCAATCCAGGTTTTACACCTGAGCAAATAGAGCTCTTTCGTGAGGCTGAACAAAAACGGGTTGATTATTACAAAAAGAAGGGTGCTGAAGCTCACAGGAGGGGCGCTGAGGCGGATGAACAGTTGGCCTGCCTTAATGACATTAAAAAATATGTTGATAACAAAGAAGTTGTCGATGGTAAGCCAATTACTGTAGCAACCTTAACTAGCTGGGGATTGAGCAAAGATCGTAAAGATTTGCTCTGTCCTTTTAGAGATAAAATTAAAAATGCCATAAACGTGCTACAAAAGCAACAATAAACAGTTCATAGATCCAATGCTCTAAGAATTGCTATCCTTGATGAACTATTTTAAGGTTGCGAAACTAACGAATCAAACAGTGAATAAGCCTAACGACTAAGCTCACCTGACACCGCCCGGAAAGGGCGTTGCAGGTGAGCTTAGTCGTTAGGCCGCACTATAAGCCAGCCAATGCACCACCTTCCCCTGCCCAACACTTTTTGGAGACTCCCCTGATGAAACTGCAATTCCTCTCTCAACTCACAGCCCTAGGAATAGTCCTAGTTGTAAGCCAGACTCCGGTATTCGCAGGAACTGGCGAAAGTGTTTCTAGGATTTCCAAGGACTTACTCACTTTCCCATCAATCTCGCAAGCTGACAGTCAAAGTGATCGCCTGAGTTCCTTTAAAGGCATAAAAATCGCACAATCTCAGAATAACTTTAATGATAATGCAGCTTATTTAGAGAGAGGGAAAATATATTTGAATAAGGCTACGGATATGATAAAAAACTATAACGCAGCCCTAGCAGCTAAATGGTGCCAGCAAGCACATGATGATTTTACAAAGGCTATCGATATTAGCCCTACTGCGGAAGCTTATTTCCTGAGAGGGGTGGCGCACACCTGTATGCCGTACTCTGGTAAAAGCAACTGGGATGAGGCACGGGGAAACTTCACAAAGGCAATCGAGATAAATCCTAACTATGCCGAAGCTTATTTTTTGCGCGACTCAAAAATAGGGGAAAGGTGGGTAGATCTAGAAAGTGCTTTTAAGATTGACCCCAACTTTATTGAAAACTCAACTTACTACACTGCTAATCCTAGTGGTTCTTACAGTTACAGGGCAAGGATGCGCTCCGATCTGGGTGATTACAAGGGAGCTATTTCCGATTATGATAAGGCAATCAAATTTGCGCCATTATTTAATTCGGTTATATCGGATCTGTATGATGAAAGAGCAAGAGTTTTCGATAAGATCGGGGATAAACAAAGAGCAGGAGCTGATAGAAGTTATGCATATCAACTACGGAATCCACCGCGTCAACGAGATTATAC
>JANNOF010000353.1:0-7165 GCA_031398925.1 Gloeobacteraceae cyanobacterium SOY_34_metabat_371 | reverse complement strand
GATAGGCGAGGGTATTACATAAAAACAATTAATGGCAAAACGGGCACTCCTACTGATCAACCGTCATAGCCGCCGGGGTCAAGAATTTTCGGCCCAAGCGACCCAACTGCTCCAAGAGACGGGGATTCAACTGATCGAGGTTCCCAATGCTGCTCCTCAAGCCTGGACGGAGGTGATCCGAACCTGGGCAGACCGGGTAGATCTAGTGATTGTGGGTGGGGGCGATGGCACCCTCAACCGTGCCGCCGAAGGCTTGGTTGCCACCCAATTACCCTTGATGATCTTGCCTTTGGGCACAGCAAATGATCTGGCTCGGACCTTGAGGCTCCCCAAGACGCTTCCTGAAGCCTGTCAAATTCTTCAAAAAGGCCAGACGCGGCGCATTGATCTGGGGTGGGTCAACGGCAAATATTTTTTTAACGTCGCTAGTTTGGGCCTAAGTACCCAGATCACCGAAAAGTTGAGTCATGGCGCTAAACGGCGTTGGGGCGTCTTGAGCTATGGTTTGACCGCCTTTCAGGTATTGCTCCAAGCCCGTCCCTTTCGGGCTGAGATCCGTAGCGGAGGAGAAGTAATTAAGGTCAAAACCCTGCAAATTGCCATTGGCAATGGCTGTTTTTACGGCGGAGGGCTACAGGTCGCACCCGATGCAGCCATCGACGATCAGCGCCTCGATTGCTACAGTTTGGAGACCAAAAAGTGGTGGCAGGTGCCATTTCTGATTCCAGCCCTAAGCCAGGGGAAGCCAGGACCGTGGCTACGTACTTTAGCTAGCCAGGAGATTGAAATTCATACCCGGCGTCCCTACCGGATCACTACCGATGGCGAGATGACCAGTCAAACCCCAGCAATGTTTCGGATGGTGCCCCAAGCCCTGACTGTTTTGGTGTGAACTACACCAAATTTTAATAATCTACGCCATTGACCTGCGCTATTGTCAAAGAAGGTAGTCGGTGTGGTGTTGATTTACAACTGCATCATTGTGGGTGCGGGGCCTAGTGGAGCGGCGGCAGCCTACCACTTAGCTAAGCGGGGCAGGAGCGTATTACTCCTGGAGAAAGAGACCTTACCACGCTATAAACCCTGCGGTGGTGGTGTAGGCTCAGTAGTTCAAGAGTGGTTTGATTTTGACTTTGAGCCTGGGATCTCGGCGAAGGTGGACCGGATCCGCTATACCCATAATCTTGGGGACCCAGTTGAAGCGCTAACGGAACCTGTGTGGATGGTGCGGCGTGAAATTTTTGATCACTTAATTGTTCAACACGCGCAAAAACAAGGCGTTGAAGTTCACACAGATACAAACGTACTGGGGATCACTCCCTTAAGTGAAGGCTGGCAAGTACAGACATCCGAGGCTACGTTTACCGGAAGCTATCTTATTGGCGCCGATGGTGCCAAGGGTCCGATGGCCCGTTGGTTGGGGTTAGACCGCAAAATTTTAATTGGCGGGGCCATTGAAGCCGAAGTTGCGGCACCCGTGCCCCAGCCCACTACCGCCCACTTTGAATTTGGACTGATCCAATTTGGTTATCTTTGGAATTTTCCCAAAGTCGATGGTCATTCCATTGGCGCAGGTACGTTTGGTCGTCAAAAGATCAACCTCAAGCAACCCCTAGCCCAATATGCCCAAGGTTTTGGTTTAGATCTGTCCAACACAGTGATCCACGGTCATCCCCTGCTGCTTTGGCAAGGGGATAGCCCCCTTGATACCCATTGCGCCCTCTTGGTGGGCGAGAGCGCTGGGATCGTTGATCCTTTTACTGCCGAAGGAATCCGGCCCTCACTACATACCGGAATCCTAGCAGCCCAATACATAGACCGCGCCCTAGCCGGAGAAACCGGGGCACTTAGCACCTACACGCAAGCGGTTCATGAACAATGGGGCCAGGATCTAATTTGGGCAAAACGCTTAGCAGAGGTGTTTTATCGTTTGCCCACCTTAGGGTACCACCTGGGGATCAAGCGTCCAGGGAGTACCGCACGTATGGGCGAACTCTTCAACGGCAAGGTCCGCTATCGCACGATTGCCCAACGGGCCCTTAATCGATTACGCCCTGTCTTTTGAGGATTTCAAGGTCTTCGGGATTGACCAGATGGCACCGGTCATAACCGTCCCCGCCCTGATCAACACAGATTCGTGCCCAACCGCTTGAAGTTTCTTCAACCAAGAAAAAAGTTTCATCATTTACAAAGCAGCCCCGATGATTACGGGTTTCGGGCCTGACACTAACGCGGGTTGGGTGATTCATGGTGAGCCTGACTGGAGAAGGTGTGGTGTCTTATACGATAGCCCATCTGTTTCCCGTGATCCTCGATACAAGATTGAGAATTTTGACGCTGTTCAAGCAACAATTCATTACATTTATTGCCTACTAAGAGTTTTTACTTACAGTGCCAAGGTTGTAAAGGGCAAAGTACATACAGTAGCTTTTGATACATTTTCATCTTCAAAGACAATCTCTGTCTGCATTCCGGGGATCGCTCTCTGCCAACGGATCCTAGCTAAAGCAATGGGACCATATTCTATGGTAGTGATACAGCTTGTTACGATTCCTATGGTCTCCCCATCTTTTTGTAAAGAATAAGGGGGATCACTTAATGAATCTTTGAGTTTCAAGCCCCATAATTGGTGGGGTGCATGGCCGACAAAAGTTAAGCGCGAGATCACTTCTTGTCCGGTATAGCAGCCTTTATTGTGATCAAAAGCTCCATCCAGACCCAAGCCCAAGGGGATCAAGGTTTCGTCTAACTCCTTACCCCAGGCGGGAATGCCCTGTAAAATCCGTTTTTGTTCGCTGGCTGCTGAACTCAAGGGTACATAACCTTCAGCAGCCCAATCAGGCTCCTGTCCGCTCCACAATACCGTCCTGTGCTGCTGGGCGATCAAGCCCCAAGGTTCAGCATTAAAGTGTTGGGGGTCGGGGCTGGCATGGCCTTCTAACTGCCAGAGTTTCCCTGGATCAAGGCTGATCTGAACTTCTTCACGGAAGATATACCGTTCAAGGCGCATAGTCAGGTTTTCAAGACAAGCTAAGGGTGTCTGAAGTGCAAATTCCTCTGGGGCCAAACCCCAGCACCATAGGGGGGCTAAAAGGCGTCCTGTGGCATTGAGATAGGCCCCTGGGATCACCTGCCCAACCTGCAAATCTTTGATATTGCAGGAGAGCAGATTATGCAAAAAGACCCGACTATCCTTCCCCGTAACCCGGAGGACCCCTTCTTGAAGTGCACACCAACCGCCCATAGTACCTCGTGATCCTGCGTTCATTGTCCCTTAAAACCTATGAGCTATAAACGCGGCCCTTCCACTGATTTTTCTTCAAAAAGCTCCAACGCCAAGAGTTCAATGTAATTAAGGCGACGCCCATGACTGCCACAGGATGCAACAAGACCGTGCGCCAACTATCCCGCCAGTACCAGGCCAAGCCCAGGCGAACGCCATAGATCAACGCCACTTCAATCCAAACCAACGGGTTCTGTGGGTCGCTAAACAGCAAGATCACAGGCAAAAAAAGACCGTCGATCAGGACGTATAAAAAGCCCAACACCAGCAGCGGATTTCTACCCAGGGCCGTGTAGTAATTTCGGGAATACCCGTTCCAGATCCCGGTCAGCCCGGTGTACATGCGACACTGCACCTGATCTACGCCTCTTAGCCAAAGTAAACGTAGTCCCTGGCGGCGGATCAATTGACCCAAGGCCAGATCCTCGGCGATCTCGTTTTTGACCGCCGCAAAACCACCGCTAGTTTCGTAGGCACTGCGGCGAAAACATAAATACTGTCCGCAGGCCATGGTCCAAATTGGTTTAAACATCATGCCCAAGCGCAACATAAAGGATACCAGAGCCGATTCAGCCCAGGTTGGAGCCATTTGCCTGGGAAATAGGGTCACCAGATCCGCTTGATTGGCTATGGCCCGCCCTATGGTTTCGCGGAGGCTGGTGGGACTATGGAAGGTATCGGCATCGGTAAACAATAACCAAGTACCTAATGCACTCTGGGCTAACTGATCACAGGCAAAACATTTACCTTTCCAGCCTGGGGGGAGCGCTTGCCCCTGGATTAGGCGCAGCTTCGGGTCTTGGGCGCAGAGCCTTTGGAGGATCGTCCAGGTCTGGTCCGTAGAGCTATCATCTAGTACTACCACTTCAAAATTTGGGTAATCCTGGGCCAACAGGGAACGGATACAGGGTTCAATATTGGCCTCTTCATTACGCGCCGGTACCAAAATGGACACCAAGGGCGGATCAGCCGTTAACTTTGCGGGTTTTGCCCTCTGGATCTGCCAAAAATTAAAGACCACCATCAAGAAAATATAGCCATTGATCCCCAAAATTCCCGGATGGAGTTCCCCCCACATTACTTTGGGCCATCGGGGGCCAGCAGCCCTGTGACAAAGTTAGGATCAAGTCCTAAAGCCTCCCCTAGGGCCGGGAGAAAATCCTGTTCCTCCGAGCCGTAGTCTTGATCGGCTAAAGCTGTTTGGACGGCTAGGCTAAATGCCAGTTCCCGCTGTTGAGGGTCGAGGGCATCTAGGGCCGCTCTAAACAAAACCGCAGGGCCTTCTTGCTCAAAAACCGCTTCAACCTTCTCATTAATAAGACCAACGGCCTCGGGGGTAACGTCCTGGAGCAATGCATGATCCGCTAAAAATATCCCTAGGGTACTGAGTTCTTCTTTTTTGATCTCGCCATCACTGGCCATTGTCAAAGCACCAATGGCAAAAATGGCCTCAACGGAACTGAGGGTAACGGAACAGGAAACCGAAGGATCAAGAACAAATTCTTTGAAACTAACCATAGCAAGCTCACGGGGTACGGTGCCCCTGCTAGCCTAGCGGATCTTGGTTAAATTAATCTTCATTAACCGGGTCTTCAATGCGCTTATAGGGTCGTTTGCGCTCTGGAGGAGCGGTAAATTCGTTAACATCTAGCTCTTGCTGAAATTCCCGTTGAAACTCACGGGAGGCATTACGAACTTTGCGGGTTACACTGCCTACGGTACGGCCCAATTCTGGTAGCCCCTTAGGCCCAAAGACCAGGAGTGCAACCACACCGATAGTTACCAGTTCTAAAGGACCAACACCAAAAAGCCCATCCATGATCATTCCTCAATCCTCTCTATGGTATATCGCCCGTTGCCAAGCGTGCAGGTGCCCGTTGCCAAGCACTCAGAGGTACGATGGAAAAATAAGGAGGGGCAGTAATGAATCTGACTGAATCCAGTAAACCCAAAGCAGGGCGCAATGTCCGCCAACTAGCTGCCCGTCGGACCACCAAAGCACTGGTTCTGAGCTTCTTATCAATTTCGTTGGCGGTTTTAGCGGTGCTTTTACTATTTTTTAGTCCTATAGCGGTGCTCCTAGCGGCTCCGTTGGTTTACTTGTCGATTCATATTGGGGTCCGCCTTAATCAACAAAGTGAATTGGTATACCAAGCCCGTCGGGGTGCCCAAGCCGAAGAATGCGTCGGTCAAAAGCTCGAAGAACTCCAGGGATGGCAGATCTTTCACAATATTCAACTGCCGGAACTCGGCGATATTGATCACTTGGCTGTTGGTCCGGGGGGGGTGGTCATGGTTGAAACCAAAAGTCAACGCGGCCAATTGGTTACTTCACGGGGCCGTTTAGGATTTCGTCAACCCCTAGGTACACGCTGGATCCGCCGGGATCTCATTGCCCAAACGCGAAAACTAGAGGATCTGCTCCGCCAACGGCAGGTTCCGGTCACTTCTTTTTTATGTTTTCCCTTTGCCCAAGTTGAAGCAAAACGGATCAAAGGGATTCATTTAGTTAACCTACAGGGTTTGATCGAAGCCATAGAAAAACTACCCGTTCAGTTTACGGGCGAACAAATTGACCAATTTTGCCAAACCTTACCTGGGTTAGCGGGGACCACCTAGGCAGTCCCCATCCTATGCTTAGGGGCGGATCACGACTTGGAAGGCGGTTACTGTGCCTGCAACTTCGTTAGCCGTCAGTAGATAAAGCCGCCCGCTGCGCTTAAGAAACTTCACCCCTTCTGGGGCTGTCCCTGTTTGGCCCAACGTCACAACCCTGGGTGCAGTAGGTACGGTGATATCAATCAGTAGTACAGCATTGGCCCGCTCCAGTCCTACTGCTGCTAATACCAAACCTTTAAAATCGGTTACATCCAGTCCTTCGGGTTCCGATCCCCCCCGGTCGCTGCGGCTACCATCCACAAGTAGATCATAGAGACCGGCTGCATTGACCACTTCGTCGATCTGACGTCCTGTATCGGCAACCAATGCCCCCGACGAAGCGTTAAAAATACTCAAGGTACGACCACCACGGGGTCCACCTTCGCCACTGCTGTCGTTGGTATCCCCTTCATCGGCGGTGACCAAAAACTGCCCGTTGGGGGTGACATCAATACCGTCGGGTTCGCGAAAGGCCGTTAGGGTTTCAACAGGGTTATAGCCATCGTCATCCGTTAGATCAGCCAAGTGATTCACTTGACCCAAACCAAAGTAAGTGCGCTCTAACGTACTCAAATTGAACCGCACCACACCGTTATTTTCCTGGAGGGTGACATAGGCAAAGGCACTATTGGGGGAAAAGGCAACACTTTCTGGTTCAAGGGTTGCAGGGCTATTGTCAACGGGCAATGTAGCAATTCCGTCCGTGCGGTCTACGGAAAAGCCAGGGGTCCCCGCTTGAGATACCAAATCTTGTAACTGAGCGGTCAGGGTCAGATTGCCCGTAGCCGGATCAAAAGCACGTAGATCGATCAGGGTCAAAGAACCAGGCCCGCCATCATCCCCAATATCGACGCCTTCTGCTTCGTTGGCAACAACGGCAAAATTACCATCTGGACTAATGGCTACGGAATCAGGTTGAATGCCTGTACTGATTTCAGCCAAGAAAACGCCATCTAGTCCATAGGCTAAAACCTTACCGGCGCTGCCTGGGCTGCCAAGGGCCACTAAAAAATACGGTTTGGTGGGGTGAATCGCCACGGAATTAGGCGTACCACTAGTGGTGTCAAGGGTAATGCGACTTAACCGTTTGATCCCAAATAGAAAGCTGGTGTCTAAGATATCCACACTGCCCTGGGCACTGGAGACCACGGCAAACCCATCACGGGCATCTAGGATCTCGGCTCCATCCTCACCCAGACCTGTGTTGTAGGTACTTAAGGGGAC
>JANNOF010000351.1:0-3249 GCA_031398925.1 Gloeobacteraceae cyanobacterium SOY_34_metabat_371 | reverse complement strand
CTTGACTCCAATCGGCACTTTGGGCGCACAAATAAATGACTTCTGGCTGGATCTGATGGAGTTTTTGGGCAAGATCCAAGACTAAATAGGGCCACTGATCTAAAACCAACGTCGGTTGCTCCAGATCATGGATGGCGAGGGCTAACTGGCCCCGGTAGTCTTCCACCTGTAACCGGGCTGAAGGACGGGCAGGCACAGGGGTCTGGGGAGAAGGGCGTAGGTCTTTGATCCGGGCTTGCCAGGGCGCTTGACTATCGGGTACTAGCTCGATTGCCAGATCCAGGAGGGGATATTTGACCAGATCCGCATAACGGTCTCCTTGATGCCAATACCAAAAATACTGCCGCCCCAACTGTACATAGAGATGTTTACCGCTCTTATGGACTTTGAGATAGCGCTTGGTGTCCAGATGCAATAGCGCGATCAAAGGCCGCGGATTACCCTGCCCAAAGGGTTCTAAGCGCGCGAGTTGACCATAGATCGTCTCTAGTTCGGCGACGGGATCTTTGAGTAATTTGAGATCCAGTTGAATGGCTATACGCAAGACGCGGTCCGGTTTTTCACCCCCTAAACGCTGGGTAAGTTCTCGGGTCAGGGCCAATTGCAGCGCCTCTAAATTGGTGAGCTTGACGCCTAAACCCGCCGCCATTGGGTGCCCCCCATAGCGCAACAGGAGGGGGCCTACGGCTTCGAGGGCTTCGGCTAAATTGACCCCAGGGATCGACCGGGCTGAGCCATAGCCCTCCTCCTTGAGCGGATCACAGGCAATAAGCACCACTGGGCAACCATAGCGCTCGACTAACCGCGAGGCAGCAATTCCCACCACACCCCCATGCCAGCCCACTCCCGCTAAAACGAGGGCTGGGGCATCGGCCCTTTGTTCCGCCAAGATCGTTGCCGCGGTTACGACTTCCTCCGTGCGTTCCCGGCGTTCTTCGTTGGCTTCCAAAAAACGGTCTACCAACTGTTCAGCCCGGAGCGCATCGGTGGTGATCAATAGCTCCACTGCGAGGCGCGCATCATCCAAACGCCCAATGGCATTGACCTTGGGGGCGATGCGAAAGCCCACATCTTGCCCCGATAAAAGTTCCCCTTCCGGGATCACTCGTTCTAATAAATGTTTTAGCCCCAAGCGGGTGGTCTGGGTTAAGACGGGCAACCCCCGTTGGACTAAGTAACGGCATTCGCGTTGGAGTACGGCAACATCGGCAATGATCCCCAGGGCAACCAGATCCAGCAAAGCCTCGGCGTCAGGCCATCCTAAGCGTTGATAAAGTGCTTCCGCTAATTTGTAGGCTACGCCCACGCCGGGCAAAAATCGTAGGGCATGATCCTCCGGGAGCCGTAGGGGATTGATCACCGCTAGGGCTTGGGGCAAAGGATCGGGCAAAGAATGATGATCCGTAATGATCACGTCGATGCCCAAAGTTTTGGCTTGGTCTACTTCGGTGCCATTGGCAACCCCACAATCAACGGTGATGATCAGGGTCGTGCCGCCCTGGGCGATCTGGGCCAATCGGTTTAAATTGAGTCCATGACTCTCGCTCCCGCGCAAAGGAATCGTAAAGTCCAGATCCAAACCTAAGGGCGCTAAAGCAGTTAATAACAAGGCCGTACTGGTCACACCATCGCAGTCAAAATCCCCCCAAATGGTGACTTTCTCCTCGCGATCACGGGCCAACAAGATGCGGTCAATGGCTAATTCCAGATCCGGGAGGTCTGCCCCAGGGGTCGGGATATACTGCTCTGGATCTAAAAATTGCTCTGCTAGTTCTAAAGTCTCGATCCCGCGCAAGGCCAAGATCTTAGCGGTGTATTTGCCATAGGTTTGGACTAACTCAGGATTATAGGTCGCGGGGATAGGTTGAAATTCCCAAGTGATCATGGAGCCTCGTTATGATTGTGTCATCCTACCAAGTTCACAGCCCGGACTATAGCGATCAATTTAGAGGACAGCTATACTACAAGCCGCAGCGCGATCACGGCTTGTTAACCGTGAATTTATGCTTTTTCAAGTTTGGAAGGATGGAAAAGCTCGCTACATCAACGAGGTGGGCAGAATCATCCTCAAAGCTAAGTTTGATTGGGCCTCAGATTTTTCAGAAGGACTAGCGGCGGTCAAGATCCAAGACCGTTGGGGATACATCAATACCGAGGGCGACTGGGTCATCGAGCCGCAGTTTGATCACTGCGGCTCCTTTCACGAGAATCGAGCGGTTGTTTGCCGAGGGAATCCTTGGTCAGGGGGACTGTGGGGATATATCGACCGTAATGGTACATACGTGGTCGAACCCCAGTACACGCATACCGAGAATTTTTCCTGTGGTCGGGCCTTGGTATCGTGTACAAGAACGCAAGGCTGTTTTCAGAATGTATGGGGAACGGCGTTCTTGGATCACGATGGGCATGAGGTCGTGCCGTTTTATTCCCGTGAAGCTCGTTCCTTTAGCGAGGATCTCGCGGCGGTCAGCGTCCCGGAAGTACCCAATGGTCTCCCAAGTCCTTCCCTAGAGCCTATGGATAAATCTAATCCAACATGGGGGGCTGATGACATGCTGCACTGGTATCAAGCACCCTGGCAATTGATCAACATAGATGGTCATGCAGTTACAGATACCTACAGTGCCATTGGCGATTTTCATGAAGGGTTCGCCGTAGCGCGTAAGGGCGATCTTCAGACCGCAAGGTTTATCTATATCAACCGCGAAGGGAAAGAGGTGATCGATCTTGGCAGGGATCGGGGTTTTAGATTTTCCGAGGGGCGGGCGGCAGTCAAGAGTGCCACGACTGGCTCAATACGCTATATCAATCCCAAGGGCTTGCCCACTACCCCAGAGTTACCTTTTGTTCAAGCTAAGGAATTTCATGAGGGACGCGCTGCGGTTTGTACCCGCGACCGTGTTCGGGGGTACATAAGTCGGCTAGGTTCCTGGGGATTTATAGACTCTAGTGGACGAACAGTGATCAAACCACAATTTTCTGAGGCTGAACCTTTTTATCATGGATTATCCCGGGTTTATGTCGGCGGCTATCGTCTTGATGAAGGCATTGCTGATGGTAAGTCTGGCTATATCGATCCTAGTGGTCAGTATGTGTGGAAACCAACCGTTTGGAACGAGAGGAGTCCCTGATGCCAAAAGCTCCGTCTCTGCCTCCGCAACTCCTGATCTGGTTGGGCAAGTATACTTGGAGCCAGTTTTGGCACTTGATGATGGCGAATCTAGCGCCCCGGAGTCGCGCTGGGGCCTA
>JANNOF010000279.1:0-5360 GCA_031398925.1 Gloeobacteraceae cyanobacterium SOY_34_metabat_371 | reverse complement strand
AAACTGCCACATGGCGAGGGCTTCGGGGCCGAAATGGTTATAAACCACATCCATAATTACAGCCATGCCCAATTTATGCGCTGCTTTAATAAATTTTTTGAATTCCTCAGGTCCACCCAGGGCATGCTCAATGGCAAAGGGAAAAGCTGGATTGTAGCCCCAGGAAAACGTACCCCGGAATTCGGCTGGGGGCATGACTTCAATAGCATTGATCCCTAAATCCCTAAGATACTCAAATTTCTGAACCGCACTCGCCAAGGTACCGGGCTGATCATCATGGTTAGGGTCAGTAAATGTGCCTAAATGCATTTCATAGATCACCATTTCATTCCATTTGGGCATGGTGAAGTCATCATCTTCCCAATCAAATGCCGCATCAATGATCACACTATTGCCATCTTCTAAATAGCGAGACCGGGGATCATTGCGCTTCAAAACATCACCATCTTGGCTCGTAATAGCATATTTGTAGTGTTGGCCCGTCATGGCACCATGGATATCTACGGACCAGTTACCATTTTTTTCCCTAGCCAGGGGATGAATTGTTTCTGACGCGCCATTAAATTTTCCGATTACGGCTACTGCTTGGGCAAAGGGCGCCCACACGCGAAATGTTGTGCCAACTTGTTGTTTCCCTTGTTTATCTCGGTAGGGAATGGCCCCCATATCTGGACGCTTAGAGGGTTTAACCCGCTTGGGTGCCGCTCGATAAGCATTTGTTTTAGGGGTTTTAACAAGGGTATTTACCATGAAAAACTCCCGTTGTATTACGTTTAAAGGTAACATAAATTTCTATAAACATCACCTATTTGTATCTCTTTTAGATCAAAATAAAGGGCATAATTATGAGAGGTATAACAATAAAAAAACTTGCCCTTAACTAAAAAAATCATCCCTGAGATAGAGGTCATATAACAGCTTGAAAGACTACAGTTAATTTATCATCAAGTCGAGGTTCCAAATGAGCGTTTTAGGCTTTTTCATGTTTTTATTAATTGCTGGCGTGTGTGCACTGATCGCCGAAGCAGTGTTTCCTGGTCGTGTACCCGGTGGTTTTCTAGTCGCAATTGTAGTGGGTGTTATTGGCGCTTGGTTTGGTAACTCCCTCTTCGGTTCGTTTGGACCAGTTTTAGCTAGTGTGGCACTCCTGCCAACAATTCTAGGATCGGGCATTGTGGTCTTTGGTCTGGCTCTACTTTCAGGCTCCTTTGCCCGGCCTTAGGTTAGGTTGAAGGGGCTGATGGAATTCCCATCAGCCCAAAAAACCATAGACTTAATTTTCTTCCATATGCACCAATTCCCGTGCCCGCTCTAAAACAAGCTGACCATATGTTTCTGAGTCCAGCATGACTAAAGCAGAAGTATTACTTAGCTGTACCCGGAGTTCCGCTAAGGGTAACTTTAGATCTCTGATCCGATCAAGTTTATAGAGTCGCTCAATCAGCATGGGAGCAGCGTTTTCAACAAAGTTAGGTTCAATCATGGCAGTATTTCCTCTAAAAAACTAATCCCGAGCGAAGGGCATGGACGGCAGCTTGAACACGACCTTCTACACATAGCTTGTTCAAGATCCCGCGGACGTGGGTTTTAACCGTACCCACAGTCACATAGAGCTGTTCTGCAATGAGTTGATTACTATGACCCTCCACGATAAGTTGTAAAACCTCTAATTCCCTGGGGGTGAGCGAGGCTTTGTAGGGATTTTCCCGATCTGAAGAAGGGGTCGCTTGAATGGTTATGGTTTGATGTCGGCTAGGGGATTTGCCGTTGGCATCTAAGTTTAAACAAGAAGTGCCCGCATGGGTTGCGTATAGCGCAAAAATCAAATTTTCACGCGAAGAATGTTCAACACAGTAGGAATCGGCACCTGCATCAAAAGCTGCGCGTACGGCGGTCTTTGTATCCCGGCTAGTAAGAATTACAACACGGGTTTTGGGGTATAGGTTCTTAATCTTTTGAGCCACATGGAGGCCATCAAGATCAGGCAGTCCCAAACCAACTAATGCCAGATCAGGTCGATAGCGCTTTACGGCCGCTAAACCTTGTTTACCTGTACTAGTTTCAGCAACTAGATCAAATCCACTTTGGTTCAATATTTGTCGGATGCCTGACCATGTTAAAGCATGATTCTCAATCAGAACGATGCGGATAGGGTTCAAAACTTCTCCCTAAAGTTACCGCTGCTTTTTTATTATACTCGTCGGAATTGAGGACGAAATAAAACATAAAAAATATTTTCCAAAAAAGCACATCCGTATTTCTCTAACTAAATGTTGTCCGATCAGTGATTTTCTAGGAAATATCCGTATATTCGCTGACTAAAACCATACTGTTTAATAATTCTTAAATATAAAAAAGCGGCTCCTAAAATAGGAGCTGCTGGCATTGATGATAGGAATCGCCAGTTAGGCTTTATCAATCACATCTTTTGCGGCATCCTTGA
The DNA here is from genome assembly GCA_031398925.1 of Gloeobacteraceae cyanobacterium SOY_34_metabat_371. GTDB lineage: Bacteria > Cyanobacteriota > Cyanobacteriia > Gloeobacterales > Anthocerotibacteraceae > JANNOF01. The sequence goes on along the minus strand of JANNOF010000279.1, from coordinate 2,917 downwards.
GGTCTTCTTTGTTCTGCATGGCTTTTGCTTCAAGCTGTTTGGCTTGGCCTTCGATTATATCTTTGTCACTTCCGGTCAGTTCGCCCGCAGCAGCTTGAGCTTTACCTTCCAGATTTTTGGCTGTTGCCTTGGCCCGTTCTTCAATTCCCATAGCCATCTCCTGTACTTGAACTAACATAACAATCATCATCTTTTAATCATGAATAAACATCTACCTCAAGAGAGAGGTTTCAATGCTATTGAAGCCTTAATACCCTTTACTCTGTTAGCATTTAACGTTTGTAAAATTCCTGGAAATGCCAAAATTGAATTGCCTGATCATGAATTATCTGGATCTCATCGGGGGTAAATTTTTCCAAGTGTTTAAGTACTAGGCCCATGCGACCTTGACGGATCAATTGTGTTTGATTCCTAAGTAAAAAATCCCAATAAAAATAATTAAAAGGACAAGCACGGGGTCCAAATTTGATCTTCGGATCAAAAGTACAGTCTGCGCAGTAATTGCTCATTTTATTAATGTAATTCGCAGAGGCGGCATAGGGCTTGGTCGCCAAGACCCCACCGTCGGCAAAAAGGGCCATGCCCAAGGCATTGGTTTGCATTACCCAATCGTAGGCATCAACGGTTGCTGCATGGAACCAAACTTCTCCAGCTTGGGGATCGATACCGCTGATCAACATGAAATTGCCTAAGATCATCAGTCGTTGAATATGGTGGGCATAGGCCGTAGTTTGGATCTGCTGGATCACGTCATGGAGGCAATGCATCGAAGTTTGCCCGGTCCAAAAAAAATCGGGTAAGGGTTGATGATGATCAAAATAATTACTCTGGGCATAGTTAGGCATCTTGAGCCAATAGACCCCCCGTATATACTCACGCCAGCCTAGGATCTGACGGACAAAACCCTCTAAAGAGTTCAATGGAACCCCTGGTTGTGCCACTGCGCGTTCAATTACTTCAAGGGGGCGTAAAAGACCTAGATTTAGATAGGGCGAAATCAAACTGTGCCACAGTGTTGCTTCATCAGTAAGCATGATGTCTTGATAGGGTCCAAACCCGGCTAAACGGTAGGTACAAAAATCCTCTAGGGCCCTGAGGGCGTCCGCCCGTGTGACCCCCCAGTTAAAGGTATCTGTAGTACCAAAATGTTCAGGGAAATAGGTCTCGACCTCAGTAATGACCTGCCGGGTCAGATCGTCTGGAGGAAATTGCGGGGCGAGGGGAGGATTGAGGCCCTTTTTCGGGGGACGGCGATTTTCAGGATCAAAGTTCCACTGCCCCCCAACGGGTTGCCCTTGATCGATCAAAATCGTAAAGCGTTGACGGGTCAGCCGATAAAAATCCTCTAAGACCAGGCGGGTCCGCTGGTTAGCCCAGTCAAAAAATTCTGAGATTGACCAAAGAAAATGGCGATCCGGGGTAAATTCAATAGGCAATTCCCAGCTTTGAATCCCTTGTTTGAGGGGCCAATCGGCGGGCTCCATCAACTGCAGGGTTGTAAGATGTTCCGTTTGGATAAATTGCGCTACTGTGCTTTGAAAATCCTCGCTTTGAATATAGGTAACCCGATACCCCTGATCCCGGAGGTGTTGGGCGAAGTGACGCATCGCTGACCAGACCAGCACAATTTTTTGCTTGTGGTAAGGGATCTGGCGTACCCATTGTTTACTTTCGATCATCAAGACCGGAACGCTGGTCGAAACACCCAGGTCTGGGTCTAATTGATTGCCAAGGATCCAAAGGCCCGTGTGATTCATGCTGCTACGGTACAACATTATTCGTACCAGAACCCCCAACAAGCAGGATCGATCATTCATTGATACTTTAATCTTCTATAATCTTGATGGCTTCAAATCACTAACTCAAGTTCTAAATTTTTCTGGAGCACTATTCATGATCCTTCCCCCAGATCTTGCTCAGCGCTACCTTCAAAATGTGCGGTTATTGGGCAGTTTAAGTACCAAGTTATCCTTAACCCAACAGGTACAGCGTCTGGCGGTGGCGGGGTTTAGCTCCGGGCTATTGATCCTAGGCAGTAGTCCCGCCCAGGCCCAGACCGATTTTTTAACGGCCCAAAAACTTACAACCGGTAATGGACCGCTTGCCGTCGCCGCCGGAGACCTAGATAATGACGGCGACCTAGATCTAGTAAGTGCCAATGGTGACAGCGATACCATTTCTGTGATCAAGAGCTTAGGGAAAGGATCTTTTGCCGCCAAAGTGGATACTGTCGTGGGCAATGATCCCCGCGCTATCGCGCTCGGTGATCTTGATAATGACGGGGATCTCGATCTTGTGACTGCGAATTATGCAGCGAATACGGTCTCGGTACTTAAAAACTTGGGCAACGGCACGTTTGGGGCCAAAACGGATTTTACCGTGGGTAGTTTCCCCGGATCGCTCGCCCTAGGGGATCTAGATCGAGATGGTGATCTTGATCTGGTGAGTACCAATGGGGGCGCAGATTCGGTTTCGGTGCTCAAGAATACGGGGACGGGTAGCTTTGGCACCAAAACAGACACCGCAGTAGGCGATTTCCCCGCATCGGTAGCTTTGGGTGATCTGGATAATGATGGTGATCTAGATGTGGTCACAGCCAATCGCTTTGCAGACACCGTATCGTTACTCAAAAATACCGGGAGTGGATCGTTTGCCGCCAAAGTAGATTTCGCCACGGGCGATAGCCCGGTGAGTTTAGCCCTAGACGATCTAGACGGAGACACTGATCTCGATGTAGTGCCCTTGCACAGCTCGCACGTCACGTAGACGTTGGGCAGGAAATGCATTTCGATCGCGATTACGCCGTCGCCCTGGCACGCCTCGCACCGCCCGCCCTTGACGTTGAACGAAAAGCGGCCCGGCTTGAAGCCGCGGGTGCGCGCCTCGGGCACCATCGCGAACAGCTCGCGAATGAAGG
>JANNOF010000277.1:0-2512 GCA_031398925.1 Gloeobacteraceae cyanobacterium SOY_34_metabat_371 | reverse complement strand
TCCCCACATTGCTAATATCCAGATGCATCAACCATCTCACACCTCCTTTTGGGCGAAAGCGTTAAATCAAGCTGGACTGTATCTATATTATCAGGGACAGTTCAAGGTAGCAATCGTCTATAATGAGGAATCGCTTCAGATTAAGAAAACCCAGTTGGGTAATGATCATCCTAGCACTGCTACTAGCCTTAATAATCTGGCATTGCTCTACCAAGCTATGGGACGTTACAGTGGAGCAGAGCTTTTCTATAAACAATCGCTCCAGATCCGTGAGACCCAGTTGGGCAGTGACCATCCCAACACTGCCCAAAGCCGCAACAATCTGGCATCGCTATACCGAGCCGTGAGGCGCTACAACGAAGCAGAACCATTGTATATACAAGCGCTTCAAACTCGTGAGATTCAGATGGGTTACGATCATCCCAGCGTTGCTATCAGCCTCAATAGTTTGATAGAACTCTACCTTGAAATGAGACGTTATAGCGAAGTAGTACCACTGTTAGTGCGATCCCTTGAGATTACAGAAACTCAGCTAGGCAGTGATCATCCTAATACTGCCACTAGCCGCGAAAACTTAGCAACGCTTTATCAGCGGTTAGGATACTACCGTGAAGCAGAATTATTGTATTTACGAGTACTCCAAGTTCGTAAAACTCAATTGGGTAATGATCATCCTAGCACTGCTTCTAGCCTTAATAATTTAGCGTTGCTTTACGGAGAATTAGGACGTTACAGCGAAGCGGCAAGGTTGTTAGTAAAATCCCTTGAGATTGCAGAAATTCAGCTAGGCAATGACCATCCTGATATTGCCACCAGCCTCAACAACTTGGCAGAACTCTACCGAGTGATGGGACGCTACAGCGAGGCAGAACCGTTGTTCGTGCGATCGCTCCAGATTCGGGAAACCCAGTTGGGCAGCAACCATCCCGACACTGCCAGCAGCCTCAACAATTTGGCATCACTCTACGAATCAATGGGACGCTACAGCGAGGCAGAACCGTTGTATCGGCGATCGCTCGATATTATGGAGCAATGCCTGGGGACTGAGCATCCCTCAACTCGAACCGTGCAGCAAGATCTGCAAAGGATGCAATCCTTACAACATCCCGTCAAACTTTGGCAGTGGGTGCTTATCGTTTTCCTGCTGCCTACCTGGTTGCCCATTGTGGCGATAGCGTGGGCATACCAGAAGTTACTCCGGTCACGTTAAAGCTTCTTCTGCATACTGCTTTTCCACGCCTGTGCAATGGCAACCATCGATCAGATTCGACAAAAAATCCAAAACAGAGATTATTACTTGTCCTCCCATGCAGAAGATGAGATGGTGGATGATTATCTAGAAAGACAAGACGTAGAACACGCAATTCTTCGAGGTCGAATTAGGAAAACGATGACCCACGATACTCGTGGCACTCGCTACCAAATCGAAGGCTCTACAATAGATGGCAGGCTAATTCATGTAATTTGTCGATTTCGTGACGAGGGCAGCTTGATTATTATCACAGTCTATGCGCTGATGGAGGACAAATGATTTGTGAATTGTGTGGAGGAACAACTGTCCATAAGAAAGTTAGGCGGCAACACTGGTTTGAAGGCAAACTTTACATTGTTGAGAACGTGGATGCCGAAGTTTGCCTGGAGTGCGGTGAACGCTACTTCCATGCCACCACTCTCGATCAAATCGATGCCTTACTGAAGCAAGAGCATTTTGTCAAACAACGATTAGACGTTGAAGTGGTTAGTCTATAACGACAATTTAGATTAGTTCATGGTGTAACATCATGCTCAGATTACAAACGATCGCTAGGATGGGAAGCGATCGCACACAAGAACTATCGTCGCATCCGATGACACAGGCGCTTTTGCAAGAGATTCAAGCCCAAAATAGGTAGAGTTAGGGATGGTTGGTGCGGGTTTGTTTGATTGGGGTGATGTCTCTTCCAGGGTTGTATTTGCTGATTGTTGAGGGCGATCGGGAGTGGAGATTACACTCCCCGTCTCAAATTGCGTTAAAGCTTTAGTAGAATTTAGAGGAAATGCATTGTGGGTTCAGCGTATGGATTGGCGATCGCGCATCACCCTCAACCCAGATATTCTAGTCGGCAAGCCTATCATCAAAGATACCCGCCTTGCGGTGGAATTCATTATTGATCTACTTGCCCAGGGCTGGACTACTGATGAAATCTTGCGTAACTATCCTGGACTCACTCTCGAAGACATCCAGGCTTGCCTCAGCTACGCCAGTGCTGCGCTCAGGGCTGAAAAAGTGTATGCCATTCCGGGTTGACGAATGCGCTTCCTCGCCAACGAAAATTTTCCATTTGATGCTGTAGAAGCCCTACGCCAACAGGCTCACGATGTAATCTGGATTCGCACAGACTCTCCTGGCATCTCTGATCCTGAAGTACTAAGGCGTGCCCAGGCAGAAGATCGAATCCTCCTAACCTTTGACAAAGACTTCGGTGAGCTTGCCTTTCGGACAAAACTTTCAGCGACCAGCGGCATCATCCTA
>JANNOF010000238.1:0-5991 GCA_031398925.1 Gloeobacteraceae cyanobacterium SOY_34_metabat_371 | reverse complement strand
TGTCGTATTACATAAACCCGCTCCTCTGCCCGTGCATCCCAGTGGGCGTTTTAATCGCAATACGCTGCAAGGGATCCTGAAAACGGTTTATCATCCCCAAAAGCCCCGTCCAGTTCATCGCTTAGATGCCAATACGACGGGACTGATGATCTGGGCCCGTACCCGCCATTTTGCCGGGCATCTCCATCTCCAATTTGAGCGTGGTGAAGTCGAAAAAATTTATCTAGTCCGGGTCCAAGGTCACCCTGAATCCGAAAAATTTAGCTGCACAGCGCCCATCAGCCCTGATCCAAGGGATCTGGGCACCCGTAGCATTGATCCCTTAAATGGACTAACTGCCCATACAACCTTTTGCGTCCTCCAACGATTTGCTGACGGAACTTCTCTCCTCGAAGCCCGCCCCCTGACAGGGCGCACCAACCAAATCCGCGTCCATCTGTGGCACCTCGGTTGGCCCGTTTGTGGCGATCAGGTTTATCTTCTGGATCAACAACTGGGTACAACCCAAACCCTATCGTTGCGAGATCCTGCCCTCTGTTTACACGCTTGGCAGTTAGCTTTTAGCCATCCCCGCACCCAGGCGCGGGTTCACTTTAAAACGGACCTACCAATTTGGATCACAGGAGATCTCCCGTGACGACCGTTAATAGGGCAGCATCAAGATCCAGGCTTGATATCTATCAGTTTGAGTACGTCTTCATCGGGGCTGAGGACGGGGACCGCGCCAAAGCGTCCTTCTAAATAAGCCTTATCCACCGCTAGATCTTGACGGACACTAAAGTCTGTTAAGGGGAAAAGCTTGGTACTACCATCGGCCTTTTTTTCGGTAAACCAAATTTCATCCCGCCGGAGCAGTTGCCCTCGTTTGAGGGTGTTGTCATGACTGGTAAAGAGCAATTGGGCCCGCCGGGGATTGGTTTTAGGGTTTTGAAAAAGACGCACAATCTTGCGGGTGATATTAGGGTGAATGTTGGCGCCCAATTCATCCACGATTAATAGCCCGCCATACTGGAGGCAATCGAGGATCTTACGGGAGAGGCCAAAAAGCCGCTGGGTCCCGGTGGATTCTTCGGACAAAGGCCAGGAAACCCGTCCCTCTGGAGAATCATGGTAAACCATGACGCGGTAGCGCTGCTCCCAGTCATGGAGTTCTGCCCCCTTGCGTTCGATAACGGTAAAGCCCGCCACACTGGTATCAAAGGCTTTGAGAAATTGATTGATCTGCTCATACAAGCTAGGGAACTTGTGGGCAAAGTAGGCGGTAGCTCCAGCATCGAAGTCTTCAGTCCCCAACGAAAGACCATAGGGCCGCGACTTGATCCATTCCGATAGGGGTTTAGAAACTTCCACTTCCAATTGTTCTGAGATCAAAGAGAAAAAAGGTTGATAAGGCTTGATCCCTTTTTGAAGTTGCGTATGGGGGCCTTTAAAATCCTCCCCGTTTTTCCAGATATACTTTTCTCCCTGCCACTGACGACTAAATAACAATCGATTGCGTTTAGGATAGGGGGGTAAATATTCCAGACGTTCTAATAGGACTTGCTGCTGATTTAAATGTAAAACATAACTAAAAATAATGCCCTCTAAACCAACGCGCACATGAAAACAGGTTGGCTCCAAAGACTGAACAGGATCTAGTTTAAAGGGTGTAAATTGCTTCAGCCCAATCCCATCTTCTCCGGCGCCCATTTTAAGCAACAGCAGAAAATAATTCATGGAGCGCACAACATTACTCTTACCCGAAGCGTTGGCCCCAAAGATCCCCAAAACCGGCAATACGGCTATGCCGCGCGACTCAATGCTGTAAGCAGGCGCTAAAGAGCTTTTGGACGTACCGTTGACCACCGGACGTAGACGCTCAATGGCACTGAGGGTTACCGTTTCTTTAATCGAGCGGTAATTGCTTACAGAAAAGTCGATCAGCACGGCGTACTTTAGATCAATAGGTATATTATGTGACAAATTCACAAAAAAGCAAAGATCGCGCTCAATTTATAGGGATTTGAAGATCAAACGCAGATCTTTTAAAGTGGACTTAACTTAAGCAGTTCCTGCGGCGAGGCGAGGAGTTGAACCCGCAAAGAACTTATGTGGGTGTCGGTTAGGCAAAAAGTCCACTGGACGCGCACCCAGAAGGCGGGACAACGGACCCGTCCTAGGACCACAAGCGCCTCGTTCGACCCTGTGACCGTCTCTGGATAACAAATCATCCCTTGGGTTTTGGCCCCCAGATAATCCAAAATCGCCCCCTGCCCCCGAATTGTTCCATCCAGGGGCGAGTGTAAGACGCCCTCCTCCTGAAACCAAGCGGCAACCCGTTGGAGTTGCCCCCCATTTAAGTCTAGGAAGTAAGCCCGTACACTGGGCGGTAGTGACGGGGGCAGGGTGGGTTCAACCGGGTTGGGTAGCATGGGAGGAAATCGGAGTCTCGACGGGAGCCTTGCCCATACAGCTCGCAAAATCACGTAAAAAGGTGATCTGTTGCCCGAAATCAAGTTGTTTTACCGCACCTAAGGCTTGATTGGTATTGTCGGAGGCTTTGTAGTCCTCGGGTAAACCAATAATATCCTTACCCATCCGCTCGGCAATCAAGTACCAAATAGCGAGTTTGTTGTTCTCGGTTTGACTCCCGTAGGCTTGACTTAGGGGCGTGTCATCACCGCGCACCAAGGCCCGTTGGGCTTCGAGTTGGGCATCACCAAAGGGCAAACGGTTGAATTCATTAAAAAAGTTGCTCGTCATATCTACATTCGCCGAACCGAGTGCTGCCGGGGTCACGGAGTCTCCCATGGCTAGGTAGATAAAGTAGAAAACAGCCAGTTTTTCATCTACTTCAAGCGCTGCCAACTGTTCACTCAGATTTCTAACATCGCTGGTTCTGATCTGATCAGGGGGCGTGTCATTCATCAACTGATCGACAATTTCTGAAATATCAGCCGAGGAAACCCCAGTGCCTGCATTAGCTAGAGTAGCGCTGCGTGCTTCTTTACCGTAGTCTTGATCGTAGGGATGATCAATGCCACGATCATAGGCTTGGTTAACTCTTTGGGAAGTTTCAGGACTGGTCTGGGGAGCGGTAGTGTTCTCATCCATGGCTAAACCTCGTAGCTTTCATTTTCAATTTACAAGCTTTATGTTTGTCCTACGTCTATCGCAGGTAAGATACGCTACTATTTCTTTTTTGCCGCAAAATATCTTTCTTAAGATAGAGTTTTATCTATAACTTCAAAGCAATAACTGTTTCGTCGTGTGGACTCAACCAAGATAAAGTTATAATTTGGAAAGAAAAAATTGCTGCAGAAATCGCTTAAGTTACTAACTAAATGTAATGCGAAAATCAAGGTATCCGTGATCTATTTTCTGTAATAGGCATACCCTTGAAGTAGATCCTAATTTCCCCTACGCCCCCAAGTAATCCGAAGACTGTGATCTCTGCCTAGACGCCGCAAAAAGTCTCCTTAGGGTCTGTCCCACATTTTGCTTAAAATAGATAGGCCCGTTGGGAATTGCCTGTGCCCCGCCGTACCGATCTGCATAAGATCCTGCTCATTGGCTCAGGGCCAATTGTTATTGGTCAAGCCTGCGAGTTTGATTATTCTGGCACCCAAGCCTGCAAAGCCCTCAAGGAAGAAGGTTATACCGTCGTCTTGGTGAATTCTAATCCGGCCACGATCATGACGGACCCGGAATTTGCCGACCGGACCTACATTGAGCCGTTAACCGCCGAATTTGTAGCCAAGATCATTGAACGCGAACGGCCCGACGCGCTATTGCCCACCATGGGGGGACAAACCGCCCTCAATTTGGCCGTGCAACTGGCGGAAAATGGGACCTTAGAGCGTTTTGGGGTGGAGCTGATCGGGGCCAAGCTCCCAGCGATCTTGATGGCTGAAGACCGAGAACTTTTTAAAGCCGCCATGGACCGCATCGGGTTGAAAACCCCCCGTTCTGGTTTTGCGCGGACCGTAGCTGAAGCCCAACAGGTAGCCCGTGAGATCGGGTCGTTTCCTTTGATCCTCCGGCCCAGTTTTACCATGGGGGGCAGTGGCGGGGGCATTGCCTATAATCGTCAAGAATATGAACCGATGATCGAGGCGGCCCTAGATGCTTCTCCGGTTCGTCAAGTTTTGATCGAAGAATCGGCCCTGGGTTGGAAAGAGTATGAACTCGAAGTAATGCGGGATCTGGCCGATAACGTAGTAATCATTTGTTCCATTGAAAATTTTGATCCCATGGGGGTGCATACGGGGGACTCGATCACCGTAGCTCCGGCCCAGACTTTGACCGACAAGGAATATCAACGCCTCCGCGATTACGCCATCAAGATCATCCGGGAGATTGGCGTTGAAACGGGAGGGTCCAATATTCAATTTGCGGTTAACCCGGTTAATGGCGCGGTGATCATTATTGAAATGAACCCCCGCGTCTCCCGCAGTTCGGCGTTGGCTTCTAAAGCGACGGGATTTCCCATTGCCAAGATCGCGGCTAAACTCGCCGTAGGCTATACGCTCAATGAAATTCCCAACGATATTACTAAAGAAACCCCGGCCAGTTTTGAGCCGACCATTGATTATGTGGTGACCAAGATCCCGCGTTTTGCCTTTGAGAAATTTCCAGGTACCGATCCGGTGCTAACGACGCAAATGCGCTCCGTCGGGGAAGCGATGGCCATTGGACGGACCTTTCAGGAGTCCTTTCAAAAGGCCCTGCGTTCCCTAGAAACCGGGTCCATTGGCTTTAGTGGACCCACTGAGCCGGTGGAGGCTGGGTCCTTAGAAAAGGCGTTGCGGACGCCTTCCCCCTATCGGATCCCGGTCTTACATCAGGCCCTAAGTCAGGGTATGAGTGTAGAAAAGATCCATCAACTGACCGCCATTGATCCTTGGTTTTTGCATAAATTAGCGGAACTGGTGGCTTTTGAACAGGAACTGAGCGTTGGCCCTGAGCCTGATTTACTCTATCGGGCCAAGCGCTTTGGTTACTCAGACCGTCAATTGGCCAAGATCTGGAACTTACAAGAATTAGAAGTTACCCAACTCCGCCGCGATCAAAATCTATTTCCGGTCTATAAAACCGTCGATACCTGCGCGGCCGAATTTGCCGCCTATACGCCCTATCATTACGGTACCTACGAGACAGAAACGGAAGTCTTACCCAGTAATAAGCCTAAGGTCATGATCCTGGGGGGCGGTCCGAACCGTATTGGCCAGGGAATCGAGTTTGATTACTGTTGTTGTCATGCCAGCTTTGCCCTCAGTAAGGCGGGTTATGAAACGATCATGGTCAACTCTAACCCAGAGACGGTTTCGACGGACTATGACACTTCAGACCGGCTCTATTTTGAACCCTTGACCCGTGAAGATGTACTGCACATTATGCAAGCCGAAAATCCCGTAGGCATGATCGTGCAGTTTGGCGGTCAGACCCCCCTGCGCCTAGCCCTGCCCTTGGATGAATGCGGGGCGCCGATTTGGGGTACTTCCCCCGATGCCATTGATCAGGCGGAGGACCGCGAGCGGTTTGAACAGGTGTTGCGCGAACTCCAGATCCGTCAACCCGCCAATGGTATTGCCCGGTCGATAGATCAGGCCAAAGTCATTGCCGAACAATTGGGCTACCCGGTTTTAGTCCGCCCCAGCTATGTCTTGGGGGGCCGGGGCATGGAGATCGTCTACAGCGAAGGGGAATTGGCCTACTACATGCGCTTTGCCCTAGCCCTTGAAGTTGATCAGCCGGTATTAGTGGATAAATTTTTAGAAGGGGCCATCGAAGTTGATGTGGATGCCCTAGCGGATCAGACCGGCCAAGTCGTAATCGCCGGGATCATGGAACACATTGAGCAAGCGGGGATTCATTCTGGAGACTCTGCCTGTATTCTGCCGACCCAAAATATCAGTCCCTCAGCCCTAGAGACGATCCGGGTCTGGACCGTTAGTTTAGCGCAACGGCTCGGCGTGGTCGGTTTAATGAATGTCCAGTACGCCGTTCAAA
>JANNOF010000179.1:0-6484 GCA_031398925.1 Gloeobacteraceae cyanobacterium SOY_34_metabat_371 | reverse complement strand
ATACCGGCAGTGCCGTCAACGCCTTGACCCCAGTGATTAGCAATGACGATGTGAGTGGACTCTTGACGAGTCAAGTTACCTTTAGTGCCACGACGGGGCAGACCTACCGCATTGCCGTCGATGGTTTTGGGGGCGCTTTTGGACAGATCAATTTAGCCCTGATCCCCGCGCCGACCATTACCAGTTTTACCCCTAACAGTGGTCCCATCGGAACCTCCGTGGTCATAACGGGGATCAACTTAGGCGGAACCACTAAAGTTACCTTTGGTACGGGTAATACACCCGCTGCCTTTACGATCAATTCCAATACCCAAGTCACCGCGACAGTGCCTACGGGAACCGTAACTGGACCCGTCAAGGTGACAACTCCCGGTGGTACGTTTACCTCAGGAACCTTTACCGTAACTCCTTTAGCGGCACCGACCATTACCAGTTTTTCCCCCACCAGTGGTGCCGTCGGAGCTAACGTCGTGATCACCGGGACCAACTTTACCGGAGCCAATAAAGTTACCTTTGGGGCTAACAATACCTTGGCGTTCTTTACGATCAATAGTCCTACCCAGATCACCGCCAAGGTTCCAACCGGGGCCAATACGGGCCAGATCAAGATCACGACCCCCAGTGGTACGGCTACGAGTACAGGTAGTTTTACCGTCACGCCTTGAGAGGAAGCGTTCGGGGGCCGGAACCCCTGTCTTCCCCCATCCCCCCTCGCAGATGTCTCTATTTATGCTCTGCTCTTCATCTAGATCGAGTTGCGCCTTTGATTCCCTAGATCCCTCCGACCCCTTGCCGCCCCTTTAGGAACAACTTTTGCCAAAGGATCAAACCCGGCAAGGGGTCGCTAAAGCGCTTTGCGTTGTAGGGGGTGTCGGGGGCTGCAAGCTCCCTGACGAGGAGGGGGGCGGGTTTGGGAGGGGTAACCCTAGGTTCCCACCTCCCAAGGGCTGTTGATCTAAAGTATTCGTGCCAGCGATCCATTGAATAACCGTCAGATCTGCTTATGGCTATTTCTAGGAATGCCGGATCGACCGATCAAGCAGGATCGCCTTAGGAAGATCGATTCCGGTACACTAAGAAAGCGTTTTGGGAGTCCGCCGATGAATCTTGCATCCCTAGTTGAACACGTAGCCCAGCAATACCCCGATAGTCCGGCTTTTGTCTCTACCGAGCGAGAGATGAGCTACACCGAGCTTTTAGCCGAAAGTAACGCCGTGGCCCTAGGTCTTAAGAATTTAGGCATTGGTCCCCAAGACCGGGTCGCCATCATGTTGCCCAATATGACCGCTTTTCCAGTGATCGCCTACGGCGTTTGGCGTTTGGGCGCAGAACTCGTCACCGTCAATCCCCTCCAAAAAGCCCAAGAACTGGAATATTTGCTAAGCAACTCCGAAGCCAAAGTCCTGTTTGTCCTAGAGCAACTGTTACCCCTCCTCGAAGAAGTCCTCGAAACCCTGACCGTCACGATCATTGCCCTACGGGCCAGTGAAGACTGCGAACACCTCAAGTACGACGACTTTATTGAAGAATTTGAAGATGAAGATCTTTTACCCCTGCACCCGACGCAACCCGATGATGTCGTAGCTATTCTTTATACCAGTGGCACCACCGGACGGCCCAAAGGGGCTTTGTTAACCAGTGGCAACTTAGACAGCAATTCCGCTGCGGGGCTTCAAAGTATCTTGGCGACCGGAGAACGTACCGCCGATGATCGTTTGTACTGCGTGTTGCCGATGTTTCATGCCTACGCCCTCAATGTGGGCGTGGTCACGGCCCTACGCGGTGGGGTGAGCGTTTTTGTGGACCCCCGCTTTGTGCCCACTTTGAGTCTGAAAAACCTCAAGCGTTATAACTGCACGGTCTTTCTCGGTGTGCCCTCGATCTATGCCTCTTTGTTGGCCCTCGCTGAAAATGCCGACCCGGCCCAACTCCCCAAATTAAAAGTTGCCATTTGCGGAAGCGCTCCCTTGACTTTAGAGACCCTAAAGGGCTTTCAAGAAGTCTTCCAAACCCGGATCCTGGAAGGTTATGGCCCGACCGAATGTAGCCCGGTGGTCACCATGAATCCCATGGACAAACGGATCCCCGGATCGGTTGGTATCCCCCTTGAAGGCGTCGAAGTCAAGATCCTAGACCCGGATCGCCTAGAATTTGTGGCCGACGGTGAAGTGGGCGAATTTGTGGTCCGGGGACCCAATGTGTTTAAGGGCTATCTCAAAAACCCCGAAGCCACCGAACAAACCTTTTTTGAGGGCTGGTATCGTACTGGAGATCTGGGCTACATCGCCGCAGATGGCTATTACTATATAGTTGATCGGCTTAAAGACATGATCATTGTCGGTGGGCTTAATGTCTACTCCCGTGAAGTAGAGGATGTCCTCCATAGCCACCCCCAAGTCCAAGACTGTGCCATTGTCGGTGAAGCCGATCTCTTACGCGGCGAAGCAGTCCATGCTTTTGTGGAACGTAAGCCCAATACCCAAGTCAGCGAAGAAGAACTCAAGGACTTCTGTCGGGCCCGACTTGCGGACTACAAATGTCCGCTGCGGGTGACTTTTACCGATATGCTGCCCCGGTCTTTTACTGGCAAAGTACTTAAGCGTGTCCTTAAAGAGGATCTTAAAAAATCTCAACCCTAGGTGAACCCATAGACCTCCTGCTCCAGTGCTAAAGGCTGCTGGAGAGATGGGCTAATTCTTGCGGTTACGGCATCGGTAGTCCCTAGCTTTCGCCGCTGAATTATAACAATCCGCAGCACCCCGGCTGGTCTGCTTGCGCTGAGTCTTACGCTCTTGGGCCTTGGACTGTCGCGTTTTGGTTGGCGTCGAAGTAGGCGCTGCTGGAACGGGATCAGGATCTACCTTAGTTGTACTAGGGGTGCTTATGGATGGCTTTGGCACTGCTGGAACGGGATTTACACCTTCTGGTTGTGGCTTAGGGACTAGGGGCGCAGTCACTGTGGTAGTAGGCGCAGGATCAGATTTAGGTTCCATGGACGGGGTTACTTTTTTGCTGGGCAACAAAAAAGGCACACTCAACCCCGCCAAAACCGCCAAGATCACGGTAGCTACTAAGATCCATCCACCCGTGGATTTTTTGCGTATGACCGGTAGGATTTTGGTTGTGGCAGTCTGCCTTGGCACATTAGCCAAAGCTTGAATGGGGGTATTAATTGCAGTTTCTAAACGTTCGCGCAGCACCTGCATGGAGGAGGGGCGTTGCTCCCGGTCTTTGGCCAGACACGACAGGATCACTTGAGCTAAGCCTGGGGGCACGGGCTGGGGAAGATTAAGCTCTTGAAAGGACTGGGGGGCCTTAAAGTTGTGCACCTGATACCACCCCGGAAAAGATTGGGTTTCCGGTTTGAGGGGCAATTGTCCTGTCAGCATTTGATAGAGCACCATGCCCAACGAATAAATATCGGAACGGGCATCAAGGACTTCTCCGCGTAGTTGTTCCGGTGAAGCATACTCCGTAGATCCAACAAAGCCCAAATTTGTGCCTAGGGCGAGACTCACATCACTAATTGCTTTGGCAATCCCAAAGTCAAGAATCTTGACCGTCTCGCCTAGGGTAGGGTCTTGGAGGATAAAGATATTACTGGGCTTAATATCCCGATGTACCACCCCGGTGATCTCACGTGTACCTAGGGTTGTTTGAAAGCTATGGGCATAATGAAGGGCATCACAGATCTGAATAGCGAGTCGAACTACCCTTTGGGCCTCAAGGGGCTGTTCTTGGCGAATGAGGTCATGCAGACTCTGGCTTTGGGGAGGATGACCCAGGTACTCCATCACTAAATAAGGCTGATTTTTATCTACGCCATAGTCTGTAACTTGGATGATCCGGGGATGACCGCTTAATACAGCGCTCAGTTGGGCTTCTTCTTCAAAGCGTTGGCGTAATTGCTGGACTGTGCCCTCATTGCCCGCAAGACTCTGGATCAAAATTTTAACGGCAACAATTTTATTGGCCAGGCGGGTATCTTCAGCCCGGTAAACCCGGCCCATGCCGCCGCCATTGATAAATTGGACCAAGCGATAGCGTTCACCGATAAGCCCATCGAAGGTGCTAATTTGCGTGACAGAGTTGTGCACAGGATTACTCGTAGGCCGTGGGGACCGGACTTTGATCTAGAGTAGCGCATAGCAAAGACGATAAAAATCGCTGGTACTAACAGAAATTAGGCCCTACACGGAGTACCATAACATTTAATAGTTTTCACAGGGTTGAGGTTTACATCCGATGAAGCGACGTAACGCACTGGCTTTGGTTTCTGTAGTTCTCATCTTGACGGGTTGTGGGGGCGAAAGCCCCCCCGCAGGGACTTCTGGCACAGGCGAAAAAATCTTCATCGGTCTGGCTGGTCCGATCACTGGGCCCAACGCCCCTTTTGGCGAAGATATGCTCCGCTCTGCACAGTTGGCCGTTGAAGAGATCAATGCGGCGGGGGGTGTACTGGGAAAACAAGTCGAGATCGTCGAAGGAGATGACGCCAGTGATCCTAAGCAAGCGGCGATCATAGGCCAAAAAATGGTCAGTACCGAAGGACTCGTCGGGGTTATTGGGCATTTCAACTCTGGCTGCTCGATCCCCGCTTCGCAAATTTACAATCGGGCCAATCTGGCCATGATCTCTCCGGGTAGCACCGATCCTAAACTCACCGAGCAGGGTTTTACTAATGTCTTTCGCATGGTGGGCCGTGACGATCAACAGGGTCCCTTGGGCGCTACTTTTGCCCTTGATGAACTAAAGTCTAAAACTTTTGTCTTGATCAACGATAAAACTGCTTACGGACAAGGGCTAGCTAAAGCGTTCCAAGCTGAAGTGGTAGCCAAGGGCGCTAAAGTCTTGGCCTTTGAGGGCGTAGCGGTGGGCGACAAAGACTTCCGGGGTCTACTGACCAAGGTCAAAGGGCTAAACCCTGACACGATCTTTTTTGGTGGAGTCTATACCGAAGCCGCCTTGATCCTCAATCAAGCCCGTGAAACCGGATATACGGGCAATTTTATGAGTGGCGATGGCACCCAAGTTCAAGAATTTATCACCACCGTCGGCACCCGTACGGATAAGATCTTTCTCACTCAGGTTAAGCCTGTAGATAGTGACAAGTTCTTAGATGCCTACAAAAAGAAATTTAATAACGCCACACCCACAGGCTTTGGCACCTATACCTACGATGCTACCAAGCTCTTGCTGCAAGCCGTTGCTACGACAGGATCCATCGACCGTGAAGCCATTGTGACCACCCTCAAGGCCACCAAAGACTTTGCGGGTTTAGCGGGTCCTGTTAACTTTGATGCTAAGGGCGACCCGGTTATCGCTCCCTTTGAAATTTTCATGATCCAGGATCAACAGTTTGTCCCTTACAAACCCGCTAAGACCTAAATCTCCTTTGCCCCGCGTTACCAAGCGCGGCCTAGGACTCCTGGCCCTAGGGTTTATTCCCACCCTGATTGATTTTGCATGGGTGGGAACGGGCTGGGGCAGCTTAGTTTGGAATTTGATCTTTTTGGTGCTGATCTATCGAGATTATGGGCAAACCGCCCCCCCAACAATCCTACGCCGCTTCGCCAACCGCTTTTCCTTGGGGCGGGTCAATAAAATTACCCTAGATCTCACCAATGCTACGGGGCGGGTCATGATCCTAGAGGCCAGTGAGCCTTTGGACTGGGGACTAGAGGTTTCACCCCGGATGCTGAGCCTTTGCCTAGCAGCCCAGACGACGACTCATGTGGACTATAGCGTAACGCCTAAGCGCCGGGGAACCTACGCTATCGCCCCCACGCAGGTACGGGTCCTTAGCCCTTGGGGGCTTTGTTGGCGCTGGTTTCAAGTCGGAGAAGCCCAAACCTTTGCGGTCTATCCTGATCTTGAGGGTTTACGGCAACTCTCGATCCGCTTGGCCCAGTACAACGATCTGCAAACTAGGCAGCGTAACCGCCGGGGCATCAGTACTGAATTTGCCGAGCTGCGAGACTACGGGACCGGAGATGAAGTGCGCTTTATTGATTGGAAGGCAACGGCCCGCCGTGGACTACCGATGGTACGTACCTTTCAAGAAGAACGGGATCAGACCCTTTTGATCTTGATTGATGGGGGACGGATGATGCGCTCAGAAGTCCAAGGGGTCCAAAAATTTGACTGGGCACTCAATGCGGCTCTAGCCCTAGTGTTAGCAGGGCTAGGACGGGGCGACCGGGTGGGCTTAGGGGTTTTTGACCGCAAACTCCAGGTTTTTGTCCCCCCCCGACCGGGTAAAGCGCAACTAGAAGCGATTTTACAACGGGTCTATGACCAGACCCCCCAGCCCGTAGAGCCCGATTATACCGGGGCCATGGCCCAAGTCTTGGCCCGCTATAGTCGCCGGGCCTTAGTGGTCGTCCTTACGGATCTAATTGATCCTGAAGCCTCCGCCGAGCTACTCAATGCATTAGCCAAATTGGCCCCCCGGCATTTGCCTTTTTGTGTAACTTTTCAAGAC